>NZ_JBXWOS010000002.1:0-373788 GCF_059611005.1 Ruegeria sp. CDSB117
ATCTATACTCCAACCACACCCGAAGAGCTGGATGTCGTCATCGATCTGGTTGAAAGCTCGTACACCTTCATCACCGGCATCACTCTGGGCTAAACGCCCACCTGCTGACCTTGCCGTTGCTGACTAATACGCAGGTCAGTCAAAATTCAGTTTTACCGGAATTTCAGGTGATTCACGTACCACCGCTCTAGACGGGCCTGATCCAGAGATGTGGCGCAACTTCAATGGAGGCAACCAGGATCGTTTGCTTCGACACGTCCTCGTAACTTGTCAAAACTACATACCCCCAGTAGATATTTGGTATGTTTCGCTTGATCCTGTCGATACTTCTTGTTGTTGCATTGTCTGGTGCATCCGCAGCGTCCGTGAAGCATGGCTTGACCCATGGATCGGATCATTCTGGTCATCATGCTCAAATGGCGGACGACGATCCGTTGGCTAATGCCGAGAAAGCTGCTGCGGATTGTTGCGACACTACTAGCGGCATGGGTTCAGCATCCTGTTTCGGTGATCTTGTCGCCACGGCAGCGATTTCGCCGATTGCTCCATTGGCGATCTCAGAGGGTGGTGTGACGCATGCTGATTCCGATTTTTCGGGCCTCGCACTGGGTGTCCCCACCGGTCCTCCGAAAGCCTGAACGGCAACGCGCGCCCGCCCGCAATCCGTTCAAATTTCACATCAAAGGACCGACAGACATGATCACACGTCGTCACTTCACCAAACTGTCTGCAACTGCTCTCATCGCGACCGCTCTTCCCGTCCGTGCAGGCACCCCAATGCACGTGCTCAGTTCACCAGGTTGCGGATGTTGTCACGCATGGGCCGACTTGGCTCGCGCACGCGGCTACGCCGTCACCGTTGAGGAACTGACGGACCCCGAGGCACAGAAGTCAGTGCGGAGCATCCCGATGAACCTCGCGTCCTGTCACACTGTAGAAGCCGATGGTTATGTCTTTGAAGGCCATGTGCCGTTCGAAGCACTGGAGGCCGTATTGAAGGATCGGCCTGACATCACAGGGCTTGCTGTTCCTGGCATGCCAATGGGCTCCCCTGGTATGGGCGACGATCCGTCCGCCCGTTACGACGTCATTGCATTTGGGGGAGAGGCTGGGGCCGGTACGGTATACTACCGCGCGGGCACCGCGCAGCCGTTCGACACCTGATGCTAGGGCGCACAACACTCTTGGTCACCGGTGGGCTTGCGCTCGCCGGTTTTTCCGTAGCGTTCGTTTTGGCCCAAGCCTCTGAAGCGGTCGGTCTTTTAACACCTGATGACGCGGAAGTTGTCGCCATTGGCCAAGAAATATACGCGGACCAATGTGCTACCTGCCACGGTGAGAACCTTGAAGGACAGCCAAACTGGCGGATACGCGGCGAGGATGGTTTGCTACCAGCACCGCCGCATGACGCCACAGGGCATACGTGGCACCACGATGATGAAACGCTTTTCACCCTGACCAAATTTGGCCTGGCCGGACTGATGGAAAATGCGCCCCCAACCGGTATGCCGGCCTATGAAGGTGTGCTCAGCGATGACGAAATCATAGCGGTCCTATCTTTTATCAAGTCAACCTGGCCCAATGACCTTCGTGAGTACCACGACGAGTTGAATGCCCAATCCGAATAGAGGAAAACTCAGATGATCAAACAAACTCTTATCGGCTTGGTCGTAGCAATGGCTCCAATGCTTGCGGCCGCGCATTCAAAGCCCGAAGCAACGACACCGACAGACGGCGCGACTGTCACGGAAGTGTCGGAGCTTTCCATGCAGTTCGATGATCCGATGCGCGTCATCTCGGTCACGCTGAGCTCACCCGATGGCGACGTCGAAATTGAACGCGAAACGGGTATGGACCACGCCAAAGAATTCCGGGCCATGCCGTTGGAAAAGCTCACACCGGGAAGCTACCGCTTCGACTGGCGTGGTATGGCTTCCGACGGTCACCCGATGCAGGGAAGCTTCTCTTTCACAGTCGCTAAATGACCGGACTGGCCCCCATTGACGGTGTTGTCGTCTTGGCCATTTTGGCGAAAGCACTTGGCTACGGTGCGGCGCTGCTAGCGATGGGTGGCGTCCTGTTCACGGTCCTCTTTGCCAAGCGCGCTGAAGAGTCTGTTTTGCGCCTTGCAAGGCACCTCGCGGTCGGTGCAGTTATTGTCGGTCTTGCCGTGCTGGCTCTACGTTTCGGGATTAGAGCGGCGCGGATATCCGGGATGGGCTTTGAGGGCGCGACGGACCCAATGATGCTTGGCTTTGTTTGGGGCAGTCCGCTTGGCACCGCCGCGATTTGGCGAGGAGTGGGTGAACTCGCGATATTGGCAATCCTGCTTCCCCGCGTCGGGCAATGGATCGCTTTGGCGGGTAGCCTCGCCATTGCGATTTCATTTGCCCAGGTGGGACACTCGCTCGGAGAGCCTAGAGCGGCTCTCGCTGTCTTGCTGGTTCTTCATCTGCTGGCTGCCGCGTTTTGGGTCGGTGCTCTCCTGCCTTTGCGCAAAGCGGCGCTCACTCCCAATGGGGCCGATCTACTGCACCACTTTGGCAGTGTCGCTGCTTATGGAGTTGCCGTCCTGATTGTTGCAGGCGCAGCGCTCGCGTGGCTGCTTTCGGGCACTGTGGCCGCCTTGTTCGGAACGGCCTATGGATTGGGGCTTTTGGTCAAAGTCGTGATCGTTTCTGCCCTGCTTTGTATAGCGGCGCTGAACAAGCTGAGATTTGTTCCGGCTCTCAGGGCTGAGAAGCGTGGCGCTACACTTGCTCTACGACGGTCGATTTCAATAGAGATGTTGGCTGTTGTCCTGATCCTGCTTGCAACGGCGACCCTAACCAGTCTGACGACACCTCCCATCAATCTCTGACGGCTTATGGTCCGAAGCAGGAGCTGCAAGGCTTTGTTACGAATGTGCGCTTTGGGCTGCGACTAGCCAATTATGCAAACCGCAGAGTACGGCGGCACAGAGCCCAAACTACATGTTTTCTGTGATGCAGCGAATGTCGGCTTCAGAGTGGCATGCTAATGAAGCTCCATAAGTGGTCACGGATTTGCCGATACACAAGGCGAATACCGGGTTGAGCCTAGTGCTTTCATCAGTATCGGGTCTTGAAATAAGCGTTAGGCCCATGAACGTTGTAATACCGTCGCCAAGTGGCTATATAAGACCCACTAAAGTTCTGGTTTTCTGCGGCCTAGGCGTATCGCCTGCTAGAGTGAACTAAGTTCTTCCATCATGAAAATTCAGCTGTCACGTCCTCTACTTGGATCTGATGTTTGGGAAGGTTGCCGATGTTTTCGCGCACAACCACATCGCTTGTGACGGTTGTTGATCCGTTGTGGTGATCAGACGCACCGGTGGTTTGCCAAAGAACCACAACGCAACCGTTGATCAAACAAGCTTCCGGTAGGCCCGAACTGGACCTATCGGTCATCGCGACTTGGGAAGGACCCTAGCGCGAGAATAAGAATGCGCAAAAAGAAACAAAACAGCGCGGCGGCGCTTTCTCCGCCAGAGGATCCAAAATGACATTTCCAGAATGGACGAAACCAGGCATCTACGGTGCGTTGTGTGGTGCGATTGCGGTCTCAATCCTTGGCTTTACCTGGGGCGGTTGGACAACCAGCGGCAGCGCTCAAGAATTGGCGAAGGACCATGCAAGCGAAGAAGTGACGCTCGCGATGGTGCCGGTTTGCCTGAACAGGTCAGCGGCTGACCCCAGGCGCGAAGAAATAATCGTAACCCTCCAAGAGGCCTCTGGCTTCAGTCGCCGCAAGGCTATGATGGATACGGGTTGGGCTACGCTGCCGGGGTCGGAAACGCCAAGCCGCGACCTTGCAGATGCCTGTATCGCGGGGCTTGCGCTAGATGGATCATAACTCAGAGGTAATGCCGCAACTCTGTCGGGCGATCTGGGGAGCGCACCTGTCACCAGGCATTCAGATGATTGCGGCTCTGATTGTGCTCCCAATCTGTGCTCTGCTTCTGTTTTCGACGCCTGCATATGCTCAATCCACATCGCAACCTGTGCCTGAAAATGCCACTGCAAGGAGCTACGGCGAAGGTTGGAAATGTAACGCCGGGTACAGGCTGAGTGGCGACGTCTGCGCCGTTGTCATAGTGCCAGCAAATGCGTATCCGACCAACCGCACCTATGGTTCTGGTTGGGAATGTCTTCATGGTTTTCGCAAGAACGATGATACCGACTGTGTTGCGGTAACTGTACCCGATGGTGGATTTCTTGATCCATCAGGTGAGCGCTGGCATTGCTCTCGCGGTTTTCAAAAAATCGATGACACGTGTCAAGAAATTGTCGTGCCCGCAAACGCCTACCTGGCAGCTACGACCTATGGGCCCGCGTGGGAATGCAAACGTGGGTTTGAAGCATTGGACGACCTTTGCGTTGCCATTGTAGTCCCGACCAACGCGTATCTGAATTCATCAGGATACGGCCGACCCTGGACATGCGAACGTGGATACTTTGCACAGGATGGATTATGCGCGCCTGTTGTGATCCCTGAACATGCCTACTTCGACGATGCAACTTACGGCACGGGCTGGAAGTGCGAGCGGGGATACGCAGCCTCAGGTGTGAGCTGTGAAGTAATAGACCTTCCTGCGAATGCCCATCTCGACAGGTCCGGAAACCGCTGGGACTGCAACAAGAATTTCAAGTTGTCTAAAGGTCTGTGCGTTCTCGATAACTGAGCGCGCGGCACGATATTCTCGACTTCATTACCCGATGGTGACGTCAGCGTTGCCTTCGGCGTCGACCACATAAAGGAAACGTCATGAAAACCGACTATAACGCGGCAAACACTATCCGTCGTCCCGTCAGTGGTGCACAAGCGCCGCCATTGACCAGAGACGAACCCATAAGCTCAACCTCTGCCACTCAGATCGTCTTGCCACCAACTGCGATTGTCTATTGCCAAGGCAACTTCGCCAACATTGATGGCAAAACTGCAAACGGCCTTGTTCGTCATTCAGAGGCCTACAGGATCCTGTCTGTTATCGATAGCAACCACGACGGCGAAGACAGTGGGCAGGTTCTTGACGATGCAGTAAACCACATTCCGGTCTTCAGAAGTCTGGACGCCGCCGCCGTCCATGAAACCGTCATCCCGGATACCCTCATTTACGGGATGGCGCCTTCTACGGGGAGACTCTCCTCAACGGATCGCAGCGTCGTTATGGATGCGATATCACTAGGTATGAACATCGTCAGTGGATTGCATGAATATCTGAGCGATGACCCTGAAATCGCGTCTTTTGCGGTCGAACGCAAAGTCACCATCCGAGACATTCGAAAACCTAAACCCAGCAAGGATATGCGCCTGTTCGACGGGAGTATTGCAGGTGTGAAAGCTCTGCGAATAGCGGTTCTTGGTACCGATTGCGCCATTGGAAAACGGACAACAGCAACCGTATTGGCCCGCGCCTTGAACGCAAGGGGCATCAAGACTGTTCTTGTTGGTACGGGCCAGACGGGTTTGATGCAGGGCGCAAAATATGGAGTGGCAATGGATGCCGTACCGCCGCAGTTTTGTTGTGGTGAGCTTGAAGGCGCGATTGTTGACGCTTCCGAGGCTGAACAACCCGATGTCATATTGATCGAAGGTCAAGGAGCGTTGAGTCATCCGGCATTCTGCACATCCGCCTTTATCCTGCGGGGCAGCCAACCAGACGCCGTGATCCTTCAGCACGCTCCAAAGCGCGCACATCGCTGTGATTTTCCCAATATGCCAATGCCCAAGCCTGCAAGTGAGATTGCCCTTATCGAAGCTTTTGCTGACACAAAAGTCATCGGTGTCACGCTCAATCACGAGGGGATGTCTGAGGCCGAGATTACCGAAACTATCGCCGCACAGTCACGAAAACTCGGGCTGCCTGTAACGGATGTACTCAGCCGGCCAGTATCGCATTTGCTTGCAATGGTTGTCGCCGCCTATCCTGGGTTACATCAATCCACGCCTGTGGCTGCGATATGAGTACACCCCGCATTGAGGTGCATCTGAGCAAGATACGCCACAATGCAAAGACTGTGATCGGGCGCCTCAAGACTCGCGGCATCAGCGTCACCGGTGTGACCAAAGCAGTGTGCGGGCATCCAGCAATCGCTCGGGCCATGCTGGACGGTGGCGCTGTGGGACTTGCAGAAGCGCGTCTTAGCAACGTGCGGAAATTACGCAATGCGGGCATGACATGCCCGATCACCATGATCCGTACACCAACGCTGAGCCAGGTCGATCAGCTCGTCCAATACTGTGAGGCAAGCTACAACACAGAGAGCCTCGTGATTACCGCTCTGGCCGCCGCCGCGATCCGGAAGGACTGCATTCACGGCATTATCCTGATGGTTGAGATGGGCGATCTGCGCGAAGGGATCATGCCCAAATACCTCGGTTCAATTGCACGGCAAGTGGTGGATATGCCAGGTGTCGCGCTAAAAGGCATCGGAGCGAACTTCGCATGTCTGAGTGGAATTGCCCCGAATGCAGCAGACATGGATGCCTTGTCTGTCCTGGCGAATGACACAGAGGGACAGTTTGGTCCCTTCCTTCAGACGGTATCTGGCGGTAACTCGGCCAACCTTTCTTGGGCCTTCAGTGGACATCCAGCTGGGCGCATCAACGATTTAAGGCTGGGGGAGGCAATACTTCTGGGCGTTGATCCGGTATCCGGAGATCAGATAGGCGGGATGTATACTGATGCCTTTACGCTTGTCGCCGAGGTCATTGAAACAGGGTCCAAACCTGCAACTCACCCTCAGAGCATCTGCGACCCGGTATTCAAAAGACTTCACCTTGTCCCAAAAAGTGGACAGAGCACACAATTAGTTCTCGCCATTGGCCAGCAAGATACGGACGTTTTCGGGCTTGCTATGCCTCCTAGAAACAGACTCATCGGTGCAACAAGCGATCATCTTGTCGTCGGCACTTACAATTCGACGCAGAGCGTGGGATCGGAAATGAGATTCCAAATGAACTATAGCGCGTTGATGAAAGCCATGTCCGCTCCTGACGTTAAGACAAAGCTGCTCCATCGCAGTCCTTCACGTCACGTGCGTGTCTCTCAAGGACCAGGCAATCACCTGGCATCAATTTGAAATACTCAACTGATAAATGCGCCGTTGGAAACGGATAGGAGAATAGCCATTGGCAAAGCTGAAAAAAGCAACTCTCTTCAATGCACACGTTCCCAAGGCGGAAACGCCGATGGAAAAAACAACGCGGGTCGTTAGGGAAATGGTCAACGAAGAAGCAGAGCAAAGACAGATCAAGAACGCTCGGCTTCGCAAAACTCGGCTCGAAAGGGATGCGAAGACACCATCTGAAGCCAGTCCGCCGAAGCCCGTCAAAAAGCGGTGACAGGATCGTTGGCCCTTCTCTCCGCGCAACTTAATTGAGCGAAACACAAACAAAGCAGCTAGCGAGCCCTACTTTTCTCATGCATCAGTAGCGCCCGTACTCGTTTCAAGGATATTGCCATGACACTCTCAGATGAGAGCTCAGAAAAAGTTCACTACATCTGCCAAACATATGTGGAACAGAAGCCAGGACGCGGAGGGCAAGGAAGCCTGAAAATAGGCAAGCAATTTGAATACTCCACGGCAGCGGAGGCACAAAACAGAGCAGAAAGAGAAGCGCAATCCGACGATTGCGCTGGCGCCGACGCCTACATGGTCAGTGAGGATCCGAACAGTGGCGAAGTCGGGTCGCCAAGTTTCCTCATTCGGCTTGGCAATGTCCCGGAATTTGACGAGTTTTAGATATTTTGGACGTGGGTTTTGCAAAGAAACTGGGCCATGAATACCAGAAAAACCGGACATTGGTGCAAGCGCAGCGAAAGCTAATTTTGTCCGCATTTCGGAGTTTGCAAAGCCCGACGATGAAGGTCCGGTTTGGGCTGGTAAGCCACCACTTCCTTGAGCGCGTTCTTCATCAACGGCGACAATACCTCAGTACACCATTCAAAATTGAAGGTAGCTACGCTACCAGTTGCGCTCACTTCCCAATAATCAGAGGTGATATCGAAAGTTTCACCATTGGCAGCTCGGCGGATATTGGTTGGGCGCAGTGCTGGAATGCCGTGAGAGCACGGTTTGTGCTTGTTCATTTCTTATCTTTCTTCTTTGTCGCGGCTTCTTCGGCCAACTTTTCGCGGTGATCGAGCAGGCTAATGTACTCACTTGTTTCTGAGCCAATTATGTTGAGGAATTCCGTATCCTTGGCAGCGGCTCGAGCTTCCTGTTCCGCCCAGATCGTTCGGATGCTTTTCGCTGCGCCAATGTCGGACTCTCCTCCGAGATAGCGAGAGATCATGTGAGATGTTTCCGACCACCCAAAGTGATAGGTGAAGACCTTTCGAGCTTCTTCGCCGCTGGTTCCAAGTTCGTTTAGAAGCTTGGCCATTTCTCGAGCCTTCTTGTGTCGCATAGGGTGCGGCGTTAGTTTTCGAACGCCTGCCGCTCTGGAGGCGTCTCTGAACACATCGTCAATTGCGGTCTTGGACATGGGCTTGCCATACTCAATGGGATCACGAGCCAAGTTGACAAACATGAAGGAGTTTGAGTTTCTGCCGCTTTGAAAATCGATGTCGTCCCTCACATCCATCCATTCATCGAGGGTCTCGATCAGCAACGGCGACGCTTTCAAACTGATTTTCCGGTCGAAGGTCTTTGCGTTTGGCTGACGTTTCCTAGGGTCTTCTGGGTCATTGTGGCGGCGAACGACCTCGATCAAATCATCTTCGCTCTTATAATCTTCGGTCTTCAATTGACCCAACTCGCCAGCGCGCAAACCAAGTTCGGAAAACATCAGTAAAATCAGGTAGTTTCGTAGTGCTCGAATTCGGTTCTTGGGCCAAACATCATACGGATTGCAGATCGCTAACCACAGGGAAAAGCGGTCAGCAGCTTTCTCATGATCGTATGCCTTGATCCGGCTTTGTGGCATACCTTTGCGTACCTTTCGAAAGTAATTCGCATAACTCCCCGGCGCTGTGTGGTGGCCGCCGTCACTTAGCTTGATCGCTGGTTCCAAGAGTTGTTTGCGACGGCACAGTTGCCGTTCGGATTCTGGACTTGGCTTTTTTCGAAGCAAGCGATTGCCATATTCGCCGAGCCACTGGAGGTATTCTTCAATACCAATTTGCCGTTGGACTATTGTGCCAGCTTGAACGCTTCGCTCTTCCAGACACCTGGTAAGAAACTTCTGCTCATTCATGGGCAAAACCCACGCCAGCTTACGCAAATCCTGGATTTGAAAATTCAGGAAGTAGTTTAAGTCTGCTAATTGCTCTAAGCTCAGGCATTCTCCGTCTAGCATGATGGTGTAAAGGTCGACACCTCGGTGAATTGCCCAAAGTTCGAGAATGGCGATGTGAGATAGTCGGGTGGAAATAGTATCAGGGGTGTAGTTTCGCTGACGTGTCTCGCTGACAACCCAAGCCCAAGGCCAAAGAGCGATGCTGCCATCTTCCCGGTAAATCGAAAATCGGGTTTCGCCAGCTCGAGTTTGAGAGTGTTTCACAGGTTGCCGGCCTAGTGTTGAGATGGGCTTCAAGGGTTTCTCCGAGGCAGTGGATGGTCTCCAAACAATACCCGAATGGAGGCCAATCTTCAACTTTCTCGCGCTTGGTGCGGCCCTAAATATTTAGCAAGAACAAACACTTGCGCTATTCTTGGTCCCTAATGGATAGATGGGGGACTGTTCTTGGATTTCAAGGATAGAAGAAGAGTAGAGAGGCGATGGTGCTCTACGATTGGCTATTCTTGCCAATGAGAGCCCTAAGATTTTTTTCCGGTCTAACGCGTTTTTGAGCATTGTCGGTGCCAGTTTTGACCAGCGCTGCGAATCACCGGAGAGGCCCGCAACTGCAAATGATCGAAGGGAACAACCTCGACAGACAAACCAACTTGGAGGCAAG
The DNA here is from genome assembly GCF_059611005.1 of Ruegeria sp. CDSB117. Lineage (NCBI taxonomy): Bacteria > Pseudomonadati > Pseudomonadota > Alphaproteobacteria > Rhodobacterales > Roseobacteraceae > Ruegeria > Ruegeria sp. CDSB117. The sequence goes on from NZ_JBXWOS010000002.1 coordinate 9,926, forward strand.
GATCCACGCAACCTCACCAGGCTGCACATTTGCAACGATCATCGGCAACAAGGCTTGTGCCTGTCACGGTTTGATATCGCTGACCGGAGCCTTTCTCAACAGGCTTACCCATCATGTCAGAATTCTTGAGATGAACGGTGACAACGATAGCCTGACGCAAAGCAGGGCAAAACAGCTCAAAGACAATTCTTGAAATGGAATTTCGATTGGTCCTGACGGACCAAGGCACCTCGGCACACGCCAGCTATTTGGAGAGCGCGCGTGCCAAGGTGCCAGTCACTCTGAAATGGCCGGGTATTGCGCCTCCCAGTGGTCGGAAAACATACCGCTGTTGGCATTTCAAAAATGAAAACGTCTGAAGTAGTTGAGACCATCTGAGTCTCCGTCCGTGACTGTAAGTCAAATCTAGTCAGCAACGTGCACCAAACTACGTGGCAAAGAGTGCTGTCGGTCATTTTTGTTCCCAGAACGCCCAATCTTTTAAAGCTTTGTGATAATTGGCTTTTTGTGGGTCTTGCGTGTGTGTGCGTGGGCACATTTCGAAAGTTCCGTCCAGAAAATACTTGTTCCGTAACTTCAAGTGATGACGCAAGTCTTTTGAAGGGGGAATCCGATCTGATGAAAAAATTTTTAATAATTTACAAATATTTAGGTGCTCGAGGCTTCCTCTGGAACGAAATGGTTGGCATATAAATGGAACCATTTTGAACCATAAGCCACGTGGGCCACTTCTTCGGCATAGATGACCTCGAGCGCGGCAATTGCCTGCTCGGCTTTGGCCTTGCGGAATATGTCGATCATGCCGGGTGTCACGTCCAACCCACGCGCCTCGAGCACCATGGGGACAACCGCCAGTCGCCCCATCAAATCTTCGGCAGTGTCTTCGGCCGCGCGCCACATTCCCGCATGCGCGGGCAGAGCGCCATAGTGGCTGCCCTTGCTTTCCAGACAATCGCAGACCATTTCGAAATGCCGCGATTCCTCTTCGGCGCATTTGACCCAGTCATCGTAGAACCCGATGGGCATCGGCACGTGGCCAAATCGCGCGATGATGTCCCAGTGTAGGTCGACGGCGTTCAGCTCGATATGCGCAACTGCGTGAAGCAGGGCGATACGCCCGGCCTCGGTTCCGGGCTTGCGCTTTGGAACCTCACGCGGCGATAGCAGCTCGGGCTTTTCCGGGCGGGCAGGGTTCAGCGGCGGAGTTGCGGTTCCCACCTCAATCTCAGGCGCGTCGCCCTTGCGCGATGCGAACCAGGCGGCGGCATAGCGCTTGGACAGGGCAGTCTTTTCCCGAACATTCGCTGTTGTCAGGACTTCGGTCGCCATCTGAGTCAGTGTTTTGGACACCGCGTTGTCTCCGTTGGTTGAGATGGACGGCTCATAGACCGGATGACGACCGTGGTCGAGAGGATTACAGGCTGCGCACAGCCTCTAGCACCTCGTCCACATGGCCGGGGACTTTGACTTTGCGCCAGACCTTGGCGATCTTGCCCTCGCCATCGATCAGAAAGGTCGAGCGTTGAATTCCCATGGATTTCTTGCCGTACATGTTCTTTTCAACCCAGACGCCATAGTCCTCGCAGACCGAAGACCCTTCATCCGACAAAAGCGGAGTCGTCAGGCTGTGTTTGGCAATAAACTTGTCGTGCTTGGCAACACTATCCCGCGAGATGCCAAAAACTTGAGCCCCCGCATCTGCAAAGGCCTGAAGTTGTTCCGAGAAACCGATGGATTCCTTGGTGCAGCCCGGCGTATCATCGCGGGGGTAAAAAAACAGAACGACGGCACCGCCGCGCAGGTCCGATAGGGTCACTTCGCCGCCGCCGTCGCGGGGTAATGTGAAATCAGGGGCGATGTCTGTTACGTCGGGCATTGGAAACTCCGCTAAAGGATTTTAAGTGCTGCCCGGCATAATAGGGCGACGCGAGCGGGTTGAAAGACTTGGATAAAAAATTGGCTCAGCACGAAGACGCAAGTGGCGACCGGCCCGAGACGCCTGTCCGCCGCCGGTCACGCCGTCGTATCGCCGCGCGCTGGAGCATCGGAACCTTGTTTTTAATGTGCCTGCTGGTCGGAGCGGGCTGGTTCTTTTTAATCGGAAAACAGCTGCACGCGCCGGAATGGGTCACACAGAAAGTAGAAGCGCGTCTGGAACGCAGTCTTGGCGGTTTGAAATTCACCTTTGGGGACGCCAGCTTTATCGTAAACGAAAAGTGGCGCCCGCGTATCCGATTGACGGATGTGACCATCAGCGATGCGGCGGGGCGTCAGATCGTTCAGATTTCGGATTTGCGAACACGCCTGTCGATGCGTGAATTGCTGCGCGGCAAGATCAGACCGCGGCGGATCACTATGCTGGGTGCGCAGATTGCTTTGACCCGTGGTGAGGATGGTGCGCTGTCGCTGACTGTTGGGTCGGGCAGTGCTCCGGTGCAAGAGGCCCCGACGCTGGCACAGCTTATCGAGGAATCGGATGATGTGTTCCTGTCCCCGTTTCTGTCAGGTTTGCGGGCGGTCGATCTGGAATCGTTGACGCTGGATTATCAGGATCTGCGGCTGGGGCGGGCCTGGGTGTTTGACGGCGGGCACATCTCGATCATCCGGGACGGCGATGAAATGCGACTGGCGACCGGGTTTTCGGTTCTGACCGGGCGCGATTACGCCAGCACGATCGAGGCGAACTATACCAGCGTGCTTGGTACCCCTCAGGCGAGTTTTGGGGTTTCGATCACCGATCTTCCCTCGGAAGACATTGCCACCCAGAGCGTTGCACTGGCTTGGTTGCAGGTGCTCAGTGCTCCGATTTCTGGCGCGTTACGGGGCAGTGTAGATGGGCAGGCTGCGCTGGGTCCGCTTTTTGCGACGTTGAACCTAGGCGAGGGTGTCCTGCAGCCCAGACCCGAGACGCGCCCGATCGGGTTCGAATCCGCGCGCGCCTATTTCACTTATGACCCCGCGCGTCATGTTTTGGAATTCAACGAGGCCTCGGTCGTGTCCGATGTGGGGGCCGTGCAGGCCGAAGGTAAAGCCTATTTGAGCGGGGTCGAAAATGGTGTTCTTGAAAGCCTGACATCACAGCTGACCCTGAACAGTATCGATATCTACCCCGGTGGTCTGTTCCCGGAATCGCTGGAAACGGCGCGGGCGGACGTGGATTTTCAACTCAAGCTTGCTCCGTTCGAGCTGCAGCTGGGGCAGTTGACTATCACCGATGCCCTACACGAGTTGCACGCAACGGGCAGTTTGATCGGCCAGCCGGACGGTTGGGATGCCGCGTTTGATGCGCAATTGGACAAGATGGGGTCCGAGAACCTGTTGCGATACTGGCCCGAAAGACTGGCGCCGAACCCACGGAAATGGGTGTCGGAAAACCTGTACGAGGGGCAGTTTTCGGATGTGGAATTTTCACTGCGCTTGCATCCTGGAAGTAAGCCGGACCTCTATCTGGGCCTTGGGTTCGATGAGGCCAAGATCAGGTTTGCCAAGACCTTGCCGCTGATCCAGGACGGGCAGGGCCGGCTTAGCCTGTTGAAAGACCGCCTTACCGTCACGGCTGAAAAAGGGGTTGTCATCGCCGATCAGGGTGGCGCGGTGGATGCCTCGGGAACCTCGTTCATTATCCCGGATACAACTGCCAAGGGCGGAACGCCTGCGATTGCTCGGATCGAGGCGCGCGGCAGCGTCGAGGCCGCTCTGTCGCTGCTGGACCGCCCACCATTAAGCCTGATGTCCAAAGCCAACTTGCCGGTCGATCTGGCGGCTGGTGACGTAAGCTTGTCAGGCACCTTGTCATTGCCGCTGAAAAAGGGGCTGAAGTTTCACGACACCGAGTTCCATTACACCGGTGAAATCGACAATGTGCAAAGCGATAAACTTGTGCCTGACTATTCCGTTAGCGCTGACCTTTTGAACCTGTCCGGCAATCAGACCGAGGTGAAGATCGACGGCTACGGCTTATTCGGCCAAGTGCCGATGCAGGTCGCGTGGCGTCAGCCCATTGGCGGGGATGGGCCGCAACGCAGCGAACTGACGGGCCAGATCGAACTGTCGCCTTTGTTGATGAGCGAACTGAAGGTGCCGCTGCCGCCGGGCATGCTGACTGGAAAAGGCACAGCGGATATCACCGTTGGAATCGGCGCGGATGAACCCGTCACACTCTCTGCGACCTCGGACCTCGCCGGGGTCGGAATGGCAATTCCTGAACTTGGCTGGCGCAAAGGGACGGGGGCGACCGGAAAGATGACACTGGACGCCACGCTGGGTGAAAAGCCCAAAGTGGATGATCTGACGCTTGATGTCGCGGGGCTGCGCACTAAAGCCTCGATCTTCTTCCGGGACGGGGGTGCCTTTGACCGGATACGGTTCAGTTCGTTTGATCTGGGCAACTGGCTGGCGGTGCCGGCCGAACTGATCAACACCGGCGGACCTGTCCCTAATATCGTCGTTCAGGGCGGTGTCATGAATCTGGGTCGCGCAACCTTCGGCGAGGGCGGTGGCGGAGGAGGGTCAGGCCCCGGTCCAAGGATCGATGTTCTGTTGGACCGCCTGCAGGTGACCGAAGACATTGCACTGACCGGGTTCCGGGGCGCGTTTCAAACCACAGGCGGGGTGAACGGCACCTTTACGGCCAATGTTAACGGCGGCACGGCGGTCAGCGGTCAGATGAGCCCGCGCGACAGCGGTAGCGCCGTGAACATAAAGTCGAAGGACGCAGGGGCCGTCCTGCGGTCAGCTGGTGTTATCACCCAGGCGCGTGGCGGCAGTTTGGATCTGCAACTGGAACCGGTCAGCGCGCCGGGGAATTATGATGTGATCCTCAAAATACTAAACACACGCATTACCGATGCACCGGCAATGGCCGCACTGTTGGACGCGATCAGTCTTGTTGGTCTTTTGGACGAGATGACCGGGCAGGGGATTTTTTTCGCGACCATCGATAGCCGCATGCGGATCACTCCGACCGAAATCAAAGTTCTCAGCGGCAGTGCCGTTGGCCCGTCTATCGGCTTGTCCTTTGACGGCACGATCGACACGGTTGCGGGCATGCTGAACCTGCGTGGCGCGATCTCTCCGATCTACCTGGTGAACGCAATCGGAAGTGTGTTTACGAAAAAAGGCGAGGGGGTCATCGGGTTCAACTACAGCCTGACCGGGCCGCTTACGAAGCCAAAGGTTTCCGTAAACCCGCTGTCTGGCCTTGCGCCACTGTTCCTACGCAATTTGCTGCGCGCACCGGCCCCGACTGTATCAGATGGCCCCAATGCGCTGCCGAGAAAGCCGGATGAGCCCAAAAAGACCTTTGGCTCTCCACCACGGGACAATTGACCCGGATGGGCTGTTGCTGATTCCGATGCGGAATTGTATGGCGCGACTATGAAACTCAGCGATTTTGATTTCCATCTGCCTGAAGACCGGATTGCCACACGTCCTGCCAGCCCGCGCTCATCCGCGCGCCTGTTGGTGGCCGATGGTGACGTGATCTCGGAGGCGCATGTTTTTGATCTAACCGACTGGTTGCAGCCGGGTGACAGATTGGTGCTAAACGACACGCGCGTCATCCCCGCGCGTCTGAACGGACGGCGCCATCGCAACAGTGTACAAGGACCGGTGTCTGCCGCAATCGAGGCGACTTTGCTGGACCCGCAGGCTGATGGCACATGGGCAGCCCTGATCAAACCGCTGAAGAAAGTGAAGCTGGGCGAGGACATTCAGTTCTCGGATCAACTGAGCGCCACGCCGGAGCGGGTTGAGGACGGGCAAGCCTATCTGCGGTTCAATCTGTCGGGCGATGATTTTGATGCTGCGTTGGAACAGGCCGGTGCAATGCCTCTGCCGCCTTACATCGCGGCCAAGCGGCCTGCGGATGAGCAGGATAAGACGGATTACCAGACAATCTGGGCCCGCAATTCCGGTGCAGTTGCCGCCCCGACGGCGTCGCTGCATTTTGATGAGGCGTTGATGCAGGCGCTGGGCGCGCGCGGTGTCGCAGTCACTCATGTCACGCTGCATGTGGGCGCGGGCACCTTTCTGCCGGTCAAGGTCGAGGACGTGACGACCCACAAGATGCACGCAGAGTGGGGCAATGTCAGCGCCGCCGCCGCGCAAGAGATCCGAGAGACCAAAGCCGAAGGGGGCAGGGTCATCCCGGTGGGCACCACCGCGCTGCGTCTGATCGAAAGCGCCAGCCGGTCGGGCCAGATCGAACCATGGGAAGGTGAAACGGATATCTTCATCTATCCCGGTTTCGAATTTCATGTGACCGACGCCTTGATGACCAATTTCCACCTGCCGAAATCCACCTTGTTGATGCTGGTGTCGGCCCTGATGGGGCAGGAGCGAATGCGGCAGGTGTACGCGCATGCGATTGAACAGAAATACCGGTTCTTCTCTTACGGGGATGCGTCGCTTTTGATCCCGTAAGGGACGTGTTGTCGGGATCGAATCTTTTCAATGTCGTAGACAAGCATGACCAAAGCCGTTTTTGATTGCAAAACGGTGTCACAGTCTAGGTCGGAATTTTTCGGAGGCCCCAATGATTCAGGTCCTTTCCAGCGCATGGGCGCTATTGCTTGGTATGGGCCTGTTGATGGTCGGAAACGGTCTTCAGGGGACAATTCTGGGTGTCCGGGGCGAGATTGAGGGGTTTTCGACCCTTCAGATGTCATTCGTGATGTCGGCCTATTTCGTTGGTTTCCTAGGTGGATCGCGCCTTGCGCCTGAAATGATCCGACGGGTTGGTCATGTGCGGGTCTTCGCGGCGCTGGCATCGTTCATTTCTGCCGTGATGATCATGTATCCGTTGATGACCGACCCGGTTATCTGGATTCTGGGTCGTGTCGTGATCGGGTTCTGTTTCTCCGGAGTGTACGTCACAGCGGAAAGCTGGCTCAACAATGCAGCCAGCAACGAAAATCGCGGCCAGGCACTGTCTCTTTACATGATCTTCCAGATGACAGGCATCATCAGCGCACAAGGATTGGTTCTGTTGGGCGATCCGGCCGGGTTCGATACCTTTGTAATCGCCTCCATTCTGGTTTCGGTCTCTTTTGCGCCCATTCTCTTGTCGATCTCACCGACACCTGCGTTTGACACAACCAAACCGATGACTTTGCGCGAATTGTTCGGATATTCGCCCTTGGGCTGTGTTGGCATGTTTCTTTTGGGTGGCGTGTTCTCTGCACAGTTCGGGATGGCGTCGGTATACGGTGCCCGCGCGGGCCTGACACTGGTCGAGATTTCGACTTTTATTGCCGCATTCTATATCGGTGCTCTGGTCTTGCAGTATCCATTGGGATGGATGTCCGACCGCATGGATCGCCGTTTCCTGATTATGCTTGTTGCAGGGGTCGGCAGCTGCGCGGCAGTTGTGGGCTTGGTGTTCGGGGTGACTTTTCCAATCCTGCTGAGCGCGGCCTTTGTGATCGGCGGCATGTCGAACCCGCTTTACTCATTGCTGATTGCGCACGCGAATGACTTTCTGGAACACGAAGACATGGCCGCAGCGTCAGGGGGTCTTTTGTTCATCAACGGCATGGGGGCCATTGCGGGCCCGTTGATCACCGGTTGGCTCATGGGGGATGCGGTCTTTGGTCCTCCGGGCTTTTTCCTTTTCATCGCAATCCTGCTGGTCGTTATGGCGGGCTATGCGCTCTACCGTATGACCCAGCGCGCGGCGATCCCGGTCGACGAAACGGGCACCATGTCGCCGCTTTATCCAACGGCGTCCCCAGTTGTGATGGAATTGGCGCAGGAGGTGGCCATTGAGGCCGCAGAAGCCGAGCAGGAAACGCAAGATGTCGCCTAGAACACGAATTTATGTCGCAAGTGTTGCAATAATTTACTGTTACAATTCTGTAAAACACACTTAAATGAATTTAAGTCCCTTGGGGGGGAAACACGACGGAGTTAAGGGCATGGCAAGTCCTGAAGATGTATTGAGTTTTTGGTTAGATGAGGTTGGTCCCAAGGGTTGGTATCTGCAGGATGACGCATTGGATGCAGAAATCCGCGAAAGGTTCCTGACCACATGGGAGGCTGCGAGTGAAGGCAAGTTCTCTCTCTGGCTGACCTATCCCAGCGGTGCATTGGCGTACATCATCCTTATGGATCAGTTTCCACGCAACATGTTCCGAGGAAGCGCTGAGGCCTTCGCCTCAGACCGCGCGGCGTTGTCAGCAGCGAAATGTGCGGTGGACAAAGGGTGGGATATGAAGATCGACGAACCGGCCCGCCAGTTCTTTTATCTTCCATTGATGCATTCGGAAAACCTGTGTGACCAGGAACGCTGTGTGCGCCTGATGTGTCAAAACATGACCGATGGCGACGACGGCAACCTGTTGCACGCAAGGGCGCATCGCGAAGTGATCCGCAAGTTCGGTCGGTTCCCATACCGCAACGACGCTCTCTCGCGCCCAATGACCGAGCACGAGGCCGCCTATGTCGACATGGGCGGATACGGCGCGACCGTGCGCGAGCTGCAGACAGCCGGCTAGGACGCCGGCTCGCAGCCTCGGATTGCAATGATCCGGTCGGCAACAATGTCGGCCGAATTTTCAATCGCAGTGTTGATTAACTGGTCCGGGGCCTCGGTCAACTCGGCTATTCTCGCCTGAGAAGCTTGCAGGTTATTCTCTAAATCATTCAGCTTTTCCAAAGCTTCAGACAGTTTTCGGGCGGTCGCGCTGTCGGCTGCTGTTCCGCTAAGCTGAAGGGATGACAGGTCGCTGCGCAATGCCGTCAGTTCACCGCGTATCCCTTGTACGTCTTCCTTCAGGGGCGCTACGATCTGGACCTTCTCAGCAAACTTGACGGTAATGTCGTCAACTGTAGAAGCCAGCTTCCACCCCAGAAACAGGCATAGTGCAATCAGGATAAGCGTCGCATTCAACAGTGCAAGCAACAGATCTTTAAGCGTTTTGGCCATGGTAAGCCTTTCGAATGACTTGGGTTTCACAAAGTCCGGGCAGGTCCGGTGCGTATCTTCTAGCCATAGGTTCGCGCGCGGTATAGGCTGAAAATTGCGCATTCCGCGCCGGTTTACCCTGCGTCCGTTTTGTCGCGGGAGCAATATGTTGATGCGTTCTTAAAATTAGTTTAATGGTGAACTAATTTCTGAATCGACCTGCGCCGAGAGGGAAACATGGCAGCACAATCTTTTGATCTGATCGTAATTGGCGCCGGTCCCGGTGGCTATGTGGCCGCTATCCGTGCCGCGCAACTGGGCCTGAAAACCGCCGTGGTCGAACGCGAACATTTAGGCGGTATCTGCCTGAACTGGGGCTGTATCCCGACCAAGGCGCTGCTGCGAACCTCCGAAGTGTTCCATCTGATGGAGCGGGCCAAGGATTTCGGCCTGAGCGCTGACAAGATCGGTTTTGATCTGGATGCGGTCGTCAAGCGTTCGCGCGGCGTTGCGGCGCAGCTGTCGGGTGGCATTGGCCATCTGTTGAAAAAGAACAAAGTGACCGTTTTCATGGGCGCGGCCACGATCCCTGCTAAAGGCAAGGTCACCGTCAAAACCGACAAGGGTACCGAGGAACTGACCGCCAAGAACATCGTTCTGGCCACCGGTGCGAGGGCGCGGGAACTGCCCGGATTGGAAGCGGATGGCGATCTGGTCTGGACCTACAAGCACGCGCTCCAGCCGCCGCGGATGCCAAAAAAATTGTTGGTGATCGGGTCCGGCGCAATTGGGATCGAATTCGCCAGCTTCTATAATACCTTGGGCGCAGACACGACCGTGGTCGAGGTTATGGACCGGGTCCTGCCGGTCGAGGACGCAGAAATCAGCGCGCTGGCCAAGAAGGCCTTTACCAAACAAGGCATGACCATCATGGAAAAGGCGATGGTCAAGCAACTGGACCGCGCCAAGGGTAAGGTCACGGCGCATATTGAGGTTAAGGGCAAGGTCGAAAAGCACGATTTTGACACCGTGATCTTGGCAGTAGGGATTGTCGGCAATGTCGAAAACCTTGGGCTCGAGGCCTTGGGCGTCAAGATTGACCGTACCCATGTCGTCACGGATGAATTCTGCCGTACGGGTGTCGACGGACTTTACGCAATTGGTGATATCGCAGGCGCGCCTTGGTTGGCGCACAAAGCCAGCCATGAAGGTGTCATGGTCGCGGAATTGATTGCCGGTAAACACGCTCATCCAGTGAAACCCGAAAGCATCGCCGGCTGCACCTATTGTCAGCCTCAGGTCGCATCGGTGGGGTACACCGAAGCCAAGGCGAAAGAGCTTGGCTATGACATCAAGGTAGGCAAGTTCCCGTTCATCGGCAACGGCAAAGCCATTGCGTTGGGTGAACCCGAGGGCCTGATCAAAACGATTTTCGACGCCAAGACAGGTGAATTGCTAGGGGCACATATGATCGGCGCGGAAGTTACTGAGTTGATTCAAGGCTACGTAGTGGGACGGCAATTGGAGACCACCGAGGAAGACCTGATGAACACTGTCTTCCCACACCCGACTCTGTCGGAAATGATGCACGAAAGCGTGTTGGATGCCTACGGGCGTGTGATCCACATGTGAGAATGGGGGCTCTGCCCCCACCGCCCGTGCCGGGCGTCTCCCCCGGGATATTTAAAGGCCAGATGAATGAAGGATCCTTCCTTCATCTGGCTAAAAATATCACGGAGCACGAGGCAGAGCCTCGCAAGTATCTTATTTATTCAATGCGTCCAGTATGCGCGCCCACGAACGAATGCCCTTGTGGAAACTTTTCACGTCATACTTTTCGTTCGGTGAGTGGATGGCATCGTCGTCATTGGCGTAGCCGACGAGCATCGAGTCCAGTCCGAGAACCGAATCAAAATAGCCAACCACCGGGATCGAACCGCCCATGCCGGTAAAGACAGCTTCGCGGTTCCACTCATCTGATAACGCGCCGCGCGCGGCCTCGAATTCGGGGCGATCTAGGTTCATCACCGATGCCGGAGCCCCTTCGAGATCGTTGTCCCAGACAACTTTCGCGTCGGGCGACAGGCGATCTTCGACATGTTTGCGGACTTTGTCGCGCAGGGCATCGGGGTCCATGTCGCCGACCAGCCGGCAGGTGATCTTGCAGTGCGCTTCGGACGGGATCACGGTTTTCGATCCTGCACCGTTATAGCCGCCCCACAAGCCGTTCACTTCCAGCGTTGGACGTGCCCATTGCTGTTCCAGTGTGGAATAGCCCTTTTCTCCATGCGGTTGCGAGTAACCGACAGAACTCAGGTATTCCGCCTCATCAAACCCGCAGTTTTCCCACTGGCGAAGTTGCTCGGCGGGTACTTCGTGCACACCTTCGTAGAACCCTTCTACGGCCACGCGACCGGTTTCGTCGTCGTAGAACGAGGCGACGATCTTCGACAACTCACGCAGCGGGTTGAGGCCCGGGCCGCCGTAGTGACCGGAGTGCAGATCGATGCGGGGACCGATGATAGTGAATTCATCCTTGAGCATACCGCGCAATTGCGAGGCGATGGATGGCACGCCACGCGAGACCATCGAGGTGTCGCAGACCAGTGCCAGATCGGCTTTCAATTCGTCCTTGTTGGCTTCCAGGAACGGAACCAGCGAGGGCGAGCCGGATTCCTCTTCTCCTTCGAAGAAAAACGTGATGCGGCAGGGCAGGGTGCCGTGGATCGCCTTCCATGCGCGGCAGGCCTCAACAAAGGTCATCAACTGGCCTTTGTCATCCGACGAGCCGCGACCGCGGATAACTTGACCGTTTTCAGTCTCTTCCAACGCTGGATCAAACGGGGGGCGGTTCCAAAGCTCTAATGGATCAACGGGTTGGACGTCGTAGTGACCGTAGAACAGAACATGTGGTCCGTCGCTGTCCTCGCCTACATGACCTACAACCATAGGGTGACCCGGGGTCTCGCGCTTTTCGGCTGCAATGCCAATGCTTTGCAGGTCGGCGACCAGCCAGTCAGCGGCCTGGTCGACCTGCTCTTTGTATGCGGGGTCGGTCGAGATCGACGGGATGCGCAGAAACTCCATCAAACGGTCGATGGACGTGGACAGATCGGTGTCGATCCTGCTCAGAACAGCGTCTAGTGACATGAGCCTCTCCTGAATGGCGTGAACTGGTGCGGAACCTATCAGCACCGGCGGTGCCGTCCAGTGCGTATCGACGGGATTTGGGGTATACTATCGGAAACGGGACATGTGAATTTGGAACGCCTGCGTCGTTTCCTCGCGTCTGATGGCCGTAACTTTACTTGTCCCATGGCAAGATCAGGGATAATTGATGCAAATCAATGTCGCGACTCCGACAATGCCGCTACTCAAGGCATTCAAGGGGAAGCAAACCGCAGAGACAGAATGTATGGTCATCTGGGGGAGTAACGGGTTCGGCAACCAGCAGGTCAATGCCGGGCACAGAAGGAGAAACCGGTGGACTATACTGCTCAGCTCGATTCAGCGATTGCCAGGCTGCATGACGAAGGTCGTTACCGGACCTTTATTGATATCGAACGCCAGAACGGTCATTTCCCGCATGCTGTACGGACGCGTCCGGACGGCTCGCAGCAGAATATCACGGTGTGGTGTGGAAACGACTATCTGGGTATGGGCCAGAACCCGGTTGTTCTGAATGCTATGCATGATGCCGTTGATGCTGCCGGTGCAGGTTCCGGCGGAACGCGTAACATCTCGGGTACCACGGTCTATCACAAGCAGCTTGAGGCTGAGCTGGCCGATCTGCACGGCAAAGAGGCAGCGTTGCTGTTCACCAGCGCCTATATCGCGAATGACGCGACGCTCAGCACTTTGCCGAAACTATTCCCCGGTCTGATCATTTATTCCGATGCACTGAACCATGCTTCAATGATCGAAGGCGTGCGCCGCAATGGCGGCGACAAGCGTATCTTCCGCCACAACGATGTCGCGCATCTGCGCGAACTGCTTGAGGCCGACGATCCGACCGCGCCCAAACTGATCGCGTTCGAATCGGTCTATTCGATGGACGGTGATTTCGGCCCGATCGAAGAGATTTGCGACCTGGCAGATGAATTTGGCGCGCTGACCTACATCGACGAGGTGCACGCGGTTGGCATGTACGGCCCGCGCGGTGGTGGCGTGACCGAGCGTGATCGTCTGGCGCATCGCATCGACATCATCAACGGAACATTGGCCAAGGCTTATGGCGTGATGGGGGGCTATATCGCCGCCAGTGAGAAAATGTGTGACGCTGTGCGCTCTTACGCGCCAGGCTTCATCTTCACGACGTCGCTGCCTCCGGCCGTTGCCGCCGGTGCTGCCGCTTCGGTGGCCTATCTGAAAGGTGCGTCAGAGTTGCGTGAGCAGCATCAGACACAGGCCAAGGTGCTTAAGCTGCGTCTGAAAGGGATGGGCCTACCGTTGATCGATCACGGCAGCCACATCGTACCTGTGATCGTCGGCAACCCGGTACACACCAAAATCCTGAGTGACCGGCTGCTGGATGACCATGGAATTTACGTCCAGCCGATCAACTTCCCGACCGTGCCGCGCGGCACGGAACGCCTGCGTTTTACCCCGTCACCGATCCACGGACCGGGTGAAATGAACCGATTGATCCATGCGATGGACGAACTTTGGTCACATTGTGCGCTAAATCGCGCCGAACTTGCAGGTTAACCTCACGCCAAAGTGTGCAATGCGTTTGTCGCGTGTTAAGCTTACGCTAACAAAAGAGACGCACGAATCGTTACGTAGGCGATTCGCCGTTGGCGTGTAACACGCGCAAGGCAGAATGGGGCAGCAGGGATGATTGGGCGCAGATCACAGCGCGATTCCGAAGAAAACACGGACGTCAGGCCGAAGGGCTTTGACGACTATGAGGTACGGCTTGGCGACAGGATGCGCGGCGAACGCGCGACCATGGGTAAGTCTCTTCTGGATGTTCAGCGCGAACTGCGGATCAAAGCCAACTACATTGCTGCAATCGAAGACGCTGATCCCGATGCGTTTGATACACCCGGCTTCATCGCCGGGTATGTGCGTTCTTATGCGCGTTATCTGGGTATGAACCCGGATGAGACCTTTGCCACGTTCTGCGCCGAAAGCGGGTTCGAAGTGGCCCATGGTATGTCAGCCGAGGCTTCGGTTGTGCGTAAACCATCCGGCGGGTTGCCCGCGCGGGGTCCGATGGGGCGCGATCCGTTCATCTCGCCGAATACACCTTACATCCCGGGCAGGGAATCTCTGGTCAGCCAGATTGAGCCCCGCGCCATTGGGTCGTCTCTGGTCCTGCTGGCTGTGATTGGTGGCATTGGCTATGGCGGTTGGGCTGTATTGAACAAAATCCAACAGGTTCAGGTGAGCCCGGTCGAACAGGCCCCGGTGGTTCTGTCCGATCTCGACCCGTTGGATGCAGCCCGCGCTCCGGTAGAACTTGCCGAAGCAGCAGAATCCACAGCACCGACCCCCGAGGCGCTGGATCGTCTTTATCGCCCACAGGCGCTGGATGTTCCGGTTCTTGTGGCACGTGACGCGCCGATTGCCACATTGGACCCTCGCACAGTCGGAACGTTCCGCCCGCCAGAGGCACCCCGGATCGAAGTGGCCGAAGTGCACACAGTTGAACGCCTCGCATTGCCGCAGGTTGTTGAACAGGTTGATACCGCACTGAAAATCGTGGCCGTTGCGCCATCGTGGATGCGTATTCGCGCCGCCGATGGAAGCGTTCTGTTTGAAGGCACATTGGGCACGGTCGAGCAGGGCAATACATTCGAAATTCCGCTGACCGAAGAACCACCGCAACTGCGTGCAGGGGCTTCGGGTTCCGTCTATTTTTCGATGAATGGCGAACATTTCGGGCCTGTTGGCGCGCCGGGCACGGTGACCAAAGGTGTTCTGCTGTCCAAGGACGCGGTTGCCGAACGCTATGAGATCGCCGATCTGGAATCCGAACAGAATAGCGCCCTCAAACAATTGGTGGCCGAACTTCAGGCGGAAGTACCTGAAACGCCGGCTGAGTGATCTGGCCATTGCGGTGGCCGGGTAGGCGGACTATCTAAAGACGCAACTCAGGCAGCTTTGGACCCGTCCTCATGTCCCTTAATCATGTCCGCCCGTGGCGCAATATCTACCGCCGCAAATCCCGCCAGATCATGGTTGGAAGTGTTCCGGTCGGGGGCGACGCACCCATTGCTGTCCAGACGATGACGAACACCCTCACAACGGATGTTGCAGGGACCATTGCGCAGGTTCAGGCCGCAGCAGAGGCAGGTGCCGATATCGTGCGCATTTCCGTCCCTGATGAGGCGTCATCGAAAGCATTGAAAGAGATCGTGCGCGAAAGCCCGGTTCCCATCGTGGCCGACATCCACTTTCACTATCGCCGCGGTATCGAAGCTGCCGAGGCGGGTGCCGCATGCCTGCGCATCAACCCGGGCAATATCGGCGATGAAAAGCGTGTGAAAGAGGTTATCAAGGCCGCGCAGGACCATAATTGCTCGATCCGGATCGGCGTGAACGCCGGTAGTCTGGAAAAGCACCTGCTTGAAAAATATGGCGAACCATGTCCCGAGGCGATGGTCGAAAGCGGGCTAGAGCATATTCGGATCCTACAGGACAACGACTTTCACGAGTTCAAGATCAGTGTGAAGGCCAGCGACGTCTTCCTGTCGGCCGCAGCCTATCAGGGCATTGCCGAGGCCACGGACGCACCGATCCACCTAGGCATCACCGAAGCTGGCGGACTGGTGTCTGGCACCATCAAATCGGCAATCGGGCTGGGTAATCTGCTGTGGATGGGTATTGGCGACACGATCCGTGTCAGCTTGTCCGCTGACCCGGTCGAAGAGGTAAAGGTGGGCTTTGAGATCCTGAAATCTCTGGGCCTGCGCCATCGCGGCGTGAACATAATCTCGTGCCCGTCTTGCGCGCGGCAGGGGTTCGACGTGATCAAAACGGTCGAGGCGCTGGAACAGCGGCTGGAACACATCAAAACTCCGATGAGCCTGTCGATCATCGGCTGCGTGGTGAACGGCCCCGGTGAGGCGCTGATGACCGATGTCGGTTTCACCGGAGGTGGCGCTGGATCGGGCATGGTTTATCTGGCGGGCAAGGCCAGCCACAAGATGTCGAACGACCAGATGATTGATCACATCGTCGATGAAGTCGAGAAGAAGGCGGCGGAACTGGACGCCGTGGCTGAGGCGGCGGAATAGTTGATGTCACTGACCCTCGGGTCAATTCAGACGGCGGGCATTTGTTGCGTTGCGCAGTGAATACCGCCACCAAGTTCGCCTAGAATATCGACGTTTAGTGCCACAACTTCGCGTCCCGGGTAATGCCGTGCTAGGGCGTCGCGCGCGATGGTGTCGGTTTCTTTGTCACCGAATTGGGCCATGATGACCGCGCCATTGCAAACATAGTAGTTTGCATAGGATGCCACGAAATCTGGATCTGTGACCCGCCTTCTGACTGGTTCCGGAATGACCTCTACTTGTAAACCTTCCGCGACCAATCGGTCATGGGTGTCCAATGCCGCAAGGTGGAAGGGGTCTTGAAAATCAGGTACGTCTGGAAGGTTGACCAGAACACGACCCGGGCCAGTAAAGCGTGCCAGACTGTCGATATGGTAGTCGGTGATGTCTTCGCCCCAGACACCCTCGGACCAAATCATGCGGTTTGCTCCGTAGGCGGCCAAAAGCTTGGCTTCGATCTCGTTGCGAGACTGGCCAGGGTTGCGATTGTCATTCACCCATGAACTTTCATGCGCAATGAGCAGGCCGTGCCCGTCTTGCTCAACACCACCACCTTCACCGATCAGGCCGGAGGGAAGGAGCGGCAGGCCCAGTCGTTCGGCAACGCGACCAGCGACACGAGCGTCCTGTTTATGGGCTTGCTTCTTACCCCAGCCATTGAACTGGATTTTGCGGATGGCCATGTTACCGGCGTCTGAAATCACAAAGATCGGTCCGGAATCCCGGCACCAAAGGTCTTCGGTTGGGACGTCCCACAATTCAACTTCCGTTGAAAGTTTTTCACGTGCTGCCGAATGGTGTTCGGCAGCAGCCAGCATCGTCACCGGTTCAAATGCCGATATCGCATTGGCAATATCGGCGATCGTTTGCTGCACCAGTTCACGCAAGTGGGCATCTGGATACACATTTCGGCTTACCGGCCACTGCAAAAAAGTGCGTTGGTGTCGCGTTTCTTCCGCGGGAACAAAATAGCTCAAGCCAGCTTGGGCAAAAGGTTGCTGTGTGGCACTCATTAACCCAATCGCCCCGCCAGACAGCAGAACTTCCCTACGCTTCATTGTGAAAACCCCAATAGGCTGTTGGGTGAAGAGTACCTCGGCGAGAGATACTCTTTGTTCATCAACCCTGTTCTGCGCGCACACCGTCCGCAATCTGCTTCATCTGCTCCGCTGGCAGGAACCCACGCAGCATTTCGGTGCCCAGAACAAATGAAGGTGTTCCTGAAATCTGCATACGCTGCGCCAGCGCACGGGTCTTACCGATTTCATCCGTAACCTGTTCGCTGTCCATGGCCGCAATGATCGCATCGCTGTCCAGGCCGAGGCCATCCGAGATCCGGCGCAGGGAGACTTCGGAAGGCTCTCCACCGAATTCCATCAGCGCGTCATGGACCTGTTTGTAGGCGTCAGCGCCAGCCACATGTTTGGTTGCGACCGCAAAACGCGAAGACAGGACCGAGGCGTCGCCCAGGATCGGGAATTCCTTGATTACAAGGCGGATGTTGCCATCTTCGGCCAACAGGCTCGCGACCTCGGGCACGGCGCGGCGGCAATAGCCGCAGCGGTAATCCATGAACTCGACCAGAGTGATGTCGCCATCGGGGTTGCCACCAACCCAGCTATAGCCGTCGTTGAACAGCTCGTCAGCGTTGGCCGCGACCAGATCCTTATCTGCGGCGGCTTCGGCAACGGCGTTGCGCTGTTCAAGGATGTTGATCGCTTCGATGATCACTTCGGGGTTTTCCAGAAGGTACTCGCGCACCTGCACGCCGAACTGCTCGCGTTCGGCATCGCTCAAGGTGCTCAGGTCCAGGGCCTGCGCGGGGCCGGTGATCAGGGAAAGCCCCAGAAGGGCGGGTGCAGCATGTCTGAGGATCATTTCCGGTTCCTTTTCTTTTTCTTCGCTCGTTCCGAGGCAATCAACACATCCTGTGCCCGTTGCCAACCAGGTGAACCTTCGGGCAATTGCCCGACGGCGCGTTTTGCGTGAATGCCGGCATCGACCAGGCGGCCTTGCAGGGCATAGCGTTCTGCGGTCACAGCCGAGGCCATGCCGTTATTTCCGACCTTGGCATAAGCCATTCCAAGATCCTGCATCAGTCGTGCATTGCGATAATCCCGCGCGCGCGCCTTTTCAAGCACCTTCAGGGCGTCGGTCGTCTGCCCATCTGCCAGCAAGGCGCGCCCGTACCCGGCCAGAAGCAATGGATCATTCGGAGACATCTCAACCGCCTGTCCGTAGGCTTTAATTGCGTCTGGCAACTTTCTGTTTTCCAGTAGAATTTGCCCTTTTAATTCATAAAAGAACGGATCATCGGGCCGGATTTCCAGCGCGCCGTCGATCGCTGCCCTTGCGCGGGCCAGATCGCGGTTCTGATGATGGGCGGCGGCTTCGCGCATCAGGCGGATGTCCTGTGCGCTTTCCTCTTTCAACCGGCGCAAGGTCCAGCCCGGCGAACGCAGGAAGGCCGATAGCTTGCCCTTGACCCGCGCGAACCAGTAGTCGGCGTTGGCGTTTGGTGAGGCATGATCGCTGAACTCGCCCACAAACGCCTCAGCGGCGCGCAGCCGTTCGCGGCTGGTGGGGTGGGATCGCATATAGGGGTCTTGGTTGGCGGTGTTCAGCAACTCCTGACCTGCAAACTTTTGGTGCAGAGCGACCATCCCGTTGGGTGAGATCCCCGCCGCGCGCAGGTAGCTGGCCGAACTGCGGTCGGCTGATGCCTCTTCTGCGCGTGTGTGCCCCAGGAAACTGCGCAGGGCAGACGCGGATGTGCCGGCGGCGATTCCAGCTGCGGCCTCGCCACCACCTGCGGCCGCGGCGATCAGGGCCAGCGCAGTGCCTAACTGGGCTTTGCGCTGTGCGGCGCGCATGTTTTCAACCCGTCTGGCCAGATGGCCGTTGGCGATATGGGCCGCCTCATGGGCGATCACAGCCTGCAGCATCTCGGGGCTTTCGACGGTCAGGATTAGCCCGTAGTTTACGTATATCGCGTTGTAATCAATTACAAATGCGTTGAATGTACTGTCATTGACGACCAGAATTTTCACCCGATTGGTGTTTAGCCCGGCGGCTCGCAGAATGGGAAAGGCCAGTTCGCGCAACCCGTGCTCGATATCGGGGTCGCGGATCAGGCTTTGAGCGCTGGACTGAAACGCACTGCCCATCCATGTCACTGCAATCAGCAACAGGGCCGGGATTGACGCCAGCCTGGATAAGCGTTCAAAAGCCATGGCTGCAACATGGGAGATGGGCATGAGAAACTCAACCCGATCCGGGGTCGATCCCTTTATCGTGATGGATGTGATGGAGGCCGCGCGCCGCGCTGAAGAGGCCGGGCGGCACATCATCCATATGGAGGTCGGCCAGCCGGGGACGGGCGCGCCCAAGGGGGCCGTTCAGGCCTTGGCCAGAGAAATGGATCAAGGCCCGCTGGGCTACACCGTGGCTTTGGGTCTACCCGCGCTGCGGCAACGGATCGCAAGCCTGTACGGTGAGTGGTATAACGTCGATCTCAACCCCGACCGCGTCGTGGTTACACCAGGGTCGTCCGGCGGGTTTCTGCTGGCTTTCACTGCCCTGTTCGATAGCGGTGACCGCGTGGGTATCGGCGCGCCGGGCTATCCGTCTTACCGGCAGATTCTGAAAGCGTTAGGTCTGGTCCCTGTCGATCTGCCCACCGCACTCGAAAACCGGCTGCAACCCGTGCCATCCGATTTCGCAGGGCTCGACCTGCAGGGCCTGATGGTTGCCTCGCCTGCGAACCCCACGGGCACGATGCTGGATCACAGAGCCATGGGTTCGCTGATAGACGCCGCACAGGGGCAGGGCGCTTCGTTCATCAGCGATGAGATTTACCATGGGCTGGAATATGAGGCCAAGGCCGTCACCGCGCTGGAGCTGACTGATGACTGCTATGTGATCAACTCGTTTTCCAAGTATTTCTCGATGACTGGGTGGCGCGTTGGCTGGATGGTGGTTCCCGAAGATCAGGTGAGGGTGGTTGAACGGATTGCCCAGAACATGTTCATCTGTGCGCCGCACGCCAGCCAGGTGGCTGCGCTGGCGGCAATGGACTGCAACGATGAATTGCAGGCCAATCTGGATGTTTATCGCCGCAACCGCCAATTGATGCTGGACGGGCTGCCCAAGGCCGGTTTCACCAATATCGCGCCGCCGGATGGGGCGTTTTATGTCTACGCCGATGTTTCGGACCTGACCGACGACAGCCGCGCCTTTGCAGCTGAAATTCTGGAAAAGGCCGGGGTAGCCGTCACGCCGGGGCTGGATTTCGACCCGCTGCGCGGTCATACGACGCTTCGGTTCTCATACGCGCGCTCGACGGCGGACATCGAAGAGGGTCTGCAGCGACTGCACCGCTTTATGGCGGATCGCGGTGCGATCACGGAACAGGCCTGAGCCGTTCACAACGAGCCCCGGATGCGATAGGGTGCCAGACAAACGATCTCGGGAAAACTTGAGGCCATGAGCAGGATCATTTACGCCATTGCGCTGTTTTGGGCGCTGTCTACTGCCGCAGTCGCGCATGACTTCAGCGCGCTTGCGCGCGTGTTGCCTGATGACAGTCGCATTGTGGACGAAGGTCGCGCAGGGGTGAGGGTCGATCTAGGCCTCAGCCAGGGCGTGCCTTACCGCGTGTTCACATTGCAAGATCCCTACCGCATGGTACTTGATTTTCAAGAGGTTGACTGGACCGGACTTGACCGCGAAGCGCTTCTGCAGACCGATCGTATCAGCGGTGTTCAATTCGGAGCATATGTTCCCGGCTGGTCTCGAATGGTTCTGGAGCTTGGCGCGCCATTGGCCGTCGACCGCGCCGAGATGAAAATTGATGAAACGGCTGGAGGGGCGCAACTGTCGCTGCTTCTGCAAGGAACCGATTTCGATTCATTCGCCGCCGGCGCAGGCGCACCCCGTCAACAAGGTTGGGATTTGCCCGAACCCGCAGTAACGCCGGCCCAGCCGCGCCGCGGCGGGGGAGGCGCGTTGCGGGTCATGCTTGACCCCGGTCATGGCGGCATCGACCCGGGGGCCGAGGTCGACGGGTTGGACGAAAAGACCCTGATGCTGACCTTCGCGCGCGAACTTCGCGAGCATTTGTTGCGGACCGGAGGGTTCGAAGTGGTGATGACGCGGGTTGATGACCAATTCGTCTCGCTCGAACGGCGCATCGCGCTGGCGCATAGGGCCGGTGCCGATGTGTTTATCTCACTGCATGCAGATATCCTGTCTGAAGGGCGGGCGCATGGTGCCGCAGTATATACTTTGTCGGACGAAGCATCAGATGTGGCCAGTGACAAGCTGGCGGAACGTCATGACCGCGGTGATCTGATCTCGGGGATTGATCTGAGCGGTGCGGATGACCAGGTGGCCGATATTCTGCTGGATATCGCGCGGCAGGAAACCAAGCCCCGAACTGATGCGCTGGCCCGTGCGCTGGCTGATGGCATGACACAACAGGGCGGCCCGATGAACAGCAGGCCGATCCGCACGGCCTCATTCTCGGTTCTCAAGGCAGCGGATATTCCTTCGGTTCTGGTCGAGCTTGGGTTTCTGTCCAGCCCTCGGGACCTGCAGAATATCAGGAACCCGGAATGGCGCGTTGGAATGGCGCAGGGCATTGTCGATGGTCTGCAGAAGTGGCGGCAGGACGACCTGATCAAAAGATCCCTGATTGGTCAGTGACCCTGCGACGTAAACCGGCTATTATTGGCCATCGTGTTTTGACCCTGCGCCGGGCCATCACTATATAGGCGTCACCGCGAGTAAAAGGCAGTAACGTGATCCGTTTCATTCTTTCGATTTTCGGGGCGATCTTCAGCCTCGTGACATTGGGTATCTTCATGGCCGCGCTGGTCGTCGGCGCGATCTTCTGGATGTATGGGCGCGACCTGCCCAGCCATGAATCGTTGGCGCAGTACAAACCGCCCACTATCAGCCGAATCTATTCGGGCGAAGGCCAGTTAATCGACGAGTTCGCGCAGGAACGCCGTTTGTTCACGCCATCCGAAGAGATTCCAGATCTGGTGAAGCAGGCGTTTATCTCGGCTGAGGACAAGAATTTCTACACCCACCAGGGTTACGATCCGCGCGGTATCATTGCCGCTGGTGTTGAGGCGGTGAAATCCAAGGGCGAAACCGTTCGCGGTGCATCGACCATTACACAGCAGGTGATGAAGAATTTCCTGCTGTCCGGCGACCGCCGCGCCGAGCGGAAAATCAAGGAAATCATCCTCGCCACCCGGCTTGAGGATACGCTGGACAAGGAACAGATCCTCGAACTTTACATGAACGAGATCTTTCTGGGTCAGAACTCCTATGGCGTGACCGCTGCTGCGCAGACCTATTTCAACAAGACTTTGCAGGAACTGGAGCCGCACGAGGCCGCAACTTTGGCCGCCATGCCCAAGGCACCGTCGGATTATCACCCGGTTCGGCAAAAGGACCGCCTGCTGGCGCGCCGCAACTACGTTTTGCGCGAGATGAACCAGAATGGGTATATCGATCAGGCGACCTATGAGGTCGAAGTCGAAATGCCCCTCCGATCGGTCCAGAACGGAGATTTCGAAAGCTTCCGTACGGCGTTGCCGCCGCGTGACTACTTCACCGACGAGATCCGCCGCCAACTGAGCGAGGATTTCGGCGAGGGCGAATTCTTTACTGGGGGTTTCGCGGTTCGCGCTTCGGTTGACGAGGAAATGCAGCTTGAGGCAGCCAAGGCCTTGCGCACTGCGTTGCAGAAGTACGACCGTTCACGTGGGAAGTGGCGTGGTACGGGCGAGGTGATCCCAGAAGAAAAACTGGCGGATGAGGCGCAATGGCGCGAAGCGTTGTCCATCATGGAGATCCCCCGTGATGTGGTACTTCCGACCCAGTGGTATCCGGCTGTGGTAATGAACGTCGGTGAGCAGCAATTGACAGTAGGGATCGAGGACGGTCCGGCAGACGGCATCGTCCCCCGTGCCGACATCAAATGGATGCAAGGTGATTTTGCGGCGAACTTCAAGCGCGGTGACGTCATTCTGGTCATGGCTGGAGAGGAAGGCCAGTGGTCCGCTCGTCAGGTGCCCGAAGTGCAGGGCGGCTTTGTTGCGATGGACGTGAACTCGGGCCGTGTTCTCGCGATGCAGGGCGGGTTCTCGTATCAGGATTCGGTGTTCAACCGCGCCACGCAGGCGCAGCGCCAGCCCGGCTCCAGCTTTAAACCCTTCGTCTATGCCGCTGCGCTGGACAGTGGTTACAGTCCAGCGACCATCGTTGTGGACGCCCCGATCGAAGTGAACACGCCGCAGGGGCTGTGGCGACCCAAGAACTCTTCGAACAAGTTCTATGGTCCGACGCCGCTGCGCACCGGGATCGAACAATCGCGGAACCTGATGACCATTCGTCTGGCGCAAGAGGTGACCATGCCGGTTGTCGCTGGCTACGCGGAACGGTTTGGCGTCTATGACCGTATGGGCGCGTTCCTGGCGAACTCGCTGGGGTCGGAAGAAACCACGCTGTACAAGATGGTCGCCGCGTACGCGATGTTCGCAAATGGCGGTGAGCGGGTCGAGCCCACTCTGGTCGACCGTATTCAGGATCGGTTCGGCAAGACGATCTACCGCCATGATGACCGTCAGTGCTTGGATTGTAACTCGGCCTGGCTTGAGCCGGACGAGTCGCCCACCATCGAGACCAATCGCTCTCAGGTCATGGATGCGATCACCGCCTATCAGTTGACGTCGATGATGAAAGGTGTGGTTGATCGCGGGACCGCGTCCAGTGTCGTCAATCTGCCGGTGCCGACTGCAGGTAAAACAGGTACGACGAATGAATCCAAGGATGCGTGGTTCATCGGCTTCACCTCGAACATCGTTGCTGGTTGCTATATCGGTTATGACCGCCCGCGTCCGATGGGGCGGGGGGCCTATGGGGGTACGTTGTGCGGGCCAGTGTTCCAGAGCTTCATGGAGAAAGCCGTCGAGAAATACGGCGGTGGTCCGTTTGATGTGCCCGAAGGCGGCCACTTCATCAAGATCGACCGCTTTAGTGGCGCGCGCCTGCCTGCCGATGCTTCCGGTGACTATGTCGTGGCCGAATATTTCCGCGATGGCGTCGACGGCTTTATCGACCGTGTCTACGACGGTGGCTTTGCGATGGGCTCCGACCTGCCTCTGTTCGAAGAGGCCAGCTCGGGCCGTCAGGTTACCACGTCGACCGGCAACACAATCACTGTTGGCCCCAACGCCAGCCAGGGTGATCTGCAGGGCGGCGGTCTTTACTGATCCGCTGCCTGCAGGAGAAGGTTCAACAGGTCTTCTTCCGGGTCATGTGTGACGGTGCCATCTGCGCGCCAGAAGATCGACAGAGCACATTTTGCGGCAGCCCATTGGGCAAGTAGTCCTTTTTTTACCCGCATGGCGGTCGCGTATAGCGCCAGGCCAGTTTCAATCTGTTCAGGTCGGCGAACCCACTCTGGCATGCCTTTGGGGTGGCGCAGTGCATTGGCCAGCTCGAATGCCGAGTCGCCGATGTACCCCTTGGCGTCAAAGACCCGAGGCCCGGCAGGTGTTGCGATTACGTTGTCATGATGCAGGTCCCCGTGCAGCGGAACAACCATATCCTGCGTGTCCAGAAGCCGACGGCCAATGCGGATCGCTTGCATCATGTCGTGCCGTAGCCGGATCGGGCAATCGTCCGGGAATTGACAGTCGAAAACTGGCGCGAAGACTTCCTGAAGCGGTTTCAGCCCGGTCGCGTTGATGGTCGGCCTTCGGTGCAGTCGGTCCGCTGCCGTCGCCAGACCGCGTACCGCATCATCCGGGCGGCCAGACCGCGCGATGTCCCCAAGCGATGGCCCTTCAAGCCATTCCGTCAAAACGGCGTTGGGCGCCTCGGCCATTATGTGCACAGCCCCCCGGTCACGCCACAGGTGCATCAGGTGCGGACCAGCTGTTTCATTGCCACGGTTTGGGCGGCGATAGATCTTGAGGGCGGCAAGCGTGTTGTCCAAAGTTCGGACCTTCCACACTTGTGCATGCCCGGTATTTGCGACGGGCTGTGCGTCTTCCAAATCCCATCTGGTCAGAAACTCGTTCAACGCGTTTTGCATTCCGTCTCGCCTGTCTTGTGGTGGCCCGCGCCTCTTGCTATCACGCAGGCCTGATTGAGCAAGTTGGGACAAGACCATGCGCGCCGAAACCCAGAACACCGTGGCGGAAATCGAAAAGTCGCTGGAGCTGCTGGCGCAGCGTATGGACTATGAGACCGCCCCTCATCGTCTTGAGGAATTCAACGCGCGCGTCGAGGATCCTAACCTATGGGACAACCCCGAGAACGCGCAGAAACTGATGCGCGAGCGTCAGATGTTGGTCGATGCCATTGAGACCTACGAATCCATCAAGACCGATCTAAGCGACAATATCGAGCTGATCGAACTTGGCGAGATGGAAGAGGATGAAGAGGTCGTCACCGACGCCGAAGACGCCATTCAGAAATTGGGGGCGAAGGCCGCCAAGAAAGAGCTTGAGGCGTTGCTGGATGGCGAAGCCGACGGCAATGACACGTTCCTTGAAATCAACTCGGGCGCCGGTGGCACCGAAAGCTGTGACTGGGCCTCGATGCTGGCGCGCATGTATGTCCGTTGGGCCGAGAAGAAGGGCTACACGGTCGAGCTGCAGTCCGAGACTGCGGGCGAAGAGGCGGGCATCAAATCCGCCGCCTACAAGATTTCGGGTCACAACGCCTATGGCTGGCTGAAATCCGAAAGCGGCGTGCATCGTCTGGTGCGCATTTCGCCATTTGACTCGGCGGCCAAGCGGCACACATCCTTCAGTTCGGTCTGGGTCTATCCGGTGGTCGACGACAATATCGAGATTGAGGTGAACCCGTCCGAAATTCGTATCGACACATATCGGTCTTCGGGCGCGGGTGGTCAGCACGTGAACACCACGGACTCGGCGGTTCGGATTACGCACATTCCAACCGGGATCGTCGTGACCAGTTCTGAGAAGTCGCAACACCAGAACCGCGATATTGCCATGAAGGCCCTGAAATCGCGCCTGTATCAACAGGAATTGGACCGTCGCAACGCGGACATTAACGCAGCACATGAGGCCAAAGGTGATGCGGGCTGGGGCAACCAGATCCGGTCTTATGTTTTGCAGCCTTACCAGATGGTAAAGGACCTGCGTACCAACCATGAGACCTCGGACACCAAGGGTGTTCTGGATGGCGATCTGGATGGGTTCATGGCAGCGACCCTTGCAATGGATGTTGCGGGAAAAAGCCGGTCCGAGGCTCAAGGCGACAGCTGATTGGAGTAGGGGAGCGCTGCCGCCCTCTTCGCAAGCGTAGTTTCCCCCGGGATATTTTCAGCCAGATGAAAGGGATCCGCGCGCCGCTGCGCGCGTGTAAAAAGGTATATGTAAAACACGGGTTTAATTGATGTTGTGGCCCCGCTAGGCTGATCGCGACTTAGGAACACTGAATGCGATGGGTGCCGAATGGATTTAAGCCAGACAACCGCAACGGCTTTGCTGGCTGAGCTTTCGGCCCGACGCCTTTCTGCCACTGATCTGATGCGTGCAACTTTGGATCGTATCAGATCGGTCAACGGGTCCCTGAATGCGATTGTTGCGTTGCGCGATGAAGAGGCGCTGATGGCCGAGGCGCGTACGTTGGATGCGGGGCCAGTAACAGGCCCGTTGCATGGGCTGCCGATCGCGGTCAAGGATCTGGTGAATGTCGCCGGAGTGGTGTCGTCGCAGGGATCACCGCTGCATCGCGATCATGTGCCCGAACAGGACGATCTGATAGCGGCACGAATGCGGGCAGCCGGTGCGATCCTGATCGGCAAAACGAATACGCCAGAGTTCGGTTTGGGCTCGCACACATTCAATCCCGTTTATGGTGCCACACGTAACCCGTATGATCACTCTAAGACATGCGGTGGATCATCGGGTGGGGCAGCCGTTGCTCTGGCCACCGGGATGGTTGCGCTGGCGGATGGCTCTGACATGATGGGCAGTCTGCGAAATCCAGCGGCCTGGAACAATGTCTATGGGTTTCGCCCTAGTTGGGGACGCGTGCCGCCTGAACCGGTTGGCGACATATTCCTTCACCAGTTGTCCACGTTTGGTCCGATGGCCCGAACACCTGAAGACCTGGGCGTCCTATTGGACGTGATATCAGGACCGGACCCGCGTCATCCTGCAACCCCGCACTACCAGCCAGTGTCCCCGGTACAGGCGACCGATCTGTCCGGTATGCGGATCGGTTGGCTGGGCGACTGGGGCGGAGCGTACCCGTTTGAGGATGGTATTCTGGACCTGTGCCAGGATGCACTGTCCGTTTTCGTACAGCAGGGGGCGCAGGTTGAAGCTGTTGCGCCGCCCTTTGATGCGGAGCGCATGTTCGAAAGCTGGTCGACCTTACGATCCTGGAGCGTGGCGGCAAGTCTGGCCCCGCAGTCTGAACAGCGGGCGCAGTTGAAGGACACGGCGCTATGGGAGCTTGACCAGGGGCAAGCCTTGACGGCGATGCAGGTGCATCAGGCGAGTGTTGTACGATCGGATTGGTTTCGGCGCGCGGCTGAACTGTTCGAAGGGTTTGATGCGTTGATCCTGCCGTCTACTCAAGTCTGGCCGTTTGAACTTGAGCTTCCGTATCCCACCGAGATTGCCGGTAAAAGCATGGATACCTATCACCGCTGGATGCAGGTCATGATTCCAGTCAGTCTGATTGGCTTGCCGTGTCTGTCGGTGCCGGTGGGGTTTGGGGCAGGCGGGTTGCCGATGGGCATGCAGGTCTTTGGCCCGCGCGGCGCGGATGCGGATATATTGTCAATCGGGGCCGCGTATCACGACGCGACCGGGTGGCCACAAAACCGACCGGCTTGAGGAGAGCGCCGGAAACAGGAGGAGAAACAGAGCATGGAAAAACCCTTTGGGGTTCCGGATATGGGACCTGTGGATACCGGAATGCTGCGCGAGGCGTTGCGCCGTGCCTGGGCTGATTTTCGTCGGGCACCAGTTTTTGGCCTGTTGTTCGGTGGGTTCTATGTTTTGGCTGGCTTGGCCATGGCGTGGGTCACGGTGCAGACGCAGACGTCATACTGGCTGGTGCTGGCCACCATCGGCTTTCCACTACTCGGCCCCTTTGCGGCGGTGGGGTTGTACGAGGTGTCACACCGGCTGGAACAGGGTGACCCATTGAATTTCAAAGAGGTTTTCGGCGTGATCCTGCAGCAGAGCCGTCGTCAATTGCCATCCATCTGTGCGATTATCGTGGTGATTTTCCTGTTCTGGTTTTTCCTGGGTCACATGATCTTTGCGTTGTTCATGGGGCTGTCGACCATGACCAACGTCTCCAGTTCGCTAGAGGTCTTTATGACGCCCAATGGCCTGACTATGCTGGCCGTCGGCAGCGTCGTGGGGGCCATTTTTGCGCTTATTCTATACATGATCACCGTCCTTTCGATTCCGATGTTGCTGGACCGGGAACTGGACTTCGTGACTGCGATGATCGCCAGTTTCAGCTATGTCCGGTCGAACCCGAAGATCATGCTGGGGTGGGGTGTGTTCGTGGCTGTCGTGACGTTTGTGGCCATGATCCCGTGGTTTTTGGGGTTGTTGATCGTCTTGCCTTTGCTCGGGCATGCCAGTTGGCACCTGTACCGCCTGATCACTCTGGCAGGGACCGCGATAGACGCCTGAAGAGCCTATGCAGCGCTTTGCTTGAGCCGCTTGGCAGCGCGCGCCGCTGGCAAGGCGGCTTTTGCCTGAGTGCCCAGATAATTCAGCGAAATCCGGCGCATTGTGGTCGCCTGAGCGTTGGTTTTGGACAGGCAAATTGCAATGCCACGCCATCGCTCGGAGTTTTCTTCAGCGCCGCGCGTTACAAGGTAGATACGGCTGTTTTGGGCAGCGCGGCTGGACATAAGGATAAAAATCTGCCGCCCGGCGCAGGCCGCGATGCCCTGTACTTCACGTCTGGTGGTGTCGGCCGGTATCCCCTCATTTTCGGGCTCATAGCTGCGCACCAGTGTACATTGCGGCAAACGGCGCGTGTGGATCAGCCGGTGTCTGGTCATGGGAGATCCGTCCAGTCCCGTTTCCGTCGCATAATAAAAGCCCGCCGGCAGCAGGTTTTCGGTCAGCGTTGAGGGGCCGGACCCCAGGAATTCAGTCAGGGCCGAAGCAGCCGGATGTTCCGGAGGTGTTTCAATTTCCTCCAGAGGCCGCAACAGGATACGGGCGTCGACCTCGAAAAACCGGCACATGCGATCCAGAACATCGGGGCGGGGAAAGCTTTCACCCGCCAGATATCTGTTGAATTGGGTCCTGTTGATGCCCAGTTGACGGCACAGCTCGGACACGGACGAATATTGCCGCGACAATTGTCGCAGATTGTCGCCGAACATCTGGCGCAATTCATCAGGACTGCGGATACTCATGGTCATTTCTGTCCCAGGTTCCAGAGTGTCATTTCAAAAAGCGCGACGCACCCGACCTTTTTGGCCGTGCATGCATTCACAATCGTACTGGTGACCCCAGCTGGCGCATCCCAACACCACGCTACGCCTCCGAAGTTAACGTCGGGGCAGGCAAACGCAATAGGCTTTACGTCAATTTGTATGATCTTTTTGGGTGGTCATGCTCATAGGCAACATACAGCGGTATTGTTTGAACATGTCCTGGGACTGCGCCTCGCCCCGGTATCCAAAGGGGGGCGAGGCGAAAAAGTCAGTCGCCGCGCAGCAGGGCGGCCACGCCGGTGCGTGCAATCTCGACAAGGCCCAGCGGACGCATCAGATCGGCAAAGGCGTCAATTTTGTCCGGGGCACCGGTGAGTTCAAATATGAACGAATTCAACGTGCTATCGACGACGCTGGCGCGAAAGATATCGGCCAGACGCAGCGCCTCGACCCGCTTGTCGCCCGCGCCGACAACTTTGATGATCGCCAGTTCCCGCTCGACCGAGGGGCCTTCGACGGTCAGGTCGTGAACCTCGTGTACCGGAACGATACGGCCTAATTGGGCTTTGATCTGTTCGATCACCTGAGGGGTGCCGGTGGTGACGATGGTAATCCGGCTCAGGTGGCCAGTGTGATCCACCTCGGCGACGGTCAGGCTTTCGATGTTGTAACCCCGACCCGAGAACAACCCGATCACCCGGGCCAGTACACCCGGTTCGTTTTCGACCAAGACAGCAATCGTATGGCGTTCCTGCACGTCCGAAAACGTGGGGCGTAGGTTATAGGCGGAATGGCGCGTTGCACCTTTTTTGATATGTAGGGCAGACATTTATGTCCCTTTCATAATCCTGTGATGGTCGGGTGCCGGTGCACCCGACAAAATCTGTCGAATTGTGTCAGACCAGAACCGAACCTTTGGAATCGATTACGCCCTGTGTCTCGGCCTCGCCCAACAGCATTTCGTTATGTGCCTTGCCCGACGGGATCATGGGGAAGCAGTTCTCGTGCTTTTCCACCAGACAGTCAAAGATCACCGGACCGTCATAGTTGATCATCTCCATGATGGCGTCATCCAGATCGGCCGGATCGGAACACAGGATGCCCTTGGCCCCGAAGGCCTCGGCGAGTTTGACGAAATCGGGCAGGGCCTCGGACCAGGAATGCGAGTACCGCTCGCCATGCAGCAGTTCCTGCCACTGACGCACCATGCCAAGGCGTTCGTTGTTCAGAATGAACTGTTTCACCGGCAGGCGATACTGTGCCGCGGTGCCCATTTCCTGCATGTTCATCAGCCACGAGGCCTCGCCCGCGACGTTGATGACCAGCGCGTCAGGGTGCGCCATCTGCACACCGATGGAGGCCGGGAAGCCATAGCCCATCGTGCCCAATCCGCCCGACGTCATCCAGCGGTTCGGATCTTCGAAGCCCAGATACTGCGCGGCCCACATCTGGTGCTGACCGACCTCGGTGGTGATGTAACGGTCGTGCTTTTTGGTCAGATCTTCCAGCCGTTCAAGCGCGTATTGCGGTTTGATCGTCTTTTCGCTGTTGGTGTAGGCCAGACAATTGACCTTGCGCCATTCGGTGATCTGATCCTGCCACTTGGCAACCGACGCCTCATCTGTCTTGCGGCCACGCGCTTTCCAAACCTTCAGGATGTCCTCCAGCACATGTGCAACATCACCAACAATCGGGATGTCCACGCGGATCACCTTGTTGATCGAGGAAGGGTCGATGTCGATATGGGCCTTTTTCGAGTTGGGCGAGAACGCGTCAATCCGCCCGGTGATCCGGTCATCGAACCGCGCACCGATGTTAATCATCAGGTCGCAGTCATGCATCGCCAGATTGGCCTCATACAGACCATGCATGCCCAGCATGCCCAGCCAGTTTTTGCCCGACGCCGGGTATGCGCCAAGGCCCATCAGGGTCGAGGTGATCGGGAAGCCGGTTGCATCGACCAGTTCGCGCAGCAACTGGCTGGCCGCTGTGCCGGAATTAATGACGCCGCCGCCGGTGTAAAAGACGGGCTTCTTGGCGGTCTCAATTGCGGCGACCAGTTCGGTGATCTCCTCCAAATCGCCCTTCACTATCGGTTGGTAGTGCGAGGTCGAGGGCTTTGGAGCGCTATAGTCACCGGTTGCGAACTGAACGTCCTTGGGGATATCGACAAGAACCGGACCAGGGCGGCCCGAGGTGGCGACATGGAATGCCTCGTGCATCGTGTCGGACAGCGAGTCCGTATCCTTGACCAGCCAGTTATGCTTGGTGCAGGGGCGGGTGATGCCAACGGTATCGGCCTCTTGGAACGCGTCCGAGCCGATCATGAAGGTTGGAACCTGTCCGGTCAGAACCACAATCGGGATCGAATCCAGCAGCGCATCCGTCAGGCCGGTCACGGCATTTGTCGCGCCGGGGCCAGAGGTCACAAGGGCAACGCCGGGCTTGCCTGTCGAGCGGGCATAACCTTCGGCTGCGTGAACCGCGCCTTGTTCATGCCGCACCAGAATGTGACGAATATCGTTTTGCAGAAAAATCTCATCATAGATCGGTAGCACAGCACCGCCGGGGTATCCGAATACCGTGTCCACGCCCTGATCCTTGAGGGCCTGAACTACCATCTTTGCGCCGGTCATCTCACGTGTCATCTGCTTTGCTCCGTTCGCGACATGTGTCTTGCGTTTGACAAAAAAAAGCCCCCGAGATTTTCGGAGGCGCATGGGTTCGATTATGGTTTACCGTTACCGGCCCATGCGCGTGGTTCCTACGATTACGACTAGCGTTCTCATCGCCAGAGGCTCCTTCTTTGCGTGCAGGGACATTATGAGCCGGGGGAAGGGGCGTCAACAGGCTTTTGCACCAATTTTCTAACTCTGAGGGTGAATTTTGCGACATTTTATTGCGCAGATTGACGCATGCAGGGAATATTCAGGAAAAATACCCCCTTTTACCTCCAAATTCCTGCCTTGAGGGTAGTCAAAAAGCGGCATCGCGATGTCCGAAACAAGCATGATGAGCAGTTTTGACTGCGGCACGCTGAGATTGACCGAACAAGGAAGGGAGGCGGAGGATGATCCATGATCTGGTTGATCTGGGGCGGTATCCGATCGATTGCCCGGACTCGCGCGCTTATGAACGACTGATCGGTGATCTGCGCCGCGAGTTGAATCAGGACGGCTGCGCCGTTTTGCCCGGTTTTGTCCACCCCGAAGGTTTGGCGCAGCTAATGAAAGAGGCGGATGCCGTGGCCGACCGGGCGCACCGCTCTTTCAACCGCACCAACGCTTATTTCTCAAAGGACGATCCCCGGTTGGACCTGAATCACCCAATACGCAGATTCTATGACCGGTCGAACGCCTTCGTTCCGGCGGATAACTTTCCCAAATCGGGTCCGCTGCGCCGAATCTATGAATTCGAGGGCTTTTTGCCGTTCATACGCGATGGGCTGGATGAGCCGGAGGATCGGTTCTTTCGCTATGACGACCCGCTGGCGGATGTGATTGTCAACGTGGTCGAGGAAGGGCAGGGCTTTCCCTGGCATTTTGATACCAACAACTACACCGTGACACTGGCCATCCAGAATGGCGAGGCGGGTGGGGCCTTTGAATACGTGCCGAACCTGCGCGGCATCGAGGACGAAAATTTCTCATCCGTGGCTTCGGTGCTGGACGGAAACCGGGCACTGGTCAGGACGTTGGAGCTGCAGCCCGGGGATCTGCAGATCTTCAAGGGCAGATACGCATTGCACCGGGTCGCCCCGGTACAAGGAACGCGCTGCCGATATGTCGGCATCTTTTCCTTTGTCGAAGCCGAAGGCATGTGTGGCGGGGTTGAGCGTACCCAACAGCTGTATGGGCGGGTTCTGCCGCATCATCACCAGCGTGCTGGATTGCGCAAGGATCAGTTGTTGGATTGACCGGTCGCGGGTTACAATCGAGAGCAGGGGCTACCGTCGGAGGGGCACATGCCGGAATTGCTACAGCTCACGCCATTTGTTCTGTGTTCGTCACTGCAAAAGCAGATTGATTTTTATTGCGATCGGTTGGGATTTTCCTGCGGTTTCAGGCAGGATAATTACGCCTTCCTGTCGCGTGGCAAGGTTGCCATCCGATTGCTTGAATGCCCACCACGCGATGATGGGCGTGCCTTGGGGGATGATCAGTCCTTTTACATCGATGTGGCCGGGATTGATGATCTGTATGAAACCCTCAAGGCAGGGTTGGCTGATTTACCAGAGGGGCGCGTGCGTCCGCCGTTTGATCAGCCGTATCAACAACGCGAGTTTCACGTCCTGGATGAGGACGGAACACTGGTGTTTTTTGGCGAAGGTTTGCGAGCAAAGTCTTGAGTTAAAAAGCTCCCGCCCGTCGTCGATGCGCCTTCGGCGCACGTCCTCCGGTTGGGCCAGGCAGCGCATTCCGCGCTGCGGGGTCAGAAGCCAGGGCTTGTGCCTTGTAGTACGCCATGTTCAAGCGCATAGCGGGTCAGGCCAGCGGTGGATGAAATCCCAAGTTTGCGCCGGATGTTCTTGCGGTGCGTTTCAACGGTTCGAACCGAGATATCCAATGCTGCGGCGACTTCCTTGTTGGATTTGCCCTGCGCCAATTCCAGCAGAATTGTCTGTTCGCGCCCGGTCAATGCCTCGCGGGCGCTATCGCCTTTGGGCTGAAGCGATCCACTGGCTCCGGTGCACAAGTACTGCTCACCACGCATCACTGCGTCGATGGCCTGTTTGATCTCGTCCGTCGGCACGTCCTTGAGCACGTATCCGCTGGCGCCGTGGCTCAGCGCGGTCGAGATGTATTCGGGGCTGTCATGCATGGACAGGATCAGGATGCGTGTCCGGGGCAGGCGTTCCAGAATGATCTCGGTCGCGCTAAGGCCGCCTAAACCGGGCATGTTCAGGTCCATCAGGATCACGTCGGGCGCAAGATCGGTCGCCTGATCCACAGCCTCTTGTCCGCTGCCCAAGGTCCCGACCACCTCGATCTCATCATAGCTTTCAAGGATCGACTGAATCCCTTCGGCGACCATGGGGTGGTCGTCAACGATAAGAACCCGGATTGTCTGATCGCTCATGTACCAGCCTTTCGGTTAGGCGTTGCGTCCTCTTGCGGCGGCAGCATATGGCTCAGAGGCAGGCTGACCTCGATCACTGTGCCGCTGCGTGGGGCGCGTGATGACAGAATGCGCAGCGATCCGTCAAGCTGTTCGATGCGTTCCTGCATGTTGCGCAGGCCGATACCGGGGTTGGCGGGGTCAGGTGTGGTGCGTAACCCACGGCCATTGTCGGTGATCCGCATTGTCGCGCCTTTCTTGTGGCCGCGCAGGTCGATTGTAACACGTGTCGCCCCGGAATGACGCTCGATATTGGTCAGCGCTTCTTGGGCGATGCGATACAGAGCGATCTTGCTGTCCTGGTCCAGCCGGTTGCGGAACACCACGGTCGAGAATTCGGTTTCGATCCCGGTGCGTTCGCAGAAATCGTCGGTCAGCGCCTTGAGGGCAGGGCCAAGGCCCAGATCATCCAGCACGCCGGGCCGCAGGTCGCGGCTGATGCGGCGGACTTCGGTAATGGCGGAGCCTAGATTGTCGATGCCCTTTTCCAGAGGTGCCTGCGCCCCGGCATCGTCACCGCGAGACAGGCGGCGGCGGGCATTGTCCAGCGCATAGCGGACACCGACGAGGATCTGACTGATACCGTCATGCAATTCGCGCGCCACGCGCCCACGCTCTTCCTCTTGCGCATCAAAAACCCGCTGCGTCAGTTCCTTGAGTTTGGCATCTGCCAAGCGGCGCTCGCGGACGTTCAGCAACATGCCCGAGGTGAAGACAACCAACACCGCGGCAAGAACAATTGCGCCTATATACGAGAAAGTCCGTTGCACTCGGGCCTCGACCTCGGCCCGTGCGTTGGCGACTGTCGCGACGATGTCGTCGATGAAAACTCCTGTGCCGACAGCCCACCGCCAATCCTGCAGGCCGACCACATAGGCGATCATTTGCGCTTCTTCCCCGGTCGAGGGTTTCTGCCACATGAAACTGTGCCAGCCCGCACCTTGACGGGCCAGGCTGATGAATTCGTCCACAACAGGAGTGCCGTCGCTATCGGTCAGCCCCTCCCAGTTCCGGTTGATAAATTCGGTCTGGCGCGGGCTGACGAGATTGTTGCCGTCATAGTCATAGACAAAAAAGAACCCGTCCTTGCCGTAGATCATCGCTGACAGGATTTGCGTCACAAGGTTCTGCGCGACCTTATCCTCTGTAGATGCCCGTCCGTAGATATAGGCAAACCCGTTGCGAGCCTGCGTGACATAGTTCTTAAGTTCTTCTTTCTTGGCTTCAATCAGTCGCCGCTCAAGCGCTTCAATTTCACGTTCGGCGGTGGCCCGGGATTCATGAACCACGAAGAACGCAATCGCCGCCACTGCGACGACCAGAGGGATCGCCGCCACAAGCGACAATTTCTGGCCGTAGGTCAGTGAAATCAGATTACGGAATCCCCTCATAGGCGAATCGATACGCAAGCAGGCGGCAAATTGCAAAATTTTTGGTGAATTGGCGCATTTGAGAGGGCCGGCGCGCAGAATTATTTTGCATTTGTCACGGTTTGCACTCGGGAAAACATCAAAAACACGATCCCCTACGTAGTACTAGGTATTCACATTCACATCGTGGTCATTAGGCTGACGCGCACTGAAAACGACTACGCCCGGCAATCGCTCGGGTTTTGAATATGTAGGGGAGGAACACTCATATGGATCGTCGTTCATTTCTAAAAACATCTGCTCTGGGCGGCTCGGCAGCTGCAGCCACCACGCTGGCGGCACCGGCATATGCGCAGGGTAAGCGCACGCTGACCATGGTAACCTCGTGGGGTCGCGGCCTGGCGGGTGTTTTCGACAGCGCACAGCGTTGCGCCGACAGCATCACTGCGATGTCGGACGGCAACCTGACCGTGGACATCAAGGCTGCCGGTGAATTGGTTGGCGCATTCGAAGTCTTTGACGCGGTTTCGTCGGGTCAGGCCGACATGTATCACGCGGCGGACTACTACTTTGTTGGCCAGCACCCGGGCTATGCCTTCTTCACCGCTGTTCCGTTCGGCATGACCGCTCAGGAAATGGTGAACTGGTACTATCAGGACGGCGGCATGGAGCTGCATGACGAGCTGGGCCAGATCTTTGGTCTGAAGTCGTTCCTGGCAGGTAACACGGGCGCGCAGGCGGGTGGCTGGTACTCGAAAGAGATCAACGGTCCAGAAGACTTCCAAGGTCTGAAATTCCGTATGCCCGGTCTGGGTGGCCAAGCTCTGGGTAAACTGGGCGCGTCCGTGCAAAACATTCCGGGCTCTGAAGTATATCAGGCGCTGTCGTCCGGTGCGATCGACGGTACCGAGTGGATTGGTCCGTGGGCTGACGAAAAAGCCGGTTTCCAGGAAATCACCAAGGTTTACTACACCGCCGGTTTCCACGAGCCCAATGCAGGCCTGTCGCTGGCAACCAACCGCGACGTGTTCGAAAGCCTGACACCTGCGCAGCAGAAGATCATTGAGATCGCGGCGGCTGAATGCCACCAGTGGAACTTGGCACAATTCCTGGCCAATAACGGTGCGGCCCTGCAGCGTCTGCAATCAGGTGGCGTCAAGGTCATGGAATTCCCCGACAGCGTTTGGGATGCGTTCGGTCAAGCCAGCCAAGAAGTGCTGGACGAAAACATGGGCGACGAGCTGTTCAAGAAAATCCACGACAGCCACATGGCGTCGTCGGCATCGTCGGCCGGCTGGCAGGACCTGTCGTCGGGTGTTTACACAACACAGCGTAACCGCGTCCGCGGCTAAACGTTTTCCAAACGATCAATTGGTTTTCCCGCCTTCGCGGGGAAACCTTTCTCTGTTGCGTATGCGCGGACCCATCAAACCGCTATAATCAGCAGTGCAACTGATACGACCTGGGGACAACATGCAGGACGAAAACGGTATCTCGTTCTTCGGCGCCCTGTGGAACGGACTTGTGTGGTTCGTTCAAAACATTGCCGAAGCCTTCTATAATTTCGGATACGCCATCACGCATCCGCAACTCTGGCTGAACTGGTCGGACAAAGAAGCGATCATGCGCTTTGTCTACTACGGTGGATCAGTCGAGTTCTTCTTTGTGGTTTTCACACTCTTTCTGGTTCTGACGGTCATCGGGCTGTACTACCGGAATTTCATGTGGGGCATGGTGCGAGGCCTGGAAGGGTTCGCCAACACCACCGGGCGTTTCTTTGCCTGGGCCGGTCTGTTGATGGTCATTCAGCAGATCGTCATCGTGTTCATGCAACGCGTGTTTACCCGCCCGGATATGTCGTTTGGACTGGGTATTCCGTTTCAGATGGATATCAGCTGGTTCGCAGAAGAGCTGAAACTCTATAACGCGATGGTCGTCTGCCTGTGCTGCACATATACATTCGTGCAAGGCGGTCACGTACGTGTTGACCTTATCTATGCAGGTATCAGTCACCGCGCCAAACGCGTGGTCGACATGTTGGGTGCGGTTTTCTTCATGATGCCAATGGCGGTGCTGACCTGGATGTATGGCTGGTACTTCATGTGGCGGCACCTGATCGTGCCGAAACCGTCGGCCAGTGACACGCTGGATCGTTTGGTGATGAAATCCCGCGCGCTGCGCTGGAACATTGAAACCATCGGTTTCAGCCCAAATGGGTTCAACGGATACTTCTTGTTCAAGATACTGCTGGTGGCTTTTGCGGCCATGGTGTTCTTGCACGCGATCGCATTCCTGTACCGCTCGTATCTGGAATACGTGGAAGGGCCGGACAGCGTTGGAAAATATCTCGACAAGGACAGCCTTGGCGAGGGTGAAGAAGCCTACGAAGGCGCACATTAGGGACGGAGACCCAGACTATGTTATTCGGACTTGATGGCGTCGAGATAGGCCTCATTATCGTATTCTTCTGCCTCTTCGGGGGCATCCTTTCCGGGTTCCCGGTGGCTTTTGCCATCGGTGGGGCCGGTATCATCTCATTCGGGATCATCGCCGCGCTGGACAGTGCCGGTCTGTTAATACACCAGGCAATTGATACCAGTTCCCAAGCATACCGAGACCTTGTGAATTCGGGCGTCAAACCGGACACGGTGTCGGTGTTCCGCTTCCCGGACTTACCAAGGATCGCCGAGCCGGTCTTTGTGCAAGGCTGGGAAACCGCGCTGGACCGCAATGTCTCGTTCATCGTGAACCGCATGAACGAACGCGTTCTGGCGGGGCAGTCTATTGAGACCCTGCTGGCCGTCCTGATGTTCGTTTTGATGGGCATCACGCTGGAACGCTCAAAGATCGCGAACGATCTGCTGACCACAATGGCGCGCGTCTTTGGACC
The DNA here is from genome assembly GCF_059611005.1 of Ruegeria sp. CDSB117. Classification (NCBI taxonomy): domain Bacteria; kingdom Pseudomonadati; phylum Pseudomonadota; class Alphaproteobacteria; order Rhodobacterales; family Roseobacteraceae; genus Ruegeria; species Ruegeria sp. CDSB117. Next base: position 48,972 of record NZ_JBXWOS010000002.1, read on the forward strand.
GCTGCCGGGTGGTCTGGCCGTGTCGATCGTGGTCGTGGGTGCATTCCTGGCGGCCTCGACCGGTATTGTTGGTGCGACCGTGGTAACCATGGGCCTGCTGGCGCTGCCGACCATGTTGCGCAACAACTACTCGCCTGAACTGGCGACGGGTGTGATTGCGGCATCGGGCACGTTGGGGCAGATCATTCCGCCGTCCATCGTGATCGTTTTGTTGGGCACCTTGGCGGGTGATCTCTATTCAACCGCGCAGGAAACGCGCGCTCAGGACGCAGGCTGTACCGATGCGCTGACCTATCTGGGGGAACCGGCTGTGGTTTCGGTCGGAACGCTGTTCCAGGCCGCCTTGTTGCCGGGGATCATGTTAGCGTTGCTCTATGCGCTTTATGCCTTTGGCTATGCACTGTTGAACCCTGAGAAAGCCCCGGCAGTTCCAATGTCCGGCGGAAGTGGTGAGCCGATCACGCGCAGTGAAGGCCTGACTTGGTTGCTTGGAGCACCTGTCGCCCTGATCGTTGGCGCAGTCCTGCTGGGCAGCTCGGGGGTCATTGGCAGCCAGAACATCAACGTCTCGGCGTTTTCAGACATCGGTGCGGGCGCGTCGCTGCGCACCAATGTTTCCGAGCAGTGCAAGGTGTCGATGATCGAGCTGCACGGACAATCCGCCTGGGATCAGGCCGTATCCGAGCAGGAAACGATTGACGCCGCTGGTGGTGTCGCCAACGCCGAACGACTGAGCGAAGAGGCGCTGGTCGAGGCGCGCGAGGCCAAGATCGCCGCTGCGGCGCCGATTGGTACTGGTGTTGCGGTGATTGTGGTTCTGCTGGGTCTGACACTGGTCATGGGCCGCGGCATTGCGCCGTCCAAACCGACGCAGCCGTTGATTTTGGGCGCTATCGGTCTGCTGTTGATGTTGCTGGTTGATGTTCTGCTGATTGCACCAACAACGTCTTCGGGATTGACCTTCGTCCTTCTGGCTTTGCCCTTTGCCTTGGCAATGTACGGCTGCAAGGAGGCGGCAGCCCGGTGTGCCACGAATGATTTGATCCGGGTGGTCTTTCCGCCATTGGTTCTGATTATCGCGGTGCTAGGATCAATTCTGGGCGGTGTGACCAACCCGACACCAGCGGCCGCGTTGGGAGCGGGCGGAGCGATCATGCTGGCAGCCTATCGCAAGCTGCAGGATCAGGAGCGTTCCGGCAAGGTGATCATCTGGGCCACTTTTGCCGTGATCATTGCGCTGCTGATGGGCGTGAACTTTGATCTGCGCATCAATCAGAGCAATGTGAACTTTGAGACCTGGGTCGCCTTCATAATTGCTTACGGTGCTTATCTGTATGCCCTATTCGGTCTGTTGTTTGGGTGCTGGGTTCTGTTCACCAGCGGTGTTCTGACGCCGGTGGTGCGCGAGACGGCCAAGGTGACCTCGATGGTGTTCACCATCCTGATCGGATCGCAACTGCTGAACCTGGTGGTGATCTCGTTCGGGGGTGAGCACTATATTCAGCAGTTCCTGCGCAGCTTTGACAACGAGTTCACGGTCTTCCTGATCGTGATGTTGGTGCTGTTCATTCTGGGCTTCGTGCTGGATTTCCTTGAGATCATCTACATCGTGATCCCCATCGTGGGACCGGTGATTTATGGTGGCTCGTTCGATCCGAAATGGGTGACGATCATGGTGGCGGTGAACCTTCAGACGTCGTTCCTTACGCCGCCGTTTGGGTTTGCGCTATTCTACTTACGAGGCGTCGCGCCCAAAGAAGTCACAACAGGCCACATCTACCGTGGGATCATTCCGTTCGTGATCATTCAGGTGGTCGGGATTGCGATCCTGTGGTTCTTCCCGTCGATCGTGACCATTGTTCCGGATCTGATCCCGAATTGATGCGACGTTCATAACCAAATTGAAAAGGGGGCCTTTGGGCCCCCTTTGCTTTGGTGTTTGGGGGAAGGGGCGCTGCCCCTTCTTGGTATGCGACCAATTCAACCCCGGGATATTTTTTGCCAGATGAAGTGCAGATCAGGTGAACTGGATCAGATCCCAGCGATTGCCGAACGGGTCGCGCCAGACGGCGACGATGCCATAGGGCTCATTGCGTGGGTCTTCCTCGAAATGGACGCCTGCAGTGATCATTGCGTTGTGGTCACGTTGGAAATCATCGGTTTGAAGGAAAAAGCCGACGCGCCCGCCGGTTTGGTTTCCAACGGCAGCGGTCTGGCTTGGGCTATCTGCCTTGGCCAGCAGCAGGGATGCGTCGCCCGAACCCGGCGGGGCAACCCGGACCCAGCGTTTGCCACCGCCGAGATCAATATCCTGCTGCAGGGTGAAACTGAGTGTTTGGGTATAGAAGGCGATCGCGTCATCGTAGTCCGGCACCACGAGGGTGACGGCGAAAAGACTTTGGGGCATGGGATATCAGCCTTTGGTAGGGTGGCGGTCGGGCAGTTGGATGCTGGCAACCTGTTCCGCGATTGGCGCGGTGGACAAAGGGTGGCGGCTGGAATCCGTCAGTTCAGATGGGTTGTTTACGCTGATCCATTCGCCCTGGTAATAGGCCTCAAGCCCTGAGAAGCGCGCTTTGTAACCCATCTTGGGGCTGCCCGGCACCCAGTATCCGAGGTAGACATATGGCAACCCGGCTTCGCGCGCGATGTCGATGTGATCGAGGATCATATACGTGCCCAGCGAGTTTTGCGGTTGCTGGGGGGTGTAGAACGAGTAGACCATGCTGAGGCCGTCATCCAGGACATCCGTCAGGCTAACGCCGATCAGATCTCCGGTACTTGGGTCGGCATATTCCACGACCCGGCTGCGGATCGGGGTTTCTTCGATCATCGCGGCGAACTCGAAAACGTCCATATCGGCCATTCCACCATCCGCGTGGCGGGTATCCAGGTAGCGGCGGAAGAGTTCGTATTGCTCATCCGTGGCCCAGGGAGAATTTGCCCTGCGTTGCAGGTACGCGTTGCGTTTGGCCGCGCGTTTCTGACTTTTGCTTGGGCGGAAGACCGTCACGTCGATCCGGGCCGACAAACAGGCTGCACAATCGGAGCAGGACGGGCGGTACAACACATTTTGCGATCGGCGAAACCCTTGTTGGGACAATGAGTTATTCAGCTGATCCGCACCTTCCCCCTGAAGGGCAGTGAACAATTTACGCTCCATCCTGCCCTCAAGGTAAGGGCAAGGCTGTGGGGCCGTCACATAGAATTGTGGCGCGATTGGCAGCGTGTGTCGCATGAACGTTCCGTGTTTCCTTGGACCGGATGATAACAACCGATCCTAAAACCGCCAAGTGATTCACGTCGTTGAATTTTTTACGCGCGCTGGTTGATCATGACAGTTCCAAGGAACGCATCAGTAAGTCCCTGGCCACGTGCGCTGGTCAGCATCATGATGACCGAGATGATTTGTATGACCGGAAAGGCCATGCTGACAAAATAACCGGCCGTGTGGGCCACCGCTTTGCCAAAATCCATCCGGGATCCGAATGAATCGCGCAGTTCGATCCCCATAAAGCGCATGCCCAGTGTGGCCGAGCCATTGGCGATGGTAATCACGCGGTAGACGAAACTGACGACGGCATAGATCAAGGCCAGAACGAAAAAGCCCAGACCAAAGGTCAGCAGGATGGCCACCGTACACAACAGCGAGATAAAGGCGATGTCGAAAAGCCAGGCGATAAAACGCTTGGTCGCGACAGACTGGTAAAACTCCGGCTGTCGGTCTGGGTCGGGCAGGTGGGTCATATTTTGATTTCCGGCTGAGAATTTAGGACACCCTGTCCCGAATGTCGGGACAGGGCAAGGTCGGCTTAGGCGCGTTCGCCGTTTTCAGCCTCATCACTGTTTTCACGGGCGCGTTCGTCCATGAACTGGTCAAACTCAGCCTTGTCTTTGGCGTCACGCAGGCGGCGCAGGAAGGATTCGAATTCCTGTTGTTCGCGCTCGAGCCGGGCCAGGGTGTCGGACTTGTAGGCGTCAAACGCGCTATTGCCGGATGGCTTCATCGCACTCATGTGGCTGTGCCAGGATTTGCGACGGCTGCAGGATTTGCTGAACATGCGTTTGCTCCAGATCATATAGGCAAGAAGCGCCAGGCCAACGGGCCAGAAAAAGATGAAACCAAGGACCATGGCGGCGATCCAGGCCCCTTTGCCCTTGTCATCCATCCAAGCTTCGGCACGAGAGAGCCACCCCGGATTTTGTGGGACGGCGTGGTCGGACAATGCGGTCATTTGGGTTCTCCGGGTTTGATGTAAATTGCTTTCACATTGTCTAGATGGGGGCTGAAGTGCGGGTTGCAAGGGGTCGATGTAAAAATGATTTACATTTTGTAATTTGCGGTGGTTGACCTTGCTGTGGAACGGGCGCACTTTCCGCCTATGCAACATATTGAAAATACGACACCTCCGACGCTGGATGAAATTCTGAACCTGGAAAAGCAGGTTTGGACCGCCCTAATGGAAGGCAATGCAGCCGCAGACCGGGCCTTGCTGAGCTCGGATTTCCTTGGGGTTTATCCGACGGGATTTGCGAACCGGAATGATCATGTGGGGCAGTTTGCCGACGCGCCGACGATGGCGCGCTATGAGCTAAGCGACACCCGGTTGCGGGTTTTGACCTTGGACATTGTTCTGCTGTCATACCGGGCCGACTATCAGCGACCCAAGGCCAAGGGTCGGGAGGCAATGCTAATCTCGTCGCTTTGGGAACGGCGGCATGACGTCTGGGTCAACAGTTTCAGTCAGGATACGCCTCTGGAGGGGAAATGACCGCGCCTCTTTCCATTCAGCGCTTGCCACGAGCATTCGATCAGTCGCTTGGCGATGATGCGCGCGCAGCGGTCAGCGGCATTACATCCGAACAGGGCGAGTTGATCGCAGGGGCAGCTGGGTCCAGCCCCTATCTGAAAAACTTGATTGATCACGAAAACGATTGGTTGGCCTCAGCGTTGCAACACCCCGATGACGCGCTGGCCGACGTTTTGCAGGCTGCGCGAATGCTACAACCGGATCAGTTGAAACCGGGGCTGCGGCTGGCCAAGCGACGGATGGCGTTGCTGACCGCACTGGCTGATCTGGCGGGCGCGTGGCCGTTGGAAAAGGTGACCGCGGCGCTAACCGATTTTGGCGCGTTGGCGGCGGATGTGGCGGCCAAGGCCGAGATCGCCAACCTGATCCGACGCGGCAAACTGCCGGGGATGGGCCCGGACGATATCGAGACCGCCGCAGGGATGATTATTCTGGCGATGGGCAAGATGGGCGCATACGAGTTGAATTACAGCTCGGACATCGACTTGATCGTCCTGTTCGATGAGACGCGGTTTGATCCCGATGACTTCTACGAAGCGCGGCAGGGCATGGTGCGGGCGACACGCAATTTCTGCGCCACGCTCAGCGATAAGACGGCGGATGGGTATGTGTTCCGCACCGATCTGCGGTTGCGCCCGGATCCGGCTGTGACGCCGGTCTGTATGGCGGCCGAGGCAGCCGAGCGGTACTATGAAAGCTTGGGCCGGACATGGGAGCGCGCGGCCTATATCAAGGCGCGCCCTTGCGCGGGCGATATTGCGGCCGGACAACGGTTTCTGGATACGCTGCGCCCCTTTGTCTGGCGGCGACATCTGGACTTCGCCGCGATTCAGGACGCTCACGACATGCGCCTGCGCATACGTGAAAATAAGGGAACCGGCGGTGCTCTGACTATTCCGGGTCATGACATGAAACTGGGGCAGGGCGGTATTCGCGAGATCGAATTCTTTACCCAGACCCGCCAGTTGATCGCTGGGGGTCGCGACCCTGACCTGCGTGTGCGCGGTACGGTGCCCGGATTGGCGGCGCTTGCCGAAAAGGATTGGGTCCCGCAGGACGTGGCTGACAAGCTGACCGATCACTACCGCGCCCATCGTGAGGTCGAACACCGTATCCAGATGGTCCATGACGCTCAGACCCACAAGGTGCCGCAATCGCCGGACGGGATAGAACGCGTCGCTTGCCTGATGGGGATCGACGTCGACGAACTGACCCGTGACCTGACCCACAGGCTGACCGAAGTGCACGACCTGACCGAAGGCTTTTTTGCGCCCGGTTCCTCGACGCGCGCGCCAATTGGCGAGGTGGATTTTGACCAGAACGTTCTGGCCCGCTGGACGACATATCCCGCACTGCGATCGCAACGCGGCGCGCGGATTTTCGAACGCCTCAAGCCCGAGCTGCTATCGCGTTTGGCAAAAACAGCGCAACCAGACGAGGCGCTGCGGGCACTTGATGGTTTTCTGTCAGGCCTGCCCGCCGGCGTTCAACTGTTTTCACTGTTCGAGGCCAACCCCCAACTGATCGACCTGCTGATTGATATTGTCGGGACATCCCACGCGCTTGCGGCGCATCTGTCGCGCAATGCATCGGTGTTTGATGCGGTGATCGGCGGCAGTTTCTTTAGCGACTGGCCGGGGCAGGCTACGCTGCAGGCGGATCTGGATCAGGCCCTTTCAGAGGAATCAGATTACGAAAGCCAGTTGGATCTGGCCCGCCGCTGGTGCAAGGAATGGCACTTCCGCGTTGGCGTTCATTACCTGCGCGGGCTGATTGATGGTGAACAGGCGGGGCAGCAATACACTCAGCTTGCAAGCGCGGTGATTGCCGCGATCCTGCCGCGCGTATCGGATCATTTTGCCCGTAAACACGGCCCTGCACCGGGGCGCGGTGCAACCGTGCTGGGCATGGGGTCACTTGGGGCTGGGCGGATCAACTCGCAATCCGATCTGGATATGATCGTGATCTATGACCCTCTGGATCAAGATATGTCCGAGGGACCGCGTCCATTAGCGACCCGCACCTATTATGCCCGGTTCACGCAGGCGCTGATTACGGCGCTGTCCGCGCCGATGTCACAGGGGCGATTGTATGAGGTCGATATGCGCTTGCGCCCGTCGGGCAATCAGGGGCCGGTGGCGACAAGTTGGGCCAGCTTTACCAACTATCAGCAGAACGAAGCGTGGGTTTGGGAACATCTCGCCCTGACACGGGCCCACGTGATCGCCGGAGACGAAGGTCTGGCCGAAGATATCGAGACGTTCCGCACAAACCTGCTGTCGCAACCGCGTGACCAGCAGAAGGCCCTGCGCGAAGTGGCCGAGATGCGCGCCCGCTTGGCCGCTGCCAAATCACCAGCAGGGGTCTGGGACGCCAAAAACGGCCCCGGCCGGATGATGGATATCGAACTGATGGCTGAAACTGGGGCGATGTTGTCAGGCGTGGAACAGCGCGATGTGCATTCCGGTTTGGACGGCGCCGTCGCTGCTGGTTTGTTGGACGTCGCTCAGGCGCAAACGCTGAAGGACTGCTACGACCTATGCTGGTCCGTACAATGCGCGGCGCGCTTGTTGTCCGGCAAGGTCATCGAAGCTGACAATGTCGGCGAAGGGGGGGCTGCCTTCCTGTGCCGCGCGACTGGATTTGAACAGGTTGAACAGCTGCAAAGCGCGCTGCAAGACAACTACAGCACGGCCGCTGAGATTATTGGCGGCGTGATCAGGGACGAAGATGATGGTGCAGAGTAAAGATCCAAATGATCACAAAGGGTTGATCCGCGAGGCGTATCGGATCGAAGGCATCACATTGCCTGAATGCCGCAGCATTTTTCTGGACTGGGCGCTGAGCCTGCCCGCTGAACGGGACCAATCCCAGGCGCTGATCGATCTGCATGCCTCCTATTCCCAACAGGACGCCGATCACCCGATGACACAGGTGTTGGCCGAGGGGTTGCAATCTGCCAAAACCCCCAAGCGGCGCGGCGGTTGGCGATCGCGCGACCGCTAGGGCTTTTCCCTCGGGGTATTCGCGACTATGAGGGCGTCATGACCCAAACTGCCGATCACCCCCGTATCCGCCTGAAACCCAAAGCCAACGCACGTGGCCTGCGCCACGGTTTTCCGTGGGTGTATGCCAATGACATTGTGACGGATCGCCGGACGCGTAAAATCCCGGCAGGGGCGCTGGCAGTGCTTGAGGATGACAAACGCGCGCCCATCGCGCTGGTTGCGGTGAACCCCGACTCCAAAATCATGTGCCGCGTTCTGGACCGCGATCTGGACGGGCAACTGGACGCAGCTTGGTTCGAAACCCGCCTGCGCCGCGCGCTTGAGATGCGCGAACGCCTGTTCGACGCGCCCTATTATCGCCTGATCCACGCCGAAGCGGACGGCTTTCCCGGCGTCATTATCGACCGGTTCGGCGATGCCTGTGTGATCCAGCCCAATGCCGCGTGGGCCGAGGCGCATCTGGAAACTCTGACCGAGGCTCTGGTCACTGTCACCGGCGTGACAACCGTGCTCAAAAACGCCTCGGGGCGAACCCGAGGGCTGGAAGGTCTGGACGATGTGAACCTCACCCTGCGTGGCACTGCGCCCGATGCGCCGCTGCCGGTGCCGATGAACGGCGCGACCTACATGGCCGATCTGACCGGCGGTCAGAAAACCGGTCTATTCTATGACCAACGCCCGAACCATGCCTTCGCGGCGCGACTGGTCCAACCCGGCGCGCAGGTATTGGACGTCTTCAGCCACGTGGGTGGCTTCGGACTGGCCATGCTGGCCGGTGGCGCGGGGCAGGCGCTGTCTGTGGATGGATCTGCAGCCGCGCTGGATCTCGCGACCAAAGGGGCCGAGGCCTCTGGTTTTGCGGACACATTCCAAACCCGTCAAGGCGACGCCTTCGAGGTCCTGACCCAATTGGGTGAAGAGGGCGCACAGTTCGACGTCGTCATCTGTGATCCGCCAGCCTTTGCACCTTCCAGACAAGCGCTGGACGCGGGCCTGCGCGCCTATGAACGTGTGGCCCGCTTGGCGGCAGCTCTGGTCAAACCCGGCGGCTATCTGGGCCTGTGCTCGTGCTCGCACGCGGCTGATCTGGGGCGGTTCCGTGACGCGTCGTCTCGGGGGATTGGTCGGGCGGGGCGACAGGCGCAACTGATCCATACGGGATTTGCGGGACCCGACCATCCGCAACTGCCGCAACTGGCGGAAAGCGGCTATCTCAAAGCCGTGTTCTACCGGCTGTGAAGGCGGTTCTGGATACCTGCGTCATCTACCCCACGGTGATGCGAGAGATGTTGCTCGGCGCTGCCAAACTAGGCCATTTCACCCCCGTGTGGTCGGCGCGCATCCTCGAGGAATGGGCGCGCGCGGCCCGCAAGCTGGGCCCTACAGGCGAGGCTCAGGCTCGTGCTGAAATTGCACTGGCGCAAGCCAATTGGCCGAAAGCCGAGTTTCCTGCAGCAACCAATGTCGAACAGCGGCTCTGGCTGCCGGACAGCGCGGATATCCACGTTCTGGCAACGGCCGTTGCATCGTCGGCGGACGTGATCGTTACCGTCAACGCCAAAGACTTTCCCCGAAACATCCTGTCCGAGGAAGGGCTGGACCGCCGCGATCCGGACAGTCTGCTGCACGGATTCTGGCAATCCGATCCCGGGGGCATAAGCGACACAGCCAACCGTGTCCTGGCCGAGGCCAACCGCCTGTCGGGCGACCAATGGACCTTGCGCCCGTTGATGAAAAAAGCCCGTCTCCCACGTCTGGGCAAAGCGCTCGCCGCGTAACCGGGATTCAGCTTCATCCGGCTAAAAATATCCCGGAGAGCGCGAGAGGCTGGCCTCTCGCTGCCTTTAAATCAGCCACGGGTCCAACGCTGCTCTAATGCCTCCAGGGCCGCGATCCGTTCGTCTGTTTTTGGATGGCTCATCAACCAGGCGGGCACAACGCCAGCACGCTGCTGCGTCAGGTCTTCCAGCTTGTGAAACAACGACTTCTGCGGCCCGATCCCGATCCCGGCTTTGGTCAGCAATGCGGCGGCATACTCATCAGCCTCATACTCATCACTGCGCGACAGGCGCGACGCCAACAGGTGTGTCAGCATATTGGCAATCCACGCGCCGATGAACGGGATAAAGCGGTTCAGCAGCATCATCAAAGCGGCCCGCAGCGCATTCTGCCCGGAAAAATCGATCATCCGGCGGCGCGCATGCCCCAGTGCCACATGACCCAATTCATGCGCGATGACGCTGGCCATTTCCTCGGCGGAAACCTCGCCACTGCGAAATTTGCGGTAGAATCCACGCGTGATGAAAATCCGCCCGTCAGGTGCTGCCAAACCGTTCACCGGGTCAATCTCATAGATGTAGACCGGCACCCGGTCGATCTCTAACGCTGCAGCCAGCCGGTCGGTCATGCGTTTCAGGGCTGGGTCGGCCAGCTCAGTCGACTTTGCATCCAAATCCTTATGGGTGCGCCAGACGGAAATCCGGTACATCACAATGGCATAGGCGATCGCCAGCAGGATCGGGGTAAGACGTAGCATCTTACAAATATGGTTCTGGGCAGGGGAATAGGCAACTAGCCCAGTGTCATAAACTCCGCGTTAACAACAAGATTGTTGTCCATTGCTTCCAACGGCCCACTGCGCAAAAGAAAATCGCCGCCGGTAACCCTTTTGAGGGCAATCAAACTGAGGTGAACAGGTGAAATACCGCGGCTGCCAGACTTGTCGCAGGGCAGGTTGCGCCATAACTTTGAAATTATGTGGTCATTTGCCGATATCCGCCCGGCTTATAGCAGGGCTGAACGTTTCAGTGATGGCGTTGTTCATATCCTTGGCGTTGCAGCGGCTATTGTTGCCGTTCCGGCGCTGATCGCGTTGACCGCCTTATACCGGACCGAGCCTGCCGCGGTTCTTGGGGTCTCGGTCTACGGCTTCACGCTCATCCTGATGCTGTCGTTTTCGGCTTTGTACAATATGGTTCAGTCTGACCGATGGGGCGAGCTGCTACGCCGCCTCGATCACTCGGGGATTTATGTCAAGATTGCTGGTACTTACACACCATTCATCTTGCTTTCCGGTGCCCCAATGACTGGGCTCATGATCGGTCTTTGGTCATCTGCGACCCTTGGATCAATCCTGAAAATGATCGACCCGCACCGGTTCCGTTGGTTCGGTTTGGCGCTGTATGTGTTGATGGGATGGGCGTCCGTTTGGGCAGGTCAATCACTTCTCGCCGACTTGTCGCAACCAGTTGTGGCGCTGATGATCACCGGAGGCATCGTCTATACCGCGGGCATCGCCTTTTATCTTCTGGATTGGTTGCCGTTCCACAACACAATCTGGCATGTCTTCGTTCTGACAGGCAGCGTGTTGTTTTTCCTTGCGGTTTCGTTCCGTATTGCCTGGGCGCCGGTCCTGCAGATATGACGGTCAGCGGGTCAGTTCCCGCATCCCCTGTTCCAAACCGGCCAGCGTCATCGGCACCATGCGGTCCTCGAAAACCTCGCGGATCATGCCGATGGAATGGGTGTATTCCCAGTACTTTTCCGGCACCGGATTGATCCACAGATTTGATGTCCACTGCTCGCGCGCACGTTGCAGCCAGACTTGGCCGGCTTCTTTGTTCCAGTGCTCGTTCGCGCCACCGGGATAGGCAATCTCATAAGGGCTCATCGAGGCGTCGCCGACGAAGATGCACTTGTAGTCTGAACCATAGGTGCGCAGTACTTCGTGGGTCGGGGTCTGCTGATCCCATCGGCGGTGATTGTCACGCCAGACGCCTTCATACAGGCAGTTGTGAAAGTAGTAATATTCCAGATGCTTGAACTCGGTTCTTGCAGCGGAAAACAGCTCTTCGACAACTTTGATATGTGGATCCATCGAGCCGCCCACATCCAGAAACAGCAGCACTTTGACTGCGTTGTGACGCTCGGGGCGGGTTTTGACGTCCAGATAGCCATGTTCCGCGGTGGCGCGGATGGTGCCGTCCAGATCCAGTTCCTCGGCCGCACCTTCGCGGGCCCAACGACGCAGGCGTTTCAGCGCGACCTTGATATTGCGGGTGCCCAGTTCAACCGTGTCGTCCAGGTTCTTGAATTCGCGCTTGTCCCACACTTTTACGGCGCGCTGATGACGGCTTTCCTTCTGGCCGATCCGCACACCTTCGGGGTTATAGCCATAAGCCCCGAACGGCGACGTCCCGGCGGTGCCGATCCACTTGTTGCCACCCTGGTGGCGGCCTTCTTGATCCTTGAGACGCTCACGCAACGTCTCCATCAGTTTTTCAAAGCCGCCCATGGCCTCGATCTCGGCTTTTTCTTCGTCTGACAGGTGTTTCTCGGCCATCTTGGCCAGCCATTCGGCTGGGATATCGACAGCTTCGAGCACCTGATCAAAGCTGATCTCTTCCAGACCTTTGAAGCTGGCGGCAAAAGCTTGATCGAACTTGTCGATATTGCGCTCGTCCTTCACCATCGAAACGCGAGCGAGGTAATAGAACGCCTCGACATCATAGGTCGCCAGACCCTTTTTCATGCCTTCCAGAAAAGTCAGATACTCGCGCAGTGATACGGGAATGCCAGCTTTGCGGAGGTTTTCGAAAAAGGGCAGAAACATGCGTTAACCCACCAAACGAACCAGGATCAGGGAAAGCACCAGACCTACAATGGCAAATGCGATGCCGTAACCGGCCGCATATTGGGCGATATCCGCGCCGCTGCCATTGCGTTTGCGGGCCTTCATCGCGCCAAGGATCGCCCCTAATAACGCCATTCCCAAAACTACGACCATGCGTTAACCGCCTCTGTTGTTGGTGGGCGGACCTTCGGCAACTTCCTGCATCAGCGACCGGACCACGACTTCCGAGCCAAAGCCGTATCGCGCCCATGCAAGACTGTCCAGTCTGACGGTACGTGCCTGATTTGGTCGTCCGGCCTGATTGAGCGCTTCTGATTTCAACAAAAGTAGAGTAGCCAACTGAGCGGCGTTTTCGGCCCGCGACATGACAGCTATTGCCTTGTCTAATTCAGGCAGGACCTCCGGTCCCTTGCCCTGCGCAAGTGCGAAGGCAGCAGTTTGCGTAGTCACATAGGCTTGATGGATTTCAGTTCCCGGCGTCCCGCGCAGATACCGCATGGCGATGTCGTATTGTTTGATCGCTTCGCGGGAATCGTCGAATTGTGCCATGCGGCCGAGGATATAGTGCGGATATGCCCGCCGGTGATCGGTCCAACCCTGTTCACGTCCGATCTGGACCGCTCTTTCAGCAGCTTTCACTCGGTTGCGGGTGCTTGGCCTTGATCCAAGCGATTTTTGGACGGCGTTGATCCACTCGCGCGGGGTGTCCGAAACGGGTTGCGCGGGTAAAGTGTCGCCGCGCGGGTTCAGTCGGCGAAGGATGCCGGGCAGGACGGCCTGGACTTGTTCGCGAGTCATGCCGCTGCGCAGTTGGGGCGAGTAAGCCGTGCGCAGGATCAGCATGTCAAAGCCGGTCAGAATGGTGTGGATATTGTCGTCGTTGAACACAGAATCCGGCAGGTGGTACAGATCATTCAGCGGCCCCAGAGCCTGCGCCAGTTCCTCGTGCAGGCAGTCGCGTTTTTCCTGCGGGCTGACGTCATAGGGAATGAAAATGCCCAGCCGTTCACGGCTGCGCAGCGCGGTCCAACTGCTTTTGCGTTTGCGCCGGTCCTGTCGGTATTCCTCAAAGCTTGAGGCGTTGGGAACCACGAAACAGGCGGCTTGGGGCAGGATGCGTTGGATCTGCTCCTGGCTGACGGCCTCAATGGTGATATTGGCCTGGCCCTCCGTTATCTGGCGAATGTCGATCCCGGCCTCGCGTTGTAGACGCGTCAACAACCGGGTCAGATCGCGCTGCATTGACGGTGTGGGTGATCCCGTAAGTCGAACGGTGACGGGGCCCTCGAACCGGGTGAAGACGGGCAGGGTGGCGCCGCCTTCGAGCGCGAAGTGCAAAGAAAGGAAATCGGCTGCAATATTAGCGTTCGACCGGGCGGGTGGTCTGGGTCGGGTTGACGTGAACGCTTTGGCGGGCGGCAGGTTTGCCTCGATCGCCTTAACGCGTGTTGGCGGTTCAGGGGTGGTGACCGCGGTGCATCCGGCGACGGCAAAGCCAAACAGGATCGCAGCGACCCTGATCATGGGCGTTGATACCGGATAAAGGGCGTTTGCTTGCCGATCCGGTCATAGAGCTTGCGCGCTGTGTGATTGAACTCTTGTGTCAGCCAATAGACAGAAGGCGCGCCTTGCCGGTCGGCCTCGTCATAGACTGCCTGTATCAAGGCGCGGCCAACGCCGGTTCCGCGCGCCTCGGGCCGGGCGAACAGGTCTTGCAGATAGCAAACGCTTTCCTCTTTCCACGCATGGCGGTGAAATAGGTAATGGGTCAGGCCAACAAGATGACCATCCGCTTCGGCCACGAAACAGGAAAAATCATTGGGATCATCCCCAAGCAGCCGTGCGAAGGTGCTGTCATATGTCTGCTCTGGCACGGTCGTTTCGTAGAACGCCAGATAGTCGCGCCACATCTCGGCCCATTCGGCGCGATCTTCGGGCTGCAGCGCCCGGATATTGAGGGTGTCAGACAAGCATTGGCTCCTATGTCGTCAGGCCGGACTGCCCGACGACGCCGGACGGCCTTTTGGCCAATGCTGACACCCGGCCCCCCGCAAGGCAAGCGGGGATCACCAAGTGTTCAATATTCTCAGCGTTTGCTGCGTGCCATGAAGGCGAGACGTTCAAACAGGTGAACGTCCTGTTCGTTTTTCAGCAGCGCGCCGTGCAACTTGGGCAACGCATTGGCCCCGTCGCGTTTGAGGTCCTCGGCGGTCAGGTCTTCAGCCAGCAACAGCTTGAGCCAGTCCAACACTTCCGAGGTTGATGGTTTCTTTTTTAGCCCCTGCGTTTCACGGATTTCGTAAAACTGGGTCAGCGCTGTGGTCAGCAATGCATCCTTGATGCCCGGGTGGTGCACGTCGACGATCCGGCGCATGGTCGCCTCATCCGGGAAGCGAATGTAGTGGAAGAAACAGCGCCGCAGGAACGCGTCGGGCAGTTCCTTTTCGTTGTTCGAGGTGATGATCACTATGGGGCGGTTTTTGGCTTTGATGGTGTCCCCGGTTTCGTAGACATGAAACTCCATCTTATCGAGCTCTTGCAACAGATCATTGGGAAATTCGATATCGGCCTTGTCGATCTCATCGATCAGCAGCACGACCTTTTCATCGGTCTCAAAGGCCTGCCACAGTTTGCCCTTGCGAATATAGTTCGACACGTCATGTACGCGCTCGTCACCCAATTGGCTGTCGCGCAGGCGGCTGACCGCGTCATATTCGTACAGGCCTTGCTGCGCGCGGGTGGTGGATTTCACGTTCCACTCAATCATCTTCAGCCCCAGCGCGCCCGCTACCTGTCTGGCCAGTTCGGTCTTGCCGGTTCCGGGTTCACCCTTGACCAGCAGGGGACGTTCCAGCGTAACGGCGGCATTCACTGCAATTGTCAGGTCATCGGTGGCAACATATTCGGCTGTACCTTGGAAACGTGCGGTCATGGGCCCCTCATTCAATATCGCGCGGCATGTGTCTTTGGGGTTATAGTGGGGTGAAAAATTTGACAAGACAGGTCGCAACGTCGCGCAGCGCGAAATTGACGTGCGACTCCAATGCCTTTGGTTGATTCGGGTGCTAACATCGGGCTCGACAATTTTGGGAACGCCCAAAAAATGCCTGTCAATTTTCACAGAAAAACAAGGATTTGTTGTTTTAAGTCTCATATTTAGACGACCTGAAACAGCACGCAGCCGGGCTAAGTTTCCATAGTGACATTCCCCCCGCTGTCGGATAAACGCTCCGCAGAAGGGGATTGCCGCATGTCAGGTGAAGCAAAGGTGACCGGCGTTGCAGGCCACACCGAGGGAGCAAAAATGAAGCAGGAAGTATTTCTGCCAGAGGATTATCGTCCAGCCGAAGACGAACCATTCATGAACGACAAGCAGTTAGAGTATTTTCGTCGTAAGCTGCTGGATTGGAAAACTGAACTTTTGGCAGGCAGCCGCGATACGATCGAAGGGCTGCAGGACAACACTCGCAACATTCCGGACGTCGCAGACCGCGCAAGCGAGGAAACTGACCGTGCGCTGGAACTGCGGACACGTGATCGCCAGCGTAAGCTGGTGGCCAAGATTGACTCGGCCCTGCGTCGGATCGACGAAGGCGAATACGGATATTGCGAAAAGACGGGCGACCCGATTTCGCTGAAACGTCTGGATGCGCGCCCGATTGCGACCATGACGCTTGAGGCGCAGGAACGCCACGAGCGCCGCGAAAAGGTCCACCGCGACGATTGATCGCTGCGAAAAATCAGAATTCTCAAACGCCGGGGTCTTTTGCTCCGGCGTTTTTGCTTTAAGCCGGTGATATGAATATCAACGGTCTGAAATTTGGCATCATCGGCGGTGGTATAGGTGGGATCGCCGCCGCTCTGGCGTTGCGGCAACGCGGCGCTCAGGTCGTGGTTTTTGAACAGGCAGCTGAATTGACCGAGGTCGGCGCCGGCTTGCAGATCAGCGCCAACGGAATGGTCGTACTGCGTGCCCTAAACGTTGTCGGTGAAACACTCGAGGGGGGGCAGCGGTCCCACGGAACGGTGCTGCGCGATTACTGGGCAGGGCGGTCTGTTAGCGAGATACCGGCACCGGCCGCTGGACCGACCTACTACTACCATCGTGCTGACCTGCTGGGATTGCTGCACAAAGCAGCGGTTCGGGACGGTGTCGAGTTTCGCCTGGGCGCACGAGTTGCGCAGGTGCGCAAACATCCCTCCGAAGCCGAGATTATTCTGGAAGATGGTACAGACCGGCGCGTTGATTGTGCGATTGCCGCCGACGGTGGGCGAAGCACGATCCGCGCAGGCCTGAACGGGCCCGAAGCACCAAAATTCACTCATCAGGTGGCCTGGCGCGCGACGATTCCTTGGGCGCGTCGCGATCCCAAACCGCGCGCCGTTCTGACGATGGGGCCGGGCCGACATGTTGTCACGTATCCTCTGCGCGATCACACTTTGATGAACGTTGTCGCGATCGAGGAACGATCCGATTGGCAGGAAGAAGGCTGGCGCCGACGCGGCGACCCCGAGGAACTGCGTGCTCGATTTTCCGACTTTGGCGGCGTGGTCGGGGAAATTCTGGGGCAGGTACAGGAACCTCACATCTGGGCGTTGTTTCTGCGACCCGTCGCAGAACGCTGGCAGAACGGGCGCATTGCATTGTTAGGGGATGCGGCTCACCCGACACTCCCATTTTTGGCGCAGGGTGCCTGTCTTGCGCTTGAAGATGCGTGGGTCCTGGCCCGATCTTTTGACGACCAATCCGGGATAGAGCGGGCGCTGTCCACTTATGAAACCCGCCGTCACCGAAGGGCGCAACGTGTGGTTTCTGCGGCCGGCGCCAATGCCCGAAATTTCCACCTGCGCGGCCCGATGCGGCTGGCCGCACAGGCGGCTCTGATGGCGGTAGGGCCACGATTGTCCCGTAAATACGACTGGATATACAGCTACGACGCGACGGCCTGAGGTTTCACAGGTCCAAGTCGACCCAGACCGGGACATGGTCCGAGGGCTTTTCATGCCCGCGAATCTCGGCATCAATCCTACAATCGCGCAACAGATCGGCGGCCTGCGGCGTAAGAAGGAAATGGTCGATACGAATCCCGTCATTGCGGTTCCAGGCACCGGCTTGGTAGTCCCAGAACGAATAGTGCTCAGGGCCTTGGGTGACGGCGCGGAACGCTTCCGTGAACCCCAGATTCAGGATCTTGCGAAACGCCGCGCGGCTTTCCGGCCGGAATAGAGCATCCTCACGCCATGCATCTGGACGTTTGGCGTCTTCGGCCTGCGGGATGATGTTGTAATCGCCAGCCATCAGCGCGGGCTCTTCGCTCGCCAGCAAATCGCGCGCGCGGTTATATAGCCGCTCCATCCAGGACAGCTTGTATTCGTATTTCGGACCCGGCACCGGGTTACCGTTCGGCAGATACAGACCACAGATCCGAAGGGCTTTTTTGCCGATGACGGTCGCCTCAATCCAACGGGCCTGTTCGTCCTCGTCGTCACCAGGAAGGCCCCGAGACACATCTTCGAGTGGCAGTTTGGACAGGATCGCCACGCCGTTGAAGCTCTTTTGCCCGTGGGTTTCGACGTTGTAACCGCGCTCTTCAAACAGCTCGCGGGGAAAATTCTCGTCGATCGACTTGATCTCTTGCAGCAAAACGACGTCCGGCTGCGCGTCATCCAGCCAACGGGGCAGGGCTTCGGCTCGCGCTTTGATGCCGTTGATGTTGAACGTGGCGATTTTCATGCGCGATCCTCCGGCTGGCTGCCGGTTGATCTATCCCTCAACCGCGCTGGCAGGGCAAGGTCACATTGAAAATGAAGTGCCGCAGCCGCAGGAAGAGGTAGCGTTGGGGTTCTCGATCACAAACCGCGCGCCGATCAGTTCCTGCGTAAAATCGATCACCGCGTTTTCCAGAAACGGCAACGAAATCGCGTCGACGATCACTTTCTGGCCTTTGCCTTCCAGCACAAGGTCGTCTTCTTTCGGTTCGTCCAGTGCGATTTCGTATTGAAATCCGGAACATCCGCCGCCTTCCACAGCGACGCGCAGGGCTTGTCCCTGATCGGCTGCACCGATCTCGGCGAGACGTTCAAAGGCGCGTTCTGTAACTGTGGGGGGCAGATTCATGCCAAACTCCAAAGGTTTATTTCCTTTACGCCTTACAATATAGAAAGTGCAAGGACAGGCGACAAGGACAAGGCCTTTGAACATAGCGGGTTTTGCCTCGAACCCAGGCCGCGCCAGGGGGCGGCTTGTGCCAGAGGAGGAAAGCAGTTTCCGGTCATGCTTTCAACGCGACAGGGACCGGATCATTCACGCCAGCGCGTTTCGGCGGCTTAAGCACAAGACACAAGTGTTTGTAGAGCACGAGGGCGACAGCTATCGCACGCGCCTGACCCATTCCATCGAAGTCGCACAGGTCGCGCGAACAATCGCCGGGGCTTTGGGTTTGAACGGTGAACTGACTGAGGCCGTGGCATTGGCGCATGATCTGGGACACACACCGTTCGGACATACGGGCGAAGATGCCCTTCATGCACTTATGGAGCCTTACGGCGGATTTGACCACAACGCACAGGCCATTCGCATCGTGACCCAACTGGAACGCCACTATGCCGAGTTCGACGGATGCAACCTGACATGGGAGTGCCTAGAGGGGATCGCCAAGCATAACGGGCCGGTCACCGGTGAATTGCCGTGGGCGCTGGCCGAGTGCAACGCGGGTTTCGATCTGGAGCTGTACACTCATGCCAGTGCCGAAGCACAAGTTGCCGCCCTTTCGGATGACATAGCCTATAACAACCATGACCTGTTGGACGGGTTGAGGGCGGGTCTGTTCACGGATGATGAAATCGGGCAATTGCCTATCGTCGGTGACTGCTATGCCGAGGTGGATCGGAGATATCCGGGTTTGGATTCTTATCGGCGCCGGCATGAGGCGCTGCGCCGCGTTTTCGGCGTCATGGTTTCCGATGTGATTGTCACGTCGCGTGGGCTGATCACGAGTTCGGGCGCGGAGACCGTCGAGGAAATTCGCAATCTTGGTTATCCGGTCATCCAGTTCTCGGGCGGTTTGTGGGCGCAACTCAGGGAAATCCGCGCCTTTTTGTTCAAGCAGATGTACCGCGCGCCCAGCGTCATGGATGTGCGCGCCGAGGTTGGTAAAGTTGTCGAAGATCTGTTCCCCATCTATCTGAACGATCCAAAACAGATGCCTGCCCGGTGGCATGACGATATTGAGGCGGCCAGCGATGAAACCGCGCTGGCGCGGATCGTCTCGGATTACATCGCGGGTATGACCGACCGATTTGCCCTGCAGGATCACGCAAGGCTGGCTGGTGCCTGATCACTCGACCCCGATGTAAGCCAACGCCCAGACCTGCTGGCCCGACTGTTCGGCGGCTAGGTCGGGGTCATCGGTTGGGGGGAAGACAATCATAGTCGGGCCGTAGCCGCCAACGCCCATCGGTGAGCCGTCGGCATGGGTCGCGACGATGGGTTGATGGGCGGTGATGCTGTCCCAAGGAATTTCAGACTGATAGCCATCCATAGCCATTGGCTTGGCGGTTTTTCCTTCGGCCCCGGCCATGATCAACAGGTCCGACAGGCGTGGCCCGGAAAAGGCGATGTCTCTCTGATTGTCTTCCGGGCCGTAAGGAATAGTGATTTCAACCTGATCCAGTCCTTCCAACATGGCCGCATCAAAGCCGGCGGCTCCGTCGTGCTGAACCTCCAAGTATCCCAGCAATCCTCCGTCATTTTCGCTGCGGGCAGAC
Source organism: Ruegeria sp. CDSB117 (assembly GCF_059611005.1). Taxonomy (NCBI): domain Bacteria; kingdom Pseudomonadati; phylum Pseudomonadota; class Alphaproteobacteria; order Rhodobacterales; family Roseobacteraceae; genus Ruegeria; species Ruegeria sp. CDSB117. The sequence continues at coordinate 69,191 of NZ_JBXWOS010000002.1, forward strand.
AGGTTGGTTTCCGTGATTGCTCCGCCAAGGGTCAAAAGTACATGGCCTTGCGGTTCAGGCATGTCGGCCCAAAGCGGCAGGGCAGAGGTCAGAACGAAGGCGATGGGCAGGGCAAGGCGCATAGGGGTGTCTCCGGCTTGAATTTCCACCGACGTTAGCTGAGTCTACCGCTAATCCAAGCCCAAACTGATCGCTTCCATTGACCTTGCCGCTTTGCGTGGTAAACCGCCGGGCAAGCAAAAGGACATCCGAAATGAACCTGTTTTCCGAGATCCGCGGCCTCGTGCTGGACGCGCTGGCACAGATGCAGTCCGAAGGCGCATTGCCCGAGGGGCTGAGTTTTGACAACGTGGCGGTCGAACCGCCGCGTGATGCAGCGCATGGCGATATGGCAACCAACGCCGCGATGGTGCTGGCGAAACCGGCCAAGATGAAGCCGCGCGACATTGCCGACGTGTTAGCCGGAAAGCTGGCGGCGGATGACCGGATCACCAGTGCCGAAGTTGCCGGACCGGGTTTTTTGAACCTGCGGCTTGCGGCATCGGTGTGGCAGGGTGTGTTGGCAGCGGTGTTGGAACAGGGCACTGATTATGGCCGCTCATCCATGGGGCACGGGCAGAAGGTCAACGTCGAGTATGTCTCGGCCAACCCCACTGGGCCACTTCATGTCGGCCATACACGTGGTGCCGTGTTCGGCGACGCCCTGGCGAGCCTGTTGGCGTATTCGGGCCATGACGTGACCCGTGAATACTACATCAACGACGGGGGCGCGCAGGTAGATGTACTGGCGCGGTCCGCGTATGAGCGCTATCGCGAGGCCAACGGGCTGAGCCCCGAGATCGCCGAGGGGCTGTACCCTGGTGACTATCTGATCCCGATCGGCGAGGCGCTGAAAGAGAAATACGGCGACAGCCTGATCGACAAGCCGGAAAGCGAGTGGCTGGAAGAGCTGCGCGAGTTTTCGACCGACGCAATGATGGATCTGATCCGGGCCGACCTGAAGGCGCTGGGTGTTGAGATGGATGTGTTCTTCTCGGAGAAATCCCTCTATGGCACAGGCCGGATTGAGGCTGCGCTTAAGTCCCTGACCGATAAGGGCTTGATCTACGAAGGCGTGCTGGAACCACCCAAAGGCAAAAAGCCCGAGGATTGGGAGCCACGAGAGCAGACCCTGTTCAAGTCCACCGAGCATGGCGATGACGTCGACCGCCCGGTCAAGAAATCGGACGGTAGCTGGACCTATTTCGCCCCGGATATCGCTTATCACTATGACAAGGTGACCCGTGGCTTTGATGCACTGATCGACGTGTTTGGTGCAGACCACGGAGGCTATGTAAAACGGATGAAGGCGGCTGTTTCCGCGCTGTCCGATGGCAAGGTGCCGCTAGATATCAAGCTGACGCAGCTGGTAAAGCTGTGGAAGAATGGCGAGCCGTTCAAGATGTCCAAGCGGGCAGGGAACTTTGTCACTCTGCGCGATGTGGTCGATCAGGTTGGCCCGGACGTGACCCGTTTCGTGATGCTGACCCGCAAGAACGACGCGCCGCTGGACTTCGACTTTGACAAAGTGCTGGAACAGAGCCGCGAGAATCCTGTGTTCTACGTGCAATACGCCCATGCCCGTGTCATGAGCGTGCTGCGCCGGGCCGCCGAGGCAGAAATCGCTACGGATGACGCGACCCTCAAGAGTGCTGACTTGGGCAAGATCGACCATGCCTCGGAACTGACTGTCGCTAAAAAGCTGGCCGAATGGCCGCGTTTGATCGAAATTGCCGCACGCACCAACGAACCGCATCGGGTTGCCTTTTACCTGTATGAGCTGGCGGGTGACTTCCACGCGCTTTGGAATAAGGGCAACGATGAAACGCAACTGCGATTCATTCAGGATGGCGATGTTGCCACAAGCCAATCAAAAATCGCATTGGCCCGGGCCGTTTCTGTTGTGATTTCAGCGGGCTTGGGTATTCTTGGCGTCACTCCGGCGCAGGAGATGCGGTAACTAACACCGCCCGACGCGCCGGTGCGAGGTAGGCAAGAAATGACCCGCGCGCCACTTTTTAAGGCGCAATCGGGCGGTGAGGCGGACATGGCAAGTTACGATTACTCGGGGCAGATGCGCCCTGAGGAGATGCATTACACGAATCAGCCAGATCCTGAGGATGGGTATGAGTATCCCGACGACTCCTATGGCTATGAACAGGCTCCGCGAGGGGCAGGGCTGGGCCGTATCGTCAATGTCATGGGCGCAGTAGCGTCGCTGGCATTGGTCGCCGGGATCGGTGTCTGGGGCTTCAAACTGGTGATGCGCGACGTTAGTGGCGTGCCTGTTGTTCGCGCCATCGAAGGGCCAATGCGCATTCAGCCGGAAAACCCCGGCGGCACCCCGGCCGATCACCAGGGTCTGGCCGTCAATGCCGTGGCAGCCGTTGGAACGGCAGCGCCGCCAGCAGATCGCTTGATCCTTGCGCCGCGCCCGGTTTCGCTGACAGACGAAGATACGCCTGTTGAACCGCTGAAGCCGACGCAGGCCGTGCATGTCGTCGAAGAAGAGATCTCGGATCAAGAGGCTGCGCAGCTGCGCCAGAATACAGTCGATGCCCTGGTTGCCGAATTGGCCGGTGGGGCGGCGAAAGCGAATGAACCGGCAGAGCAGGGCGTACAACTCGCCTCGTTGGCACTGCCCGAGGAAGAGCCGGCCATTGATCCTGCTGATCTGGCCGCACAATTACCGGACCCGGAACTGGCGGCACTGCCCGGTGTCCGCCGGTCCCTGCGTCCGTCCACGCGCCCAGCCCGAGCGACGCCAAGCGGGATTTCATCCAACAGCAGTACCGAAGCTGCGATCAACGCCGCTGTCAAAGCCGCCGTTGGCGTGGACGTGGATCCGAATACCCTTTCCAAAGGCACGCGCATGGCCCAGCTCGGTGCGTATGAAAGCTCGGATGTGGCCCGTGCGGAATGGGATCGCATGAATGGCCACTTTGGCGAGTATATGGCTGGAAAACAACGTGTTATCCAGAAGACCTCAAGTGGCGGTCGGACATTCTATCGTCTGCGTGTTCTTGGGTTTGATGACCTGAGCGACTCGCGTCAGTTCTGTGCCGCTCTGGTCGCACAAGGTGCAGACTGTATCCCGGTTGCCGTTCGGTGACATTCGGTGCTGCGATCACCGATGCCGAAGGGCTGCGCCTGACGTCAGAGGAAAAGAGACTATTCCAGCAGATGAACCCATTCGGGTTCATTTTGTTTGCGCGCAACATTGATACAGCTGAACAAGTTCGCGCCCTATGCGATGACTTTCGTGATGCCGTAGGGCGCAATTGCCTTATCACCATCGATCAGGAAGGTGGCCGTGTGCAGCGTCTGCGCGCGCCATTGGCACGCGAATGGATGCCGCCCCTGGATCATGTGGGCCGCGCAGGGGATCAGGCGGAACGCGCCATGTACCTGCGGTATCGACTGATCGCAAAAGAGCTATTCGAGCTTGGCATTGACAGCAACTGCGCCCCGATGGTCGATTTGGCGCGCGACGATACCCATGCGTTTTTGAAGAACCGCTGTTATGGCTCTGATCCCAAACGGGTTTCAGCTCTTGGGCGCGCGGTTGCCAAAGGCCATCTGGATGGGGGTGTGTTGCCAGTTCTCAAGCACATGCCGGGGCATGGATTGGCAACGCTGGACAGCCACCATGACCTGCCGCATGTGGACCTGACACAGGACCAGCTGGAGCAAGCGGATTTCGAACCGTTTCGGGCGCTGAACGATCTGCCGATGGGGATGACGGCGCATCTGGTTTACGATCGGATTGATCCGCAACCGGCCACAATTTCGTCTGCGATGATCGGGCTGATCCGCGACAATATCGGTTTTGACGGTCTGATCATGACTGACGATATCTCGATGAAAGCGCTGAGTGGCGCGCCCGAAGACATTGCGCGTCAGTCACTGGCCGCAGGGTGCGACGTGGTTCTGCACTGTAACGGAACGTTGGACGCGCGCGCCAAGGTGCTGGAAGCCGCCGGGGAAATGACCGCGCAGGCACAAAAGCGCGCGGAAAAGGCGTTGTCGATGCGACAGAAGCCTGTGGAACTTGACATCCAAGCGACTGAGGCTGAACTATCTGCCCTAATGGGCAGGCAGGTATATGAACGATAATCTCTTTAGCGAAGACCCGGCCTCGGTCGCGGATCGTCTTGCGGCAGAGGCGTTGATTGTTGATGTCGACGGGTTCGAAGGCCCTTTGGATGTATTGTTGACCCTGTCGCGAACCCAAAAGGTCGACCTTCGGAAAATCTCGGTTCTCGCGCTTGCGCAGCAGTATCTGTCCTTTGTGGAAAAGGCGCGCGCGCTGCGGATTGAACTGGCGGCAGACTATCTGGTCATGGCCGCATGGCTGGCTTTCCTTAAATCCCGGCTTTTGTTGCCACCGGATCCGGATGACGAAGGCCCCTCTGGCGAGGAACTGGCCGCTCACCTGGCGTTCCAGTTGGAACGCCTGCAGGCCATGCGCGACTCTGCCGCGCGTCTCATGGCCCGTGATCAACTGGGGCGCGATTTCTTCAAACGCGGGCAGGGTGAGGATATCACCCGTATCCGCACCGTGACTTACTCTGCCACGCTGTTGGATCTGATGCAGGGATACGCCCGTATCCGAACTCGTGACGAGTTCCGCCCCTTTGTTATGGACCGCGATTCAGTGTTCACAATGGAACAAGCGCTAGAGCGGATGCGCCCGCTGATCGGGTTTGCCGGGGCTTGGACAGATATGGAATCCTATCTGCCCGAGGGCTGGGACGCTGACCCGGTGCGTCGCCGTTCGGCCACGGCAGCGACCTTTGCCGCCTCGCTGGAGCTGGTGAAAGAAGGACATATGGAGATGAAGCAAACCGAGACGTTTGCTCCGATCCATTTGCGCAAAAGGACTGACACACGTGACTGACGAACCGCAAGACGAAGGCACCGGTACCCTGTTCGAAGCGCCACCCTTGGCGGAACAGGAACGCATGGTCGAAGCCGTGCTTTTTGCCAGTGCCGAGCCGGTAACGGTCGCCGATCTTGAGGCGCGGATGCCCCATGGAAGCGATGCGGCGCAAGCGGTTGAAATTCTTCAGAAACGGTATGAGGGCCGGGGTGTCCGTGTTGTGCGCGTGGGTGAGGCCTGGGCCATTCGCACTGCGCCCGATCTGGGTTTTCTGATGCAAAAGGAAACGGTCGAAACCCGCAAGCTGAGCCGAGCTGCCATCGAAACGCTGGCCATCGTCGCCTATCATCAGCCCTGTACGAGGGCTGAAATCGAAGAGATCCGGGGCGTCTCGGTCTCGCGCGGTACAATCGACCAACTATTGGAAATGGAGTGGATCCGTCTGGGCCGTCGCCGGATGACACCCGGCCGGCCGGTCACCTTTGTTGTGACGCCACAGTTTCTGGACCATTTCGGTCTGGAAAATGCCCGCGACCTTCCGGGGCTCAAAGAATTGCGGGCTGCTGGGTTGCTGGAAAACCGGCCGCCCCCGGGCACGATGCCATTGGGCGAGGGGCGTGATGACAGCGAAGATGAGGACCAGACCGAGCTGTTCGAGGAAGAGTGATAACTTGGCCCTTTTGTTGCCGTTGGAATCACCTATGTTGTGGCAAAGCTGGGGAGTTGAGCAATGAATATGAATCGCATCATCGACATGATCATTCGGCAGATCATGCGGCGGGTCGTCAACAAAGGCATCGACAAGGGCTTTGATGTGGCGGGCCGGATGGGAAAGCCGAAACAAAGATCGGCTGTGCCACATGACTCGGGCGCAAATGACGACAGCAACCGTCAAGCCTAGCAGATAACCCCGGCGCAGCGCGTGATACGCATATGCGCCGGTTCCAGAGGTATCAAACAGCCTTGAAGTGTTTGGACAGTTTCAGCCCCTGTCCCTGATAGTTTGACGCAATACCGGCGCCATAAAGCTGGGTGGGCATTTCAGCCATTTTCTCATAGACGAGTCGTCCGACGACCTGCCCGTTTTCCAGAACAAACGGCGCTTCGTGGCAGCGTACTTCCAGCACGCCACGTGATCCCGCTCCGCCCGCTGCGGCGTGACCGAAACCGGGGTCGAAGAATCCGGCATAATGCACCCGGAATTCACCTACCATTGCAAGATAGGGGGCCATTTCAGCCGCATACATGGGCGGGATGTGGACTGCTTCGCGGCTGACCAGGATGTAGAATGCGCCGGGGTCAAGGATGATGCGACCGTCGGTGGTGCGTACCTCTTCCCAGTATTCCTGCGGATCATATTCGCCAATCCGGTCCAGATCGATCACACCGGTATGCGGCTTGGCTCGATATCCGACCAGATCAGTGTCGGGCAATTGCAGGTCGACCGAGAACCCCAGCCCATCCTGAATGACTGCCGGTCCGTCGACCAGTGGCGAGTCGTTATGCAGCGCGGTCAGTTCCGCGTCGCTGAGCACTGCCTGACCCTGACGAAAGCGAATCTGGTTCAGCCGCATGCCCGGTCTCACCAGAACCGAGAATGAGCGTGGACAGATCTCGGCAAAAAGCGGCCCGGTATAGCCTGCTGGTACGCGGTCAAACTCGGTGCCACCATCGGTGATTGTACGTGTCAGAAGATCCAACCGCCCTGTCGAGCTTTTGGCATTTGCCACCGCGCTGGTATCGGCGGGCAGGGCCAGTGATTCCATCAGCGGCACCAGATAGACGCAGCCTTTTTCCAGCACTGCGCCGTCGGTAATGTCGATGCGGTGCATCTCAAACTCGGCCAAACGATCCGCGACCGTGCGTCCTTCACCGGATAGAAATGAGGCGCGAACCCGGTAAGCAACTGTACCTAAACGTAAATCAAGGCTAGCGGGTTGGATTTGTGCCGGGATAACTTCGGGGCTTGCGGTGATCTCACTGCGGCCGATCATCGCCTCGATCTGTTGGTTTGGGCATACACCTGTCATTCCGATCCCCTCTGTTGCCAGAGCGGGATCTGGCCTGTCTGCCATAAACGTCGGTGTGATTTGGTCGGGCTAGCAGGACTCGAACCTGCGACCTTCCGTCCCCCAGACGGACGCGCTACCAGGCTGCGCCATAGCCCGACGTTGAGGTGTTCATAAAGACTTTCCCGGCAGGGGCAAGAGGAAATCATCGCCTTTTTTCTTATCCTGCCGACCGGTTCTCAATTCGGTTGATGACAGCGCGCAAGTCCTTGGCGATAGGCGCGATCCGACGCAGGAGGTCGTCGTCAAAATCGGTCCGTTCCCACGCTTGTGTGGCGATTCCGCCTATCAAGGGGGCTTCATCCAGATACTCGGGCGCGGGCTGAGGTGGCTCTGCTTTTGATTGCTGCAGAGCAGGTGGGGGCGTCTCAGCTTGAGGGGCTTGTTCAGCCGGCGCAGTCGTCTTGGCCATCGGGGTCGGTTCGCCCAGGTCCAGATCGATCTGATCGCTGGGCGTGGCAGGCTTGGCGGAAAAGGGCACGACAACAGTGTCGTCTGCCGGGGCGCTTTCAGGCGCAGCGGGCTCATCCAGGCTGGGCGACAGCGAGGACACATAGGCCACGCCTTGTTCGCGCAGGATGCGCTGGACACCTTTGATGGTGATCCCGTCCTCGTGCAGCAGTTTCTTGATACCGCCCAAAAGGCGCATATCGTTTGGCCGGTAATACCTGCGGCCACCCGCGCGTTTGACGGGTTTTACCTGGCTGAAACGGCTTTCCCAGAAGCGCAGGACATGAGCTTGAACGCCCAACCAGTCCGCAACTTCACTTATTGTGCGAAAGGCGTCGGGGGACTTGCTCATGACCGTTCTGTCCCAAATTTACTTGCGATTCCCTGCGGCGACGCGATCCTTCATCAGGTGCGACGGGCGGAACGTCAGGACGCGGCGAGGCTGAATTGGCACCTCTTCGCCGGTTTTTGGATTACGGCCGATGCGGGCGGTTTTGTCCCGAACACTGAACGTGCCAAACGATGAAATCTTGACCTGTTCACCTTGGACCAGTGCGTCCGACATGTGGTTTAAGACGCTTTCGACAAGCTGCGCACTTTCATTACGTGAAAGGCCAACCTCGCGGAAAACAGCCTCGCTCAGATCCATTCGCGTCAGTGTTTTATCGCCCATACTATTTCCCCTGTTGATATAAGAGAATATGGTGATGGCAAATTCGCTGTCAATATCAATGAATTGCACGAGGCTGTGTAAGCCGTTTTGCGCCGGTTACCAGCGCAGAACCACCGCGCCCCAGGCCAGGCCGCCACCGATAGCCTCGGTCACGATCAGATCGCCGGTCTTGATCTGGCCACGTTGTTTGCCCACTGACAGGGCCAAGGGAATCGATGCGGCAGACGTGTTGCCGTGATCCTGGACCGTTACGACAACGTTAGCCATCGGCAGGCCCATTTTCTTGGCAGTGCCCTGAATGATGCGAATGTTGGCCTGATGCGGCACGATCCAATCGACGTCCGCGTTGGTCAGACCGGCACGCCCCAGGGCGGTTTCTGCAGTTTTCGCCAGCTTTTCGACCGCGTGGCGGAACACCTGATTGCCCTGCATCCGCAGATGCCCAGTCGATTGGGTCGACACACCGCCGTCGACATAGAGCAAATCCTTGTAGCGTCCGTCAGAATTCAGGTCGGTCGAAAGAATGCCGCGATCCTGCGCGGTTCCTTCGCTGTCCTGCAGCTCAAGAATCAACGCGCCGGCACCGTCGCCAAACAGCACACAGGTGGATCGATCTGTCCAATCCATGATGCGCGAAAACGTCTCGGCGCCGATGACCAGCACACGTTTGGCCTGACCGGACACGATCAAAGCGTTGGCGTTGCTGAGGGCAAAGACAAAGCCTGCACAGACGGCTTGCACGTCAAACGCGAATCCATGGGTCATGCCCAGGCGCGCTTGGACCATCGTCGCGGCAGAGGGGAAAGTCAGGTCAGCTGTAGATGTCGCCAGAATGATGGCGTCGATATCCTCGGCCTTAAGGCCAGCATCGGCCAGGGCGGCCAAGGCCGCCTTGGTCGCCAGATCGGACGTGGTTTCACCATCAGCGGCAAAGTGGCGGCGTTCGATTCCCGAGCGAGCTTTGATCCACTCGTCCGACGTATCTAGCGTCTTTTCAAATTCGGAATTCGGAACGATGCGCTCTGGCAAATAGTGTCCGACACCTACAACAACTGAACGGCCTGCCATTTGGGGGTACTGCCTTTATTGTTATTCGCCCGCCTTTGGCGGTACGTGCGCGGCATCTTGTGCAAGCTGGGCTGTCGATGCAACCCGTGCCGCCAATTTTTCGGCGAAACCGGACTCGGCCAGGGTAAAGGCCAGTTTGATCGCTGCCGAAACTCCGGTGGCATCTGCGCCACCATGTGATTTGACCACGGTTCCGTTGAGGCCAAGAAAGACACCGCCATTCACTTGGCGTGGGTCGATGCGTTTCTTCAACCGTTGCAGCGAGGTGATGGCCAGAACCGATGCGAGCCGGGACAGGGGGGAATATTTGAAGGCCTCGCGCAGCAGGTCACCGATCAGGCTGGCCGTGCCTTCGCCGGTTTTGATTGCGACGTTTCCGGTAAAGCCATCGGTAACAATGACATCCGCCTTGTCACCGGGAATGTCGCTGCCCTCCACGAAGCCTGCGAAGTCAAAATTCGCCTGCTCTGCGAATTCCGAGATCATCGCGTGGGCTTCTTTCAGTTCGGCCCGGCCTTTGTGTTCTTCGGTGCCAACATTCAGCAAACCGATCCGGGGCCGATCCAGTGCCATGCCGTTGCGGGCATAAGACGCCCCCATAAGCGCATATTGCAGCAGATCCTTGGCGTCGGCCCGCACATCGGCGCCGACATCCAGCATCACGTTAAAGCCCTGAGGGTTGCGCGACGGCCACAGAATCGCAATGGCCGGACGGTTCACGCCCGGCAATTTGCGCAAACGCATCATCGACAGCGCCATCAGCGCGCCGGTATTGCCGCAGGAAACAGCGCCGTGGGCTTCGCCTTTGCGCACTGTTTCCAGCGTCGACCACATCGATGTCTGCTTGCCGCTGCGGACGACCTGACTAGGTTTGTCCTCCATCGTGACCACGTCGGGGCAATCACGAAAAACGACGCGTCCCTGCAGGACACGCCGTTTGGCGACAAGTTTGCGCAACTTTTGCTCGGGCCCGTGCAGAACGAAGGCGATATCGGGGTTCTTGTTTGCCGATTTGGCAATGCCCGCAACAACAGTCGCGGGCCCCGAATCTCCGCCCATAGCGTCAACCGAGATGGTAATCCGTCCGGCTTGCGTGGGCTGTTCCGTCATGCCTTGGCCTACGAGTTATGAGGCTTAGGCCGCGTCTTCGTCCAGGTCGATTTCGTCGGCCTGAGCGACGACTTCACGGTCATCATAATGGCCGCAGGACGCGCAGACGTGGTGCGGGCGCTTCAGTTCGCCACAGTTTGCGCATTCGTTCGGGTTTGCAGCAACCAGAGCGTCATGTGCGCGGCGATTGTTGCGGCGCGACTTGGAAACTTTGTTCTGTTGGACAGCCATGGTCTCAACCTTTGTCTATTAAGGGTCAGCAGATTCGCTGCTGGCCGGGTTTCATTCTTCGTTTTTCTAGTGGTTTGACGCGCGTTTAGGGGACGGGCCCCGCAATGTCCAACCCAAATTCCGTTGAGCGCGCGAAAATACTGCGATTCTCGGCATGTTCAAGCGATTTTTCTGGAGGCCTGCTATGACAGGAAAACAGACCTATGTCACTCGTCTTTTTTCAAAGCATCGCGCAAATTCGCCAGTCCGGCAAACGGCTTTGCGTCTTCGTCCGTCATCGCCTGTTTGCCCGGCTCAGTATAGCCGGCCTGTTCCAATTCTGCGCCGTCCTTACGTGGGTATTGGGGCAGGGCAAGCGACAGCGCCTCAATCATCACCGATGCGGGGTCGATTTCCGCGCCCAGCGCTTCGGTCTCATCGCCTTCGGGGATTTCGAATTCAGGCTCGTCGGGGTTTTGCCAGTCTTTCAGATAGACCCGTGATACAGGGATATCGATGCGCGTGGTTACGGGTTCAAGCGTCACGACACAGGGTTGAATCACCGTCGCCCCCAGTTTTCCGGCAAGAATCCAATCGCGTTTACCTTGTGCCCTTACGTCACCCACAAAGCTGAGCTTGCGCAGGCCCAACAATCCCAGTTCGGTTTTGATCGCGTCCAGGCCCTTGCTATCGGGGCGCAGATCAAACGGCGTGGGCGCGTTTTGGGGCAGGTCGGCCACCCGCAGAGATGTATTAGTCGTCATTCGTGACCCTTTCGTGTGTTGAACCGGGGCTGCGGTTTATGTAATCGGATAGGGTCCGCAAGGTCCCAAGGCAAGAGGATGTAAATGTTGAAGGTTGTGAACAGGTTGAAACCGGCGTCCAAAAGGCTTGTCTTTGCGGCCTGTTTGGTTGCGGCTGGCGCTTGCACGCCAATCTTCAAGAATCACGGATACGTCCCGCCGGCTGACCAACTGGCTGAGATCAAAGTGGGCGTCGATACACGCGACAGCGTTGTTGAAACAATCGGAGCGCCCACCTCTGCCGGGCTGGTGAAGGATTCGGGTTTTTACTATGTCCGCTCTCGCGTGCGCCACTACGGTCCGAAGCGCCCCGAAGTGGTGTCGCGCGAACTGGTTGCGATCAGCTTTGACCAGCGTGGCGTTGTGCGGAATATCGAACGTTTTGGTCTTGAGGATGGATATGTGGTGGTACTGGACCGCCGCGTGACCGAATCCAGCGTTCAGAACCGTGGCTTCCTGCGCCAGCTGTTGGGCAACATCGGCAACTTCAACCCTGCGAACATTCCGGGCGCGAATTAAGTCTGCACTGCCTCTTGCGACGGTCACAGAACAGTCACATGTTCTGTGGTAGAACCGTTGCAACATGAAGCAGGTCAGCAACCGCGGAGGATGCGACCATGGCATTATTGCTGGGCAAGGGCAGATACCGGGCTCGTTTGGCGCAGTCCCCACAGGATGTGGCGGCGGCGCAGAAACTGCGAACCCTGGCATTCGGGACGGATCAGATTGACCGGGATGAATTTGATCCGGTCTGCGCGCATATCCTTGTTGAAGATTCGCGCTCCGATGGACGGCTGGTGTGTTGTTTCAGAATGCTGACAATGGAGCACGGGACCGAGGTTGACCGCAGTTATTCTGCCCAGTTCTATGACCTGTCTTCCCTCAAAGGGTTCGACGGCCGCATGGTCGAAATGGGCCGTTTCTGCATTCACCCGGAATGGACAGACCCGGATATCCTGCGGGTCGCCTGGGGTGCGATGACCAATTACGTGGACCAGAACAACGTCAAGATGTTGTTCGGCTGTTCATCCTTTGCAGGAACCGAAACGGTCGAGTATCTGGACGCCTTTGCTATGTTGAAGCAACGGCATCTGGCACCAAAGCGTTGGTTGCCGCGGGTCAAGGCCCCCGATGTATTCAAGTTTGCCTCTCGCCTGCGACGCAGGCCCGATGTGAAAAAGGCGATGTTGCGGATGCCTCCATTGTTGCGCACCTATCTGATGATGGGCGGCTGGGTCAGTGACCATGCGGTGGTTGATCGGCATATGAATACGCTGCACGTATTCACCGGGCTTGAGATCGGAGCGATCCCCCCGGCCCGTAAACGGTTGCTGCGCGCAGTGGTCCGCTAGATTGAGTATTTTCGAAAAGGTGAAACAGGGACGTTGACGCCTTGTGCCCACCGGTTTAGCTGGCGGCATGGCGAGAATTCCTTTGTTGCAGATGTCCGGCATATCCCTGACTTTCGGGGGCGACCCGGTGTTTTCGGGGCTGGACCTGGTGGTTCAGCCGGGCGACCGCGTGGCCTTGGTTGGGAGAAACGGGTCGGGAAAGTCGACCCTGATGAAAGTCATGGCAGGTCTGGTCGAGCCTGATCAGGGTGACATCGTGGTTTCGCCCGGAAAATCTGTTGGCTACATGGAGCAGGACCCCGGCATGGAAGGGTTCGCGACATTGGGCGATTACGCGTCCAGCGGATTGGAACCGGGTGAGCTGTACAAGGTCGAACGCGCGGGCGAGGGGCTGAAGTTCGAGCCCTCCCGCCCGGTTGAAACCGCTTCGGGTGGCGAGCGTCGCCGGGCGGCATTGGCCAAGCTGATGGCCGAAGCGCCAGACCTGATGCTGCTGGACGAGCCGACGAACCATCTGGATATCGAAGCAATTGCCTGGCTCGAACGCGAACTGGGATCGACCCGAGCAGCCTTTGTTCTGATTTCACATGACCGTGCGTTTTTACGCGCTTTGACCCGCGCGACGTTGTGGATCGACCGCGGCGTGGTACGGCGGCAGGAGCAAGGGTTCGAGGCTTTTGAAACCTGGCGCGACAAGATTTGGGAAGAAGAGGATCAGCAGCGTCACAAGCTGAATCGTCTGATCAAGTCCGAGGCCAAATGGGCTGTCGAAGGTATCAGTGCACGGCGCAAGCGAAATCAGGGCCGGGTGCGGGCTTTGCAGGCTTTGCGCGCTGAAAAGGCTGCGCAGATCAAGCGTCAGGGATCAGCGGCAATGTCGCTGGAAGGCGGACCAAAGTCTGGGCGAAAAGTGATTGAAGCCAAGGGTTTGTCCAAGACCTTTGGCACGCAGCAGATCGTTAGAAACTTTGATCTTCTGGCACAACGTGGGGATCGCGTGGCTTTTGTCGGGCCCAACGGTGTGGGCAAGACGACGTTGCTTAAGATGTTGCTCGGACAGGAACAGCCCGATGAGGGGACGGTGACGCTGGGCACCAACCTTGAGATTGCGGTGTTCGATCAGGCCCGCGCGCAGTTGGACCCCGAAATGACCCTGTGGGACAGCCTGACCGGGGACCCCGAAATGCGGGTATCAGGCAAAGCGGATCAAGTGATGGTTGGGGGCCAGCCCAAGCATGTGGTCGGCTACCTCAAGGAATTCCTGTTTGATGATGCGCAGGCAAGAGCGGCGGTTAAGTCATTGTCAGGTGGGGAAAAAGCGCGTTTGCTGTTGGCGAAACTGATGGCCAAATCCTCGAACCTGTTGGTGCTGGACGAACCGACCAACGATCTGGATGTCGAAACGCTGGACCTGTTGCAGGAACTGCTCGACGACTATGACGGCACCGTCCTTCTGGTCAGCCACGACCGTGATTTTTTGGACAGGGTTGCCACCACGACGATTGCGATGGAGGGCAATGGCCGCGCGACCGTCTATGCGGGCGGATGGTCGGACTACATCGCGCAACGGGGTGACGTTGCCGAAAAGAAAGCTGAAAAAGCAAAGACTTCCAAGTTAAAGCAAAAGCAAGAAGCGCAGCCGAAATCAGGACTATCTTTCTCGGAAAAGCATCGGCTTGAGAAATTGCCTGCCGAGATTGCCCGCCTGGAAGCTGAAATCGGCAAGCTGGAAGAGCTTATGTCAGATCCCCAGCTGTTCACTCGTGAACCGGTCAAGTTCCAGAAGGCGACCGAGGCGCTAGTTGAACGACAAGAGAAACTGGCCGCCGCCGAAGAAGAGTGGCTGGTTCTTGAGGAAAAGGCCGAGGGCGCTTAGGGACGCGTCAACGGTCGTGCAGGATTGCCGACAACGGTTTCACCGGCCGCTACGTCTTTGGTTACAACGCTGCCAGCGCCAATGATGGCGTTGTCGCCGATGGTGACGCCGGGCATCACGATGGCACCTCCGCCAACCCAGACGTTTCGGCCAATGGTCACCGGTATCCCGATTTCCAAACCTTGTGCGCGTTCTGCCGGGTCTTTGGCGTGCTGAGCACAGTAGATCTGGGCATGCGGGCCGAACATCGTGTCATCACCGATCCGAACCTGTGCGGTGTCTAGAACGACGCAGCCGGCGTTGAAATAGACCCGCGCGCTGAGGTGGATATTTAGCCCGTAGGCGCAATGAAACGGAGCCTCAAGTAAGCAATCCGGCCCGACGCGAGCGAACAACGCCTGCAACTCGGGTGCCATGGCACCCCGGGCATCAGGCGGGCAGGTGTTATGTGTGTGGACTGCGTTCCGGGCACGGGTGCGCAGCGCCTCAAGTTCCGAGTCCAGGCAGTTATACCACTGCCCGGACAGCATCTTTTCCCGCTCTGTCATGGGACAGGCTTAACGCATACGAAGGGCGCCGTCGATGCGGATGACTTCTCCGTTCAAGTAGCCCATCTCGACAATGAAACCGGCCAACCGCCCGTATTCGCCCGGATCGCCGAGGCGGGCAGGGTTAGGGACATCTGCCGCCAGTTGTTGTTGAACCTCTTCGGGCAGACCGGTCAGCATCGGTGTCATGAAAATCCCCGGAGCGATGGTCATCACGCGAACGCCGGTTGAGGCCAGATCGCGCGCCATCGGCAGCGTCATCCCCACGACACCGCCTTTTGAGGCTGCGTATGCCGCTTGTCCTTTTTGTCCGTCGAAGGCCGCGATTGAAGCGGTGTTGATGATCACCCCGCGCGCGCCGTCCGGTTCGGGTTCGTTCTTTGCCATTTCAGCCGCGGCCAGGCGCGAGACATTGAACGTGCCCACGAGGTTGATGTCGATCGTACGCTGAAAGGCGTCCAGCGGGTGGGGGCCGTCCTTGCCAACCGTCTTGATCCCATAGGCGATCCCGGCGCAATTCACAGCGGCCGTGATGCGACCCATCTTGCCCTTCGCGTGCTCGATTGCCGCTGCCACAGAGTTTTCATCTGTCACATCTGTCTGAGCGAAATGCCCGCCGATGTCTTCGGCAACCTTAGGGCCACGCGCGGCGTCGCGATCCAGGATGGTGACCTGCGCGCCGTGTTCGGCGAAATGACGGGCAGTGGCTTCGCCCAGACCCGAAGCGCCACCTGTGATGACTGCGGCGGTGGTCGACAATTGCATTGTGGTCTCCTTCGTTCGGATATGAACATTTGTTCATTTAATCCGATGGAGCCTGACCTGTCTACAGATTTGAAGGGGTTAGGGGCAATTCTCAAAACATCCTCAGAAGACATTTAACTGAGCTTAATGCGCAGGTCTCACATCGATACGCAATGGCGTGAGGCGTCGAGGGGGCGCCGCTTAGCGAGTAAGGAGAGCTATATTATGAAGACCAGGACAAAATCCGGGCTGGCGGTATTGGTCGCAGCCCCGTTTATGGGGGCTTTGGTGGCAAGCAGCGCAAGCGCGTCCACCGAGGCGTGCGATTGGAGAACGGCGCGGGATGCTGCCAACAAGGGCGACTATACGACGATGTGTGACTGCACACATGTAACTCCGAGTTTCTTGAAGCGCCTGCAGAACCGGTCGGATTTTGCAACAACTCTGCGTAACACCAGCGCGCAATGCCCCGGGCTGGCGTCATTGCTGACCGATCTGCCGACCAGTTCGGTCGCTGGGTTCTTTAGCCGCGGAGAAGACCGGAGCGGCGATCAGTTTGCCGAGGTTGACACGGGCAACAGAGGCGAAAACGGCGAAGGCGGCGGCAATGATAGCCCTGGTGGCGGTGGTGGCAATGACGGCCCGGGCAACGGCGGCGGCGGTGACGGCCCCGGTGATGGCGGTGGCGGCGACGGCCCCGGTAATGGCGGCGGCGATGGCCCTGGTGATGGCGGTGGAGTTGATGGCCCCGGCGATGGAGGCGGCGGCGACGGCCCCGGTGACGGTGGCAACAACGGCGGCGGTCACGGCGGCGGCAATGGCAACGGCGGCAACAACGGTGGTGGCCATGGCGGCGGTAACGGAAACGGTGGCAACAATGGTGGTGGCCATGGTGGCGGTCACGGAAACGGTGGCAATAACGGCGGCGGCCATGGCGGCGGTAACGGAAACGGCGGCAACAACGGCGGACCTGGCAATGGCAATGGAAACGCCGGAAACTCTGGCAATGGCGGCGGCAACAACGGCGGCTCTGGTCCTGGCACCGGCAACGGTGGCAGCAACAATGGCCAAGGAAAGGGCGGCGGCGGTCATGGGAACGGCGGCAGCAATGGCGGAGGCAAGGAAGAGCGCTAGAAGCGGCCTTTACAGCACGCGTCCAAAGCAAAAAAAGGCCACCCAGTTGGGTGGCCTTTATCTCTTTTTTGAACGATTGTCCGGTTAACCCAGCTGAACCAGTGCATGGCGCTTCTTGCCCGCGCTCAGCTTGATCGGGGAAGACAGCGCGCCCGCATCGATCATCAGCCCGGCATCGGTTAACGGCGCGTCGTCCAGCTTGGCACCATTCTCGGCGATCAAACGCTTGGCTTCTTTGCCGGACTTTGCCAGACCCGATTTCACGATGACCTGCACGATGGACATGCCGTCGCCCAATTCATCCGCGCTGAGAGTCAGGGTCGGAAGATCGTCCCCAACGCCGCCCTTTTCGAACACTTCCCGCGCCGTTGCCTCGGCGTTGGCCGCAGCTTCGGCACCGTGCAGCAGGGCGGTGACTTCGTTGGCGAGGCGGATTTTGGCCTCGTTGATCTCGGACCCTTGCAGCGCGCCCAGTCGGTCACACTCATCCACCGGCATTTCGGTGTAAAGCTTCAGGAACCGGCCAACATCCGCGTCGGTTGTATTGCGCCAGAACTGCCAGAATTCGTAAGGCGAGCGCATTTCTGCGTTCAGCCAGACCGCACCGTCCTGAGACTTGCCCATCTTCTTGCCGTCGCTGGTGGTCAGCAGGGGCGAAGTCAGGCCGTAGATCTCGTGATCCAGCACCCGACGCGTGAGGTCGATCCCGTTGACGATGTTGCCCCACTGGTCCGAGCCGCCCATCTGCAGCACGCAGCCATAGCGGCGGTTCAGTTCGAGGAAGTCATAGGCCTGCAGGATCATGTAGTTGAACTCAAGGAAGCTCAACGATTGCTCGCGATCCAACCGTGATTTCACCGATTCAAACGCCAGCATCCGGTTGACCGAGAAATGCCGCCCGATATCGCGCAGGAAATCGAGGTAGTTCAGGCCATCCAGCCATTCGGCATTGTTCAGCATCAGCGCCTTGTTTTCGGCATCGCTGTCATAGTCGATATAGGCCGAAAACACCTTTTTGATGCCGGCAATGTTTTCGTCGATCTGTTCGGGGCCCAGCAGGGGGCGTTCATCCGCACGGAACGACGGGTCGCCTACCTTGGTGGTGCCGCCGCCCATAAGGGTGATTGGCTGGTGGCCAGTTTTCTGGAACCAGCGCAGCATCATGATCTGGATCAGGCTGCCCACATGCAACGACTTGGCCGTCGCATCAAAGCCGATATAGGCCGGTTTGCACCCACTGATCAGCGCCTCGTCAAGGCCCTGATAATCGGTGCAGTCGGCGAGAAAGCCGCGCTCGATCATCGTGGCGATGAAATCCGATTTGGGGTGGTAGGTCATATCGTGCCCTTTGGGTTTATGTTGCGGGGCACTGTATAGGCGGCGCGTCAGCCAAGGAAAAGCCACCATTTCCAAGAAAACGCGGGCTGTGTCAGCTTTTGACCGGGGGCAAGCGGAAGGCATAGAGCATTGCGATAATGTTCAACACCACAAGGACAACAATCGGTGCGATCGGATCATGCAAATGTGCGACTGCGCCAAGGATCGCAGCAAAGACAATTCCAACGAGGCCAGCGCTGACATCCCCTAGTGCAACCAGGTAGGGGCGCTCTTTTTCGACGCTCATCTGAATGAGATACAGGTAGCGCCCATAGATCACCCCATTCCCGCCCAGCGATAGCAGCAGGATCACCAGCGCGTGGACCCAGACGTTCTGAGCGTAGCCGAAGAATGTAAAGCCAAGCGCCATCAGGGCCGAAATCACGGCGATCAGGCATCCCAACCACATCACAGGTTTGACCGAGACACGATCACTGAGCCACCCCCACAAAAGCGAGCCGATCACCATTCCAAGGCTGGCCCCTATGACAAAATAGCTGAGCGAATGCTTGGTCCCCATATGCAGGGTCGCCGCATGGATCGTGTAGAAGGGCATCGCCAGCTCGACCGATACAAAGATCAGCCGCGCCGAAAGAAATTTGCGATACCAGGGATAGGCCATGCCGGTTTTGAATCCGGTCGCCAGCTCGGCCAAGGGCTTGGGTTTTTTCTTCGGCTCCGGCAAAGGGGCGCGCTGTTCTTCCTCAAACAATCGCACCCCTGCAAAGGCAACACCCGCGGCGAACATGGCGATCACACCGCACCACAGGACGACGATATGGCGCTGCATCGGCTGATCCCCGGACAGCAGGTCCCGCGTGACCAGAACGACGATGATGGCCAAAATGCCCGAGATGGTGGCCTGCGCAAACACCATCCGGTTCCGTTTCGCTTCGGGGACAGAGATGCCGTAGATCTGGCTGGTTCCAAGGCTGGTGATCCCCTGACACAAACCCAGAACCATCGCAGTGGTCAGGAACAGCAGCACGATCATCACACCGGGCAGTTTTGTTGAAAACAGGGCCACCGCCGCCAATACTGCGGCCGTCAACAGGTTCGGTGCGTAAACGGCAAGCTTGGCGCGGGTCGCCCGATTGATGAAGGGCGAGACAAAGATCTCGGCAATCAGGCGCGACCCGGTGACAAAAGGCAGAAGCAACCCCGCAAAGAACGTTGGCGCACCCAAAGCCAGATATAGGAACGGAAGCACCAGATTGGGGTTGATCAGCTGCCCTCCGATCGTGGCCAGAGCGCCGGACCAGAAGATCAGGAAATAGTTCCGGCTTTCGGATGGTTGTTTCTGTGAGTATGTGTCTGACATATGCACCTAAAACCGATTTGTGTTCCTTATACCAAATTGTCGGGAAAAAGCGCGACACTCGTGTGATCTGGCTTGCCTTGGCTTCAGCGGTAGGGGCAGGTTGAACGGGCTGTGCCGATCAACCATGACGGTACAAACAGAATTCGGCAGGAGAGATTAAAGTGGGGCGGGCCATCAAACGAACAGGTGCGATCAGGGTTTTGGGCGCGATGTCCGGCACTTCGATGGATGGGGTGGATGCTGCGGTCGTCGAAACGGACGGGCACCGGATTTTGGGATTTGGTCCAAGTGGGTATCGTGCCTACTCCGATGACGAGCGCGCGGTTCTGCGCGCCGCTTTAGGGCAATGGCACGGGCCTGACGTGGATGCCGCGGCAGAGCTTGTTACCCTGGCCCATGCCGAGGCGCTGTCTGAATTTGATGAGGTCGATCTGATCGGTGTGCACGGCCAAACTCTTGCGCATGAACCAAGTGGGCGCGGGACGTTGCAGGTGGGCGACGGGAAAGGGCTGGCTCAGGCATTGGGGGTGCCAGTCGTCTGGGATTTTCGCAGCGACGATGTGGCGATGGGCGGCGAAGGCGCCCCGTTGGCGCCGTTCTTTCACTTTGCCTGCGCCAAGTGGATCGAGGCAACCCAGCCGCTGTGCTTTCTGAACCTCGGTGGTGTCGGGAACCTGACGTATGTGGACCCCAGTTACGATGGCCCCGAAGCCCCCGGCGCGTTGCTGGCTTTCGACACTGGTCCCGCGAATGCACCGGTCGACGATCTGATGCAGGCGCGTCTGGGCCAGCCGATGGATCGCGACGGAGCCGTCGCGCGCGGCGGAACCGTCGAGATGGGCGCACTCGAGCTGTTTTTGTCCGAGCCTTACTTTATACGCATGCCGCCAAAATCACTGGACCGGAACGACTTTTCCGAGATGATCAAACTGGTGCAGGAACTCAGCGATGCGGACGCGGTGGCCACGCTGACCGGCATGTGTGCCGTGGGCGTGGTGCAGGGGATGGAACATTGCCCCAAACCACCCTCGCGCATGTTGGTCACCGGCGGCGGGCGGCACAATCCAGTATTGATGGAGATGCTGCGCGTTGCATTGGACTGCCCGGTCGAACCAGTCGAGGCCGTGGGTCTGGACGGAGATATGCTTGAGGCGCAGGCCTTCGCCTATCTCGCGGCACGCGTCGCCCGCAGGCTGCCGACGTCGTGTCCGGGGACGACAGGTGTGAAAGCGCTGGTCGGTGGTGGGGTTGTGAGTTCGGTTGCGTAATGGGGTGGTGGGTTAAAAGCCAATTGCCCGGTTTCTGCTTTGCGGGACATAGCAGTCTTCTAAAGCGTGGCTCTGGATTTCTTCTTGATACAGATGTTTAGTGTGAAAATATTGCTGCCACGCTACCGGTCGATGTGGAAATCAGAAGTCTAAACAGGCATGTTCCAGGCTGCCTTTCTCAAAGGAAACTGAACACGATGAAAAGAATTCTCGGCTCAACTGCCCTCGCATTGTCTCTCACTTTTACTACTGCTTTCGCGGTAACGCCGACCGATTCAAACTTCAATGATACAGGTGATATTCTTGAGCGTTCAA
This sequence comes from Ruegeria sp. CDSB117, assembly GCF_059611005.1. Taxonomy (NCBI): domain Bacteria; kingdom Pseudomonadati; phylum Pseudomonadota; class Alphaproteobacteria; order Rhodobacterales; family Roseobacteraceae; genus Ruegeria; species Ruegeria sp. CDSB117. The sequence continues at coordinate 90,430 of NZ_JBXWOS010000002.1, forward strand.
AGAAGTACACCGACATCGAATACGACATCATGGTGCAGCGTGCGGCGCAGGCAGCGATCTACTACATGCCGGCAGTTGCTCAAGTCGATTTCATCAAAGCTACGGTGCGTGCGGGCGGAAACTATGACACCGTCAACTTTGTCACCGAACCATTCGGTTCCGACAAAGGTTTCCTTACTGCGAACGACACTACAGCCTATGCATGGGGCTCTATTTCGCTCAAGGATGGCCCAATGATCGTCGAAGTCCCGCCAATGACTGACAAGGTGGACTACTTCGGGTCCTTTATCTCGGCATGGCATGTTCCGGTCATCGACGTAGGCTCAAAAGGCGCTGACGAAGGCAACGGTGGCAAATACCTGTTTCTTCCCGCCGAGTATAACGACGAGTTTGGCACAGCAGCAGAGCTAGAAACGCAGGGCTATATCATCGTGCCCAAGATCGATACACACGACTTCTCTTTTTCGTTCCGCCCGACGCTTTTAAACGGGGCCACGCACGCAGAAGCCGGAGAGCACGCCAAGGGCATCAAGATATATTCGCTGGCCGAAGAAGTGAGCGGGGATATTCAGCCCACTGATTACATCGACATGACGGATAATCCTTACGACTGTCTGCCTTACTACAACATGACGTTCATCGAAGACATCAATGACGTGGTGCAAAACAACCCAATCCGCGAGAAAGACCGCGCGATCTACTCTATGTTGGAAAGTATCGGCATCAAAAAAGGAGAAGATTTCGCCCCAACGCCAATGCAGCAGAAAGCTGCGCTTGAAGGTTTAGAGTATGCTTACGCGCATATGCAGAACAAGTTCATAACGGAGGGCGAAACTGTTGCTCCATTGTGGGTCAAAGGTGGAGAGAAGATATCTGAGTGGTCGTTCTGGAACTTCGGGCCGCAGGCTGAGATGGGTTTTCCATTTGAGGACGGTGACGAGATCCTCATTGATAAACGCGCAGCGACCTACTTCTACGTAACATTCCTGCCAAGCCAACTGGGCGGCGCGACGTTCTACCTGACAGGCTTACGTGACTCCGATGGGAACATGTTGAACGGTACCGACACATATAAACTCAACGTGCCGTCTGATGTGCCCGCCAAGGACTTTTGGTCGGCTATTGTCTACAACATGGAGACCAAGAACTTTAGCCGCGGCGTTGACCGCGTCGGTGCTTCAACAAAAGATTTAGATGATATGGTGAAGAACGAGGATGGGTCAGTTGACGTGTACTACGCGCCTAACTTGGACGAAGTACCGGAAGGATACGAGGCCAATTGGGTGACAACCGAGAGTGCTACAAATGCAGATGATTGGTTCTTCCTTTTTCGCCTGTACCGTCCTGAGTCTCCGGACTGGTTCAAAAACTGGACGCTCAACGACGTCGTGAACATCTCAAAACAGTAACCATCCGGCCTATCTGACGACTGATCGAATGGCCGCTAAGGGCTCAAAGTGAACTTTCGCTGCGGTGGAGCGAATGTCGGCTTTCTAGCTTCAGAAACTGATTGAGATCTGATCTCCTCGGCCTAGCCTTCGCACTTAGGCAGTGCTTGGCTCAGTACATTGGTGTTTTTTGCGTAATTCCGAAACATAATTGACAATTTTGGACGCTGTTTTACAAAATCGGCCATGACGCAGCCAATAGATCGCAAGCTAGACATAGTTGTTTTGGTGAGTTCGCATTTTAATGTTTCGGCGACAACGTCTTTCGTGGATCCATTCAGAGTAGCAAATTACCTGACAGGTTCGGCTCGATTTTCTTGGACCTATGTCTCAGACCCTGGTGGTCCAATTGAAACCAGCAGCGGCTTGGTCGTTGACACTGCCCCATTGGCGGAGGTGGTGGCGCGCAAGCCTTGGATGGTTCTGGTGAGTACAAGTTGGACACCTGAGCGTCACGGGACACCTCAGTTCAAGGTAGCCCTACAGAAATGGGAATCGGGTGGAGCGATCCTCGGTGGTTTGGATACCGGCGCAATTGTTCTTGCGACGGCTGGACTACTCAAAGGAAAGACCGCAACGGTTCACTATGAACACATCGACGCCTTTGCCGAAACGGCCCATGACACCACCGTGTCGGAGAACATGATTGTTATGGATGGAAAGATTTTCACTTGTTGCGGGGGTTCTGCAGCAACAGATCTGGGATTGCGGTTTATACATTCTGTCGCTGGTGAGAGTATCGCCAATGCATCTGCTCGATACCTTTTTCATCACAATGTGCGCGGAGAAGGCCAATCACAGAACCCCAAAGACGTAGAGCCGCTGGGGTACGTCACCTCTGGAGTGGTAAGGGACGCGATCGATTTGATGGAGGCGCACTTGGAAGCCACTTTGTCGATCCCTGAAATATCAGCGAGGTTGAAGATTTCGCAACGGCAACTTAGCCGATTGTTTCAGCAATATGTCCATAAGTCACCGATCGAGTATTACCGCGACATACGCCTTGATCGCGCGCGCGGATTAGTGACGCAAACTGAGCTTAAGTTCAGCGAGATTGCGGAAGCATCAGGGTTTAATGGACAGGTTCATTTCAGCCGGGCATACCGCAAACGATTTGGATTGACCCCCAGTGCGGATCGCATTGAAGGCCGCACCCCGTTCGAGTTTCGCGCTTGGCCAATGTTCAAGCCTGACATCAAGTCCGAAGGTGTTGGGTAGCTTTTTGCATCGCCGTAAGCATCTTGTCGCGTTGCGCTGATAACTCTTCGGTACTTTGCCCCTGTGTTTGATCCTTTATGCCGTCGACCAGTTTATTGATGACATCCTCATCAAGACGAGGGTCGCCCAGGTCGTCCCACCAGCCATTGAATGTGTCTTTGAAATGGTCACAGAAGGCCTGCAGGCCACCATCGCCTGCACCCAAGTGAAAAAGCGTTGTGGGACCCATCGCGGCCCATCGGAGTCCCGGACCAGCCCACATCGCTTTATCGATGTCTTCGACACTGGCGACACCTTCGACCGCCATATGAACGGCCTCGCGCCAAACTGCGGCTTGCAAACGGTTCGCGACATGCCCTGGCATGCCTTTCTTGATCCGGATCGTGATTTTACCAATGTCTTTGTAGAAAGCTTCTGTGCGGTCCAAAACATCTGAACCGGTGGAATCGTTGACGGTCAATTCGACCAGTGGGATGAGATGCGGTGGGTTAAATGGATGACCTAGGATCAATTTGCTAGGATCGCGCCATCCCTCTTGCAAAGCTTCGAGCGTCAGGCCGGAAGTTGAGCTTGAAACTATTGCGTTAGGGTTCAACTCTGGCTCAAGCCCGGCATAGGTCGAATGCTTAATTGGCAGTCTTTCTGGCACGTTCTCCTGAACGAATTGTGCGCCCTGGACAGCCGCCTCGGCGGTTGAAACGAAAGTGATAGCGTCAGGTGTGGCCCTATCTGTGAGATCCAATTCGTCCAATGTCGGCCAGGCTTTTTCGATATAAGAGCGAACGGATGCTTCGGTATTCGGATCGGGGTCAAAGACCGTCACGCGACGGCCCGAGGCGAGAAACAAAGCTGCCCAGCTTGCCCCGATGACACCGGCTCCAAGAATGGCGGTTCTTTCAATTTCTGACATCATAACAGTCCCGGATTAAGGGGGGAGGCCGCCGTCAGGCCACCGTCCACCGTGAACAACTGGCCGGTTGCAAAAGACGAGTCGTCAGAGGCCAGCCACACAGCCATCGCTGCAATATCGGCAGGTTTGCCAAAGCGTTTGACCGCGTGGCGAGCCAGCGCGTCGGATTTAGCTTTTTCCGGGTCATGAGCGAGGTCGAACGCTGCGTCCAGCATGCCCGTTTCAATCCACCCCGGGCAGATCGCATTGCAGCGCACCGCTGGTCCGTGGTCCACTGCGATAGAGCGTGTCAGCCCATGCACAAACGCCTTTGACGCATTGTAGAGCGCCATCGATGGGTCCGCGGCATTGCCCGAGATCGACCCGATGTTGATGATCGAGCCACCTTGCGACATTTCTGGAATGAAGGCGCGACAACAGTTAAAAACGCCTCGCGCATTTACGCCCATCACTAAGTCCCAATCCGCGTCTGTGCTTTCGGTCACTGTTTTTTCGACCTGAACACCGGCGTTGTTTACAAGGATATCAGTCCCACAGACTGTCCTGGCGATCTCTGCAACTGCGTTGGCTTCGGACACATCCAGCGTGTACCAAATTACGTTTTCCGGCAGATCATCGGGTTGAGGGCCACGCCCGCAGGTAGTGACAGCGGCCCCTTCAGCCACGAACGCCTCAACGATGCCCCGCCCAATGCCCTGCTTGCCGCCTGTGACAAAGGCACATTTTCCAGCCAACCGCATCAGTGTGCCACCATAACGTGACGGACTGCGGTGTAAGCATCCAGCGCATAGACCGACATATCGCTACCCGTACCGGACCCCTTCATAGCGGCCCATGGCATCTCGGGTGTCGCGACCCCATGCGTGTTTACCCACGTAAACCCATAGCGCAGCTTGGATGTCATTTGCATCGCGCGTCCAACATCTCGTGTCCAGACCGATGAGGCCAACCCGTAAGGCCCGTTGTTGGCAATCTTCAACGCCTCTTCTGCGTCAGAAAAACGGGAGACTGTTACAACAGGTCCAAACACCTCGTTGCAAGCTATCTCCGCAGTATTGTCCACGTCAGCGATGACTGTCGGCTGGTAGAAAAAGCCGTCTTCTTCGCCAGACGCCCCACCGGAAACGATTTCAGAGCTGCAGCGTGCGCGATCAACAAAACCCGCTACTCGATCCCGCTGAACTGCAGAGACAAGCGGGCCCATTTCCGTTCCTTCAGCTTTCGGTGCACCTGTCTGGATCTGGCCTACCTGATCGGCAATCGCAGCCACAAGTTTGTCGTAAACACTGTCTGCAACCATCACTCGGCATGGCTGTGCGCAGTCCTGACCGGCATTGAAGTAGCTGCCATATCGGATCGTCTCGGCCACAGCATCGAGATCAGCATCATCAAAGACTATGACCGGTGCCTTGCCGCCCAATTCCAGATGAACGTGTTTAATTTTCTGGGAAGCAGCCCGCATTGCAGCCATGCCTGTCGCCGGAGAACCCGTTACACTGATCCCTTCCATCTGTGGGCTGTTCATCAGGGCATTCCCCACGCCGAGCCCGCGACCATGGATCACGTTTAGCACGCCTTTTGGCAGAACATCTTGTAACAATTCTGCAAGTCGCAGAGTAGATAGGGGCGTTATCTCCGACGGTTTCAACACAATGGAACATCCTGCCGCAATTGGTGCGGCAATCTTCCAGGACGCCATCATCAGCGGATAGTTCCAAGGCGCTATGGCCGCTACGGGACCAATTGGATCACGCCGGATCATCGAGGTATTACCCGCAACATATTCGCCAGCAGCAGATCCCATCATGGTTCGCGCAGCACCAGCGAAAAAGCGAAAGACATCAATCGTCAGCGGCATCTCGTCATCATGAGCGGATGGCCAAGGCTTTCCCACATCCAGGCTTTCAAGTTCTGCCAACTCCTGGCTGTTCGCCTCGATAACATCAGCTATGTGAAGCAACATCGCGGCTCGTTCTGCAGGGGGCGAGGTTGAAAAAGCTTCAAATGCCTCTGTCGAGCCGCGCACGGCCGCCTCGATCTGTGCATCGCTAGCCTCTTTTACTTCGCCTATAGTCTCGCCTGTTGCAGGGTTCAGGATGCGCAAGGCTTCCCCGGTACCTTCCACCATTTCACCGTTGATCAACATTTTCGTCTGCATATGCGTCTCCTTAGAACCCAACCTGATCGCCGCCCTTAAGTGCAAGCCGCACGCGCGCCTCAGCTGGGGTCGCGACCGTTAGGCCAAGGTTTTCAATAATTGATCGGATGCGCGTGACCTGCTCCGCGTTAGATCTGGCCAACTCACCTTTGCCGATGAACAGGCTGTCTTCGAGACCCACCCGAAGGTTTCCGCCGCGCAATGCACTTTGGGTTGCAAAAGGCATTTGGTGACGGCCAGCGGCAAGGACAGACCATTCGTAGTTCTCTGCCCCGAACAGCTTGTCCGCTGTGTTGTGCATGTGGGTTAGATGGTCTGCATCCGCGCCAACTCCACCCAAGATGCCGAACACCATCTGAATGAAAAAAGGCGGTTTGATCAGGCCTTGATCCACGAACCATTTGACGTTGTAGAGATGGCCAAGATCATAGCATTCGAACTCGAACTTGGTGCCATGATCACCACCAAGTTTTTCAATGGCGTAACGAATTGTTTTGAAGGTGTTGGGAAAGATGAAGTCCTCTGTCATCTCCAGGAATGGCTGTTCCCAATCGTGCTGAAACTCAGTGTATTTCTGCAGCATCGGAAAGATGCCAAAGTTCATGGAACCCATGTTGAGAGATGCCATCTCTGGGCTAGTCGAGGTCGCCGCCAGCAGGCGCTCATCCATCGACATACCCAAACCGCCGCCGGTAGAGACATTCATCACCACATCAGTGGACTGTTTGATCACAGGTAAAAATTGCTGAAACAGCTCGGGTCGGGGGTCGGGTTTGCCGGTCTCTGGATGCCGTGCGTGCAAGTGAATAATCGACGCGCCGGCTTGGGCCGCTTCAATACTTGCTGTCGCGATCTCGGCGGGCGTAATCGGCAGATGTGGTGACATCGACGGCGTATGGATGCCCCCTGTGGGTGCGCAGGTGATGATGACGGATTTGGGCATCAGAGTTTCATCTGCTGCACTTGTGCAGACAGCCCCCCGTCCAGAACCCACAACTGGCCAGAGGCATACCGTGCTTCGTCGGAAGCAAGCCAGTTAACCAGGTTTGCAATGTCCTGTGGCGTCCCGTAGGTGCGCGTCGGATGAACATCGCGCACGGCCTGTTGCAGCGTTTCAATATTGCCGCCGCCGCCACCAGATCCATCTCCGTTGAAGAAGCTCTGCAGCATTGGGGTATCGATATAGCCGGGGCAGATGGCGTTTACGCGGATACCTTCGGGGCCATGATCGCAAGCCATTGCGCGGGTCAAAGCGTGTACTGCACCTTTGGTTGCGCAATAGGCCGCAAGACCCGGATCAGCAATGAACCCATCGTAGGAGCCAAAATTGATGAGGCTTGCGCTGTTGCCTGATTTCGCCGCTTCGCGCATCAACGGGATGGCATATTTCGAGGTCAGGAACGTGCCTGTGGAATTAACCGCAAAGCTTTGGTTCCATTCCTCAAGAGTCGTTTCCTCAACCGTTTTTTCGATCTCGATCCCCGCCGCGTTCACAAGGATGTCCAACTTTCCCTGTGCGGCGCGCACATGATCCATCGCTGCAATCGCATCTGCCTCTCGCGTGACATCCAGTTTAACAAAATGACTGCCATCTTCGTCGTGCTGGTTTAACGACCCTTCCGGTGTAAGGTCTGCGGCAAATACTGTTGCGCCTTCTTTTAGAAACCGCGCGACAATCGCGCGACCGATACCGCCGCGCGCGCCGGTCACAAGGGCAATTTTTCCGTTCAGCATCATTGGCTTCAATCCTTCGAAGGCGGATAGCGGTAGCGACTAGCGGCCACCGTCCAATCCAAGTTGTTACGGACATACTGCTGACTTGCATCAGATGGTGGGTTGTAATCCCATGGCGCGCTGGCACCTGCTTCCATTGCGGCATGTAACGCGCGGCGTGATTTCTGCGTGGCAATAATCTTCTTTCGCAATTCACTACCGTCCCACCGTTCCGCGACTTCGGCTGCAAAGCGGGCTGCCGGGTCAGCATAGTCAGGGTCTGTGGCGACATTTTTTGTTTCCAGTGGGTCAGCGTTTAGGTCGTAGAGCTGCGGCGGATCGCTGTCGCAATGAATGTATTTTAAAGGGCCGCGCCGGATCATGATTACGGGATAGCCCGTCATCTCGGCACAATACTCACCGATGGCTTCATCAACTGGGTCGTATTCGCCACGGGCCAAAGGCATTAGACTGCGGCCGTCGATCGGTTCTCCGATCATCGTCTCATTACCGCCGCCAATATCGATAAAGGTTGGCAGCAAATCGACCAGCGACACTGCATTCTGCGTTGTCCCCGCTACAACGCCCGGCCCGGCCATGACCAGTGGAACGCGCGCAGAGTGTTCAAAGAAATTCATTTTATACCACAGCCCACGTTCGCCCAGCATGTCACCGTGATCCGCAGTTACAAACACTATGGTATTGTCCAACTCGCCCGTCTCTTCGAGGGTCTGAATCAGCTCCCCGATCTTGCTGTCGAAGTAGCTGACATTGGCCAGATAAGCATGACGCGCGCGACGGATTTCTTCGTCGCTGAGCGGCACATATGATGCTTCGATCCCATCCATCAATCGACGCGAGAACGGGTCCTGATCCTCCGTCGCGGGTGTAAAGGACGGCATGTCGATCTCATCGTCCAAATAGAGATTCCACCATTCGGGCCTCGCAACGTAAGGATCATGCGGGTGAATGAAGCTTACCACCATCGCAAAGGGCGCATCGTTCCCACGTGCTTTGTCTCGGGCAACATCGAAGAGCCAGCGATTGGCGGCAAAGCCAACTTCATTGTCATAGTCGATCTGGAAGGTCGCATGGGCCAAACCGCTTTCCTTGACGGTTTGCATGTTATGATACCACTTATCGATCCGCTCATCAGGCGCTTCCCAATCCGGGGTCCATGCGAAATCTGCGGGGTAGATATCGGTTGTTACCCTGTCTTCGAACCCATGCATCTGATCTGGGCCAACGAAATGCATCTTGCCTGAAAGACAGGTCCGGTAGCCTAGCGATTTAAGGTAATGCGCAAATGTTGGCACCGATGCTCTGAACTCGGATGCATTGTCGTAAGCTGCAATGCGGCTGATGTGCTGGCCCGACATAAAGGCAAACCGTGAAGGTGCACAGAGTGGAGAATTGCAGTAAGCCGCACCAAAGCGCATGCCGCGCGCGGCTAACGCATCAAGGTGGGGTGTCTTGGCAACCTTGTGCCCGTATGCCCCAGTGAAGTGCGGTGCCAATTGGTCCGCCATGATCACAAGGATGTTTGGCCGTGTCACGCAGCACCTTTTGCGTAAGCATCCAGGACTAGGCCATGGAAGTGATGTACGGCGTGCTCGGACTTGCCGGAACCATCCGGGTCATTGACGATCCGACCTTGGGTGAACGCAGGTGTGTTCATCCCACGCTGCACACTTTCGACAAGGCTGATATCTTCGACCTGAAGAACTTCGTCCAGGTAACGAATTGCGTCCAACTCCATCGCGTCGGGTTCCGGCGTCTCAAGGAAAAAGTCGTAAGTTTCAAGCGTCCGATCTGGCCCAACAGGGATGATGTTCAACACGATCATGCTTGACCGCCCCGGATACCGCATCAGGCAGGTCGTCGGATAGAGCCACCAAACCGCATGGGTTTTCACGGTGGCATTCGACACGTCATATGCGGAATTCGGACTTGTGCCCGCGTCAGCCATATGGCTGGAGTAAATGCCGTAGGTCGTAACCTTGTAGGTATCCATATCCACGAGGTCACAAAAATCTTTGTGCGCTGTAGGACAGTGATAGCACTCTAGGAAGTTGTCCACGACGTTCTTCCAGTTGGATTTGATGTCATAGGTCAGACGATGGCCAAAAGTGAGTTGATCCACATCCGGTGCCCAATGGCGAACTTCGGTTTCCAAGTTGCCGGATTGTTCTGACAAAGAAGCTGCCATCGGATCCAAATTGACGAAAACAAAGCCGCAAAATTCCTCGACCTGCACTGCATCGAGACAAATCTCGTCTTTCCTGAAATCTTCGAGGTTTTCGGTATGTGGTGCGCGGGCCAATTGCCCGTCAAGTTTATAGACCCAAGCATGATAGGGGCACATGATCCGCGTTGTATTGCCTTCGCCCGACAGCAATTCATGCGCACGGTGCTTGCAGACATTATAAAAGGCGCGAAGCTTTCCCTCTTTATCACGCACAACTGCAATGGGTTGGCCGGCAATATCCACTGTTACATAAGATCCCGGCTCACGTGTTTTCTCAACATGACATACCCATTGCCAAGTTTTGGAGAGGATGGCGCGAAGGTCTGCGTCAAACCACTTGCGCTCGGTGTAGGCAGCAGCCTGCAATGAGCTGGAGCGCGAAGGATCAGCATGATAGCCAAAGAAAATTGTATCTGAATCAGTCATGATTGCGTCTCCGATGTTAGGTTAAATCTATTTCAAGTTGGATTCGGAGCTATGTTTAATCAGCCGCCAGTTTGATTATTTTCGCCAAGTATTTGGCATTCGGGGACACCGTAGTAATCCATCAAGCATTGCATTTAGTTGACAAGCGAATGTTGGGTCCTTGCCTGCACCTGTTCAGCGGTCATTCGTGCACATTGCAGCAATCGGCAAAATGGGCTCAAAGCAGCCAATTCGTAACCAACTAGCTGAATGATTGCCGCTTCACACTGCGTACATAATCAATCGTAAACTCCGAGTATCCGTCCGAAGTCGATTTAAGATGTTCCCGTGTCCAGTGATGCAACGCGGGTAGCTGGTGGAAGGGCACATTCGGAAAGGCGTGGTGTTCGGCGTGATAGGGCATGTTCCAGGCCACAAAACGCACGATCCGGTTGGTGAACGTGGTGCGCGAGTTCTCGAGCATGTTGGCGACTGGCGGACACAGGCCGTGTTCCGCCAGTAGATAGAGGCGCAGGAATGGTTGCCCCAGCAGAACGGGTAAAATCCAAAGCCAGAGGAGCAGCGGCGACAGGAGCAGGCTTAGGGCTGCGACCGCGTAGAGTATCAGCAGCAGACGTGCCTCAGCCCGCATGGCGGCGTGTTGGCGCGCCGGTAGGTACGGGGCGTCGATGTTACCAAAGGCGTTTTGGAACAGGACAAGTGCCATGCCTTTCCAGTAAGGCCAGCCCGACAGATAGATCAGCAGGCTCAGCCGGTCTTGCGGTCGTGGCTTACCGCCAAGCTCGGGGTCTTTTTCCGGGTGGTTCGTCCATTTGTGGTGCGCAAGGTGAAAATATCGAAACCACGTGAAGGGCAGGGCGATCGGTACTGAAACAAGATGCCCGACAGCGTCGTTCAGCCAGCCGGTCTTGAACGGGGTCTTATGGGTGCATTCATGGCTAAGCGTGAACAGAAACACCAACAAGACACCCTGTGGCAGGATCAGGACCGGCCAGAGAGGGACCCGCCACGCGATACCCGCACTGGTGGCGGACAGTAACACCAGGTAGCCCAGTAGATGCCGCAGACCTGCTGTGTCCGAGCGCCGTTGTAGCTGATCTTTGGCCTCAGGTGGCAGCGACGCTATGAGGGCGCGGTGATCCATGCATCATCCACGCGCTATGTCGAACCCTGGCTCGGCCAGTTCGAAACCGTCAAACTGGAACCCGGGCGAAACAGTGCAACTGACCAACGTATAGTCTCCGGTGGTGCGCGCCGCCTGCCAGTGTTTTTCGGGCACGATTAGTTGCGGTGCGCCCTTTGAAAGGTCTGGGCCCAGGATGTGATCGGTGGCTGGACCGTCATCCGTAGCGCTCAGCGACAGGATCAGCGGAGCACCAGAGTGGTAGAGCCAGATTTCGGTGGCGTCCACGCGGTGCCAGTGGCTGCTTTCACCAGCGGCCAATAGGAAATAGATGCAGGTCCCGGTGGCGCGGCCTGCGTTATCCGCGCGCCAGGTTTCGCGAAACCAACCGCCCTCCGGGTGTTGTTCCAGTCTCAGGTGGTCGATGATCTCTTGTGCGGTCATGGGGCCTCGTGTCTTTTGCGATGATTATGCACGGGAAGGTGCGATCCGCTATGGTATTCGTGTACGCAAGGAATATGTTTGCCGCATGACCCTGACCATCCCGTTTGATAACAGCTACGCCCGCCTTCCCAACAGCTTTTATGCGCGGCAGGCACCTATACCTGTGCGTGCCCCACGCCTGATCGCATTCAACTCGGAATTGGCGAAGGTATTGAAGGTCACACCGGGGGAGGTAGAGGAGATGGCTGAAGCCTTCGCTGGCAACACGCTGCCCGAAGGCGCAGAGCCGATTGCGCAGCTTTATTCGGGACATCAGTTCGGCAATTATAACCCGCAGCTTGGGGACGGCCGCGCTGTACTGCTGGGCGAAACGATCGGGACAGATGGCCTCCGCCGGGATATCCAGCTCAAAGGGTCCGGTCCAACCCCGTTCAGCCGTCAGGGGGATGGCCGCGCATGGCTTGGGCCTGTGCTGCGGGAATACGTGGTGTCCGAGGCAATGCATGCGCTGGGTATCCCGACGACCCGCGCGCTGGCGGCGGTTGAGACCGGAGAGGTCGTTCTGCGCGAGGGGCCGATGCCCGGTGCGGTTCTGACCCGTGTGGCGCAAAGCCATCTACGGGTCGGGACATTTCAGGTTTTCGCCGCGCGTGGACAGCTGGACAGCCTGCGCCGCCTGACGGAATACGCAATAGACCGCCACTATCCTGACGCGAATTGTCCGATGGGCCTGCTGCGCGCGGTGGTGGAGGCGCAATCGCAATTGATCGCAGCATGGATGAGTGTTGGCTTTATCCATGGGGTGATGAACACCGACAATTGCTCAATCGCGGGTGAGACCATCGATTATGGACCTTGCGCCTTTATGGACAGCTATCATCCGAACACGGTCTACAGCTCGATTGACCGGATGGGGCGCTATGCTTTTTCCAACCAGCCCGACATTGCCGTTTGGAACGTGGCACAACTGGCGACGGCACTGATTCAGCAGATGGAAGACAAGGACGCTGCCGTTGAAGAGGCGACCGAGATCGTACACGCCATGCCTGCGCAGCTACAGGAGAGCTGGTTGAAGCGGTTCCGCGCCAAGATCGGGTTGATGACCGAAGAAGAGGGCGATCTGGAACTGATCTCGGATCTGCTGACGCGCATGGCGCAGAACCAAGCGGATTTCACCAACACCTTCAGGGCGCTGGGCAGTGATGCCGCACGTGATCAGTTCACCAATCCTGCGGCGTACGACACCTGGTCCGACGGGTGGGCCGCGCGTCTGGGGCGTGAGCAGGACCCATCCGCCGTAGTGTCCGCCGCAAACCCGGCTTTCATTCCGCGCAATCACCGGGTTGAACAAATGATACAGTCGGCCGTTCAGGGCGATTACGAGCCGTTCCAAAGGCTGAACACTGTTCTGGCGCGACCTTATGAGGATCAGTCCGATACGGATGATCTGAAACGCCCGCCATCAGAGACCGAAGTTGTCCATGCGACGTTCTGTGGAACCTGAAGTTCTGGCGCTCAGACCTCATCACGATAGGGATTGACCTCATCCGGCCAACGGCGGGCGTATTGCGAGATCATCAGGTAGACATCCGCCCCGTCGATTGCCCTGCGCGCATCGCGGACCATGCGCAGGTTCAGGGTGTCGACGTCTTCGGCGGTAATCGCGCGCAGCGGGTTGTAGTAGACGGTGATCAGAATGGTCCGACCTTGCTTGGTTACTGACATGTCCCGCAATGCGCCACCGTCCTCTGCGATCGCCGGGCGCAAAGCCCGACGCGCAGCAGCAAGAAGGTCGGGGCTTGCGGTGGCGTTTGCCAGCTCACCCAACCCACCACGGAAGTCGCGTAGGTATGATCCGATGGCCAGAACGCACAGGAACAGTACGATGATCGAGTCGCCGACGGGTGCGATCGCCGATAGGGCCCCATCCCGGAACAGGTAGATTGCCCCAAGGCCAATTGCTGCGGCGGCCGTGAACAGACCATCGAACAGCGCTGCCTTGGATTCCAGCCGTAGGATTGCACTGGCCTTCCCGGTCTGCCTCCAAGTGAAATAGTGAAACGCCCATAACAGCACGCAGGTAAGGCCGATGGCAGCGAAGTAGATGAACATCGGCCCAAATATCAGCGGTTCAGGCATCATGCCGTTGTAGTAGCTGTAGATGTTTTTAGTCGCGTTCGAGATGGCGAACAGCACCAGTCCTAACAGAGACAAAGAGCGGAAGGTGGAAAAGATCGCCTCATCCGCTGCATAGCCAAACGGGCGGCGCTTGTCGGGGCCTGCATCAATCTTCAAACTGATACGGCGGCCAAGGAATGCCGATCCAAAGCCGACCAGCGAATACAGGCCGTCCATCATGATCGCGTTAGAGTTTGACAGGATCCCGGCCAGAATACCCGCCCCACCCATGAACAGGTTGCCGCCCATGGCAACGATGAGAGCGCGCCCCTCAAGCTGCTTTCTGCGTTCTGCATTTGGCATCGACATCTGGTAACGTCCTGATAGGGCATCAAACTCCGCAACAGATACCTGTTCGAAGAGGATAGGCCAACACCTGCGATGGCGTGCCGTCCTAGTCCCGCACGATTTCAAGCACAGCGGCACTGACAATCAGGATAGCGCCCAACAACTCACGCAACCCGAACGGCTCGCCCGAGAATGCGGCGGCCGAGGCCAGGCCGACGACCACCTCGCTCATCAACAAGATACCGACGCGGGCAGGGGACAGTTTGGTCGCGGGCCAAATGGTCATGAACACCATGGGTAAGGTGTAGAAGGCCGACAGCAGTACAAACTGAAGGGTCCAAAGAATATCCGCCTGCACAATTGTCGGCAACACGGGTTCGGGCAGGACCGTGAGGCTGACCAGGGAAAGGATCAGCGCGCCTGCGACAAAGGCAAAGACCTGACCCGAGGCTGAGATCGTACTGGTTCGGTACAGCCCCAACGTACCCAGCGCCCAGCACATGCCCGAGGCCAACGCCATCCAGTCGCCGCTGTTTTGGGGCAGTGGAATACCACCTTTGTCGCCCAGCACGACGAACAGACCACCGACGCCGCAGGCAAGTCCCGCAAGCCGCCCCAGAGTCAGGCGTTCACCCAGAAACACCCGGCCCAGAATCGTGCCCCAGATCGGCGTGAGGTAGAATAACAGGATCGACCGCACCACATCCGTATAGACAAGGCTGATGGAATAAAGACTGAAGGCCGCGCCGGTGAACACACCGCTGAACACGAGGTCGCGCCATTGCAGGGCCAGCGTTCCTCGCTCTTTCCAGATGAAGGGAACCAGGCCCAGCAGCGCAACGCTATACATCGCAATACCCGGCCAGGGCCCGGTCAGGCCTAGGTCAAAGAGAAACCGAACGGGGATCCAATAGAGACCCCACATCATGCCACCGATCACCAGGACAATGCTTGCCCAGGTGCGGTTGTTCGAGAGTGTGTTGCTGGAAACCACTGCAGGCCTCAATTGGACGCGTTCCACGGGGATAGAGTATCGGCACCCCGTTGATCAAGCGCAGCATTCCTGACCGCGCCGTCTGCCAGAATATTGCGCACTTTGGCAGCGCGAAAAGCTCTTATTTGCCGCTCCTGCAGAAGACTAGGGTTGCGCCCCGCCACCAGCGTGGCACTTTGGGGTTCGTCCATTTGATCGGAACCTTATGTCGCCTCAATCAACCCTGCGGATTGCAAGCTATAACATCCAGAAATGCGTGGGCTTGGATTTTCGCCGCCAACCGCAGCGCATCATGCAGGTCATCGACAGCATGCAAGCCGATATCGTGGTGCTGCAGGAGGCCGACAAACGTTTGCCGCCACGACCCGCGGCCTTACCGCATTTCATGTTGGATGAAGCCGGTTGGCAGATTGTCGATCTGGGGGGCGCAGGCAGCTTGGGCTGGCACGGCAACGCCGTCATCTGGCGCGGAGACAAAATCGACGTGCGCAAGACCGGTCACCATGATTTGCCTGGGTTGGAACCCCGCGGTGCCGTGCGGGTAGAGTTCGATACCCAGATCGGGCCACTTCGGGTGATGGGGATGCATCTGGGTCTTTTGCCCGCATCTCGGCGGCAACAGATTCATCAACTCCGGCGCTGCGATGAGGATCTGGATCAGATGCCTACCGTATGGGCCGGAGATTTCAACGAGTGGTCGCGCCAGCCAGTGCTCGATCATCTTGCACCCGACATGCGATTTTTACCCCCGGTTCCCAGTTTCCCGGCTGCACAGCCTCTGGGCGCACTGGATCGGATCGCGCTGGGCGCTGGGCTTGAAGCCGTTGTGCATGGCGTCCACAAAGCGCGGCCTGCGCATATCGCATCAGATCACCTGCCGATATGGGCTGATCTTCGCCGGGTTGCTTAGGCGCAATTCCCCTGTGGCGCCAGCGGCGCAGACGTATTAAGACAGAAACCCGAACTACTCTGAGGGTCACTATGTCCGACACGATCATCGCCCGCTGCGAAGCCAAAGGTTTGCGCATGACGGGTCAGCGCCGCACGATTGCTCAGGTCTTGCAGCAAAGCGATGACCATCCGGATGTAGAAGAGCTGTATGCGCGCGCCTCAAAAGTGGATTCGGGTATCTCGATTGCCACGGTCTATCGCACCGTAAAGCTGTTCGAAGAGGCAGGGATTCTGGAGCGGTTGGAATTCGGTGATGGACGCGCCCGCTATGAAGATGCCGAGAGAGACCACCACGACCACCTGATCGACATGCAGTCGGGGGAAGTGATCGAATTTGTCGACCCCGAGATCGAGGCCCTGCAGGAAAAGATCGCAGCCAAGCTTGGGTACAAGCTGAAAGGGCACCGGCTGGAACTGTACGGCGTGCCGCTGGAACAAGATTGATTCATCACGAAACGCGATTGGTTGCCGCACGGCAATTCATCAATCATGTCGCAAT
This sequence comes from Ruegeria sp. CDSB117, assembly GCF_059611005.1. NCBI lineage: Bacteria > Pseudomonadati > Pseudomonadota > Alphaproteobacteria > Rhodobacterales > Roseobacteraceae > Ruegeria > Ruegeria sp. CDSB117. The sequence continues at coordinate 107,028 of NZ_JBXWOS010000002.1, forward strand.
ATGGCTTGCGGCGTCGCCGATGTTACGGTTTTGCTGACTTAAGGTCGCGGAATTTCCCGCGCCATCTCAACGGACACGCGTATGAACAACGTACACGGCATCTTGCTGATCATCGGATCGATGGCGGCCTTCGCGCTTGAGGACATGTTCATCAAGCATTTGTCGATCACTGTCCCTACGGGCCAGATCATGATCGCATTGGGGTTGGTATGTGGACTGGTCTTCGTCGCGATGTCGTTGACCACGCGCAAACGCATCCTAGATCCGGTGGCGTGGCAAGGCCTGCCGCTGGCGCGGGCAGCGACAGAAGCGGTTGGTGCCCTGACCTTTGTCACTGCGCTGTCTCTGGTCGAGTTGTCTACGGTTGCCGCCGTATTTCAGGCCATGCCGCTGGCCGTGACCATGGGCGCCGCGCTATTTCTGGGCGAGCAAGTCGGTTGGCGACGTTGGAGCGCCATCGGGATCGGCTTTATCGGTGTCCTGATGATTATTCGTCCGGGTCTGGAGGGGTTCCAGCCCGAGTCGCTGTTCGTGGTGGCGACCGTTATTGCGATCGCCGCACGTGATCTGATCACACGCAAGCTGGACGTCCGTGTGGCCTCGTCCGTTGTTGCCATGCAGGCGTATATCGCCGTTGCCCTTGCCGGGGTGGTTCTGATGGTATTTTTGGCTCAGCCCATTGTCCCGCTGCAGAACGCCCAGATTGGTCCGTATCTGGGGGCAATCGGCTTTGGCGTCCTGGGATATTACGGCATCGTGACGGCCATGCGGATCGGTGAGGCCTCGGCCCTGACACCTTTCCGGTACAGCCGGCTCGTGTTTTCCATCGCGGCAGGGATGTTGATGTTTGGCGAACGGCCTGATTTGATGACTGTGGCCGGTGCCGCGTTGATCCTCGGCTCTGGCATGTACACCTTTGTTCGCGAACGCAGGTTGGCGTGTGACATGGTGGTTGCAGCCTGACGGATCGTCGCACGTTGGCGCAAACACGTGGCTGTTAGCCCTAAACGCCCATGAATATGCCCGTTAGCGATAACATCGCTGGTTTACTTTTGGCCCGGTAATGTTATGAGGCATGCAACCAAATGCAGCCATAGGGACGGGCCTCATGAGCACCATCATCGACATCCACGCACGCGAAATCCTGGACAGCCGGGGCAACCCAACCGTCGAAGTGGACGTGATTCTGGAAGACGGCACCTTGGGCCGCGCTGCTGTGCCTTCGGGTGCGTCAACCGGTGCGTATGAGGCGGTGGAAAAGCGTGACGGTGATAAATCCCGTTATATGGGCAAGGGTGTGCTTGAAGCTGTCGCCGCTGTGAACGGCGAGATCGCCGAAGAGCTGGTCGGCTATGATGCGACCGAGCAGGTCGCCATCGACGGTGCGATGATCGAACTAGACGGGACCGAAAACAAGAGCCGTCTGGGCGCAAACGCTATTCTGGGTGTGTCGCTGGCGACCGCCAAAGCAGCGGCGGATTTCACGACGCAGCCTTTGTACCGTTATGTCGGCGGCACCTCGGCCCGTGTATTGCCGGTTCCGATGATGAACATCATCAACGGTGGTGAGCATGCCGACAACCCGATCGACATTCAGGAATTCATGATCATGCCGACCTCGGCCGCGAATATCCGCGAAGCTGTGCGCATGGGCTCCGAGGTGTTCCACACGCTGAAACGTGAGTTGTCGGCGGCTGGTCTGGCCACCGGTGTTGGCGACGAGGGCGGCTTTGCGCCCAATATCGCCTCGACCCGCGAAGCGCTGGATTTCATCCTCCAGTCCATCGAAAAGGCTGGCTACAAGCCAGGTGAGGAAATCCATCTGGCGTTGGATTGTGCAGCAACCGAGTACTACAAGGACGGCAAATACGTCCTGTCGGGCGAGAAAATTTCGCTGACGTCCGAGGAAAACGCCGAGTATCTGGCGGCTCTGGTCAAAGACTATCCGATCATATCGATCGAAGACGGCATGTCCGAAGATGACTGGGACGGCTGGAAGGCCCTAACTGACGCCATCGGCGATAAAGTCCAACTGGTGGGGGACGACTTGTTCGTAACCAATCCGGCGCGTCTGGCCGAAGGGATCGAGCGTGGCTGCGCCAACTCGATGCTGGTCAAGGTGAACCAGATCGGCTCGTTGACCGAAACCCTGCGCGCGGTCGATATGGCCCACCGCGCAGGCTATACCAACGTGATGTCGCACCGCTCGGGCGAGACTGAGGACGCGACCATCGCCGATCTGGCGGTTGCGACTAACTGTGGTCAGATCAAAACCGGCTCGCTGGCGCGGTCGGACCGGCTGGCCAAGTACAACCAACTGATCCGTATCGAGGAATCGCTGGGTGAAGTCGCGGAATACGCAGGCGCGTCAATCCTTCGCAACTGAGATCAATAATGCTAGACTGATCCTCGTGTTTTTCGAGGATCGTGTTTTGCTTAAAGTAATCGAAGCTGAAACGCTGGACCACTTTGATGAGGTTCGGCGTTTGTGTTGGGAATATCGCGACTTCCTGCTGACGTTGGACGCCAAGTCCGTGCGCGTCGTAAAAACCTTTTATCCCCGCGACGTTTATGCCCGGCTGATGGACGAGATCGAAGTCGAACACGCCCCACCGGGCGGTGGTGTACGGCTGGTATTAAAGGATGGACATGCCGTTGGGTGCGGAATGTTCCGGACAATCGGGCCGGGCATTGCCGAAATTAAACGGGTGTTTGTAAATGACGCCGCCCGAGGGACAGGGGCAGGATATGCGGTCATGATGTCCTTGATTGAACAGTGCCGAAAACAGGGGTTCGACTGTATTCGCATGGACACGGGCAAACCATTGGAATCGGCAACGCGTCTGTACCTGTCGATGGGCTTCCAACTGCGCGACGCATATTCCGAGATTCCGGAGATCGCGAAAGACACATTATTGTTTTTTGAGATGCCTTTGTCCGGTGCTCAGGCAGAAAACTCGCAAATTGAGTGATTTTTTTTTCAAAGCCTTACGTGCTGTTTTCGCTTGTAAAAATCAAACTTGTTAGAAATATACCTACATAAATTCAATTTTGTGTGAACTTTTACCTATTTGTCCGATCCCGGTGTCTCGTAATGTGCCTGCATTACAGAAAGGGGAACGACATGACTGGTTCGAAAATCCTTCTCGTAGCTTTAGTGATCAGCACTGTATTTTTGGCGGCCTGTGCGGGGCCGGGCACTTATCCGATCACCGGGGAGGCGGTGTCCGCAAGTGACCCGGTTTTGGCAATGGAATCGCCGACCTACATGTATCGCGGTGAAGCCCGCTAGGGCTTTCATGGGGGGACGGGCGGCGACGCCCGTAAGTATCTGACCGATTTAGAGCTTTCGGCTCATCAAAACATAGCGATCGCGCGGTTTGAAGCCGGTGCGCAAGTACAGTTTATGCGCGGCCTCGTTTGTGCGATCGACTTCTAGGTGAAGGGCGGTCAGACCGGCCTCGGCCAGAGCTTTTGGCAGGTCAAGCAACACTTCGGTGGCGATGCCACGGCCGCGTACGGCCGGGCGGATGTAGATTTCGTCTATGAAGCCGTCCATGCCGCCAAATTCGACCGACCAGCCGAAAGTCAGGATGACATAGCCCAGCGGCGCGCGCCCTGGGCCGATCAGATAGACGCAGCCGTGGGGAATACCCTCTAGCAAGGGGGTCAGCGCATTGAGGGTCTGGTCCATGTCCTGCGCAATCCCGGCTTCGGTGTGGAACGCGGTCACCAAGCCCATCAGGCGGTCCAGATCTTCGGGGCGCGCAAGGCGAAGTGCAGCGCTCATAGCCGGGCCAGCCGTTCGGTCAGCAGGGCGAAAAAGCCGTCTGCGTCGACTTCTCCCATGAACATCGCGTTGGGCGGATGGTCGGTCACGCGCCACCAATCGGCGACGGTCATACCCATCGTCAGTTCGGACTGCGTTTCGATCTGTACGTTAATGTGCCGGCCCGAGAACAGCTCGGGCTGGATCAGATAGGCGGTCACGCAGGGGTCGTGCAGCGGCGCGCCTTCTGAGCCGTATTTCTCTATATCGAATCGTTCGAAGAAATCCGTCATCTCGGCCACGGCATGCCCGACCTTACTGTCGAGCGCGCGGAAGGCGTCATTGCGATGTTTCGTGACCAGCGCATCATGGGTCACGTCTAGCGGCATAACGACGACATGAACGCCGGATTTAAACACGATATCAGCAGCTTCGGGGTCGACATAGATGTTGAACTCCGCTGCCGGGGTGATGTTTCCGACCTCAAAATACGCACCGCCCATCAGAACGATTTCCTGTACCCGATCAACAATATCAGGCGCTTTTTGAAAGGCGGATGCGATGTTCGTCAACGGGCCAAGCGGGCAAAGTGTGACGGTTCCCGGCTCATGTGCGCGCAGGGTGTCGATGATGAAGTCGACCGCGTGCCCGTCGGCCAGCGGCATTTCCGGATCAGGCAGGACGGGGCCGTCGAGGCCGGTCTTGCCGTGCACATGTTCTGCGGTGACCAGAGGGCGGTTCAACGGGCGGTCACATCCGGCATAAACAGGAATATGCGTGTGGCCGGCCAGTTCACAGACGATCCGCGCATTTTTGGCCGTCAGTTCCAACGGCACATTCCCGGCGACAGCGGTGATGCCCAGAACCTCGATCTCTTCCGGGCTGGCCAACGCAAGCAGGATGGCGACGGCGTCGTCTTGCCCGGGGTCGGTGTCGATGATGATCTTGCGCGGTGCCATGCTTTGCCTCCGGGGTCTTGAAGCGCGGACACTCGCAAGTGTCACCACGCTTGTCCAGCGGTTTCAGCCTTGCGTTGTCGCATCCACCGGCGGGAGTTTGCCATTGGCGCGGTGCTCTTCGATTTTGACTTCGTCCCAAAGCGCATCCATTTCTTCGAGATCGCTTTGAGATGGTGTTTTCCCGCGCGTAGCCAGCCGGGCTTCGACTTGCTCGAACCGTCGCGTGAACTTGGCGTTGGTGCGGCGCAGGGCGGCCTCAGGCTCGATGCCCAGATGACGGCCCAGATTGACCATCACGAACAGAAGATCACCGAATTCATCCTCCAGCGCGTCTGCGTCCTTAGCATTACGCGCTTCCTCCAGCTCTGCAGCCTCTTCGGTGATCTTGGCCAACACATGGCTGGCATCGGGCCAGTCAAACCCTACGCGGGCCGCGCGTTTCTGAAGTTTGTGCGCGCGCAACAGGGCAGGCAGGTTGGCCGCGACACCGTCCAGCGCCCCTTTCTGTTCCTTGCCCGCGCGCTCTGCCGCCTTGATGGTTTCCCAATCCAAGGTCTGCTGGTCCGCTGATTTATCGCGGGATTCATCGCCAAATACATGCGGGTGACGGTCGACCATCTTGTCCGACATGGTCCGCACCACGTCCTGAAAGGTGAAATGCCCGGCTTCCTCGGCCATTTGTGCGTGAAAGACCGACTGGAATAGCAAATCGCCCAGCTCGCCTTTCAGCTCATCATAGGCTTCGCGCTCGATGGCGTCCGCGACCTCATATGCCTCTTCGATCGTGTAGGGGGCGATGGTTGCAAAATCCTGTTCGATATCCCAAGGACAGCCCGTTTCCGGGTCGCGCAGGCGGCGCATTATTTCCAGCAGGCGCTCGATACCCGCTTCGCTGTCTTGGATCAGAGGATTTTCGGCCATTGCGAACCCTTTCGTTCCGGTGTCAGATGCATCCATTCCGCAGTCCCGATCAGGAGTCCAGCCCAGATGCCCGTCGTCAACCGAATTGCCGATTACTCAGCCGACATGGCCGCATGGCGCAAACACTTGCATTCAATCCCCGAGCTTGAGTTCGAATGCTATGAAACGGCGGCATTTGTTGCGGACCGTCTGCGCGAATTCGGAGTGGACGAGTTGCACGAAGGTATTGCCAAGACCGGGATCGTCGCGATCATTAACGGGCGGGGTGACGGGCCGACGATCGGTCTGCGTGCTGACATGGACGCGCTGCCGATCCCTGAAGAGACGGGGGTCGAGTACGCCTCGACCAAGCCGGGCAAGATGCACGCCTGCGGCCATGACGGGCATACCACGATGTTGCTGGGTGCTGCGCGCTATCTGGCCGAGACACGGAACTTTCGTGGCCGCGTGGCGCTGATCTTTCAGCCAGCCGAAGAGGAAGGCGGCGGTGCGGGCGTGATGGTCGAAGAAGGCATCATGGACCGGTTCGACATCTCTCAGGTCTATGCGCTGCACAATGCGCCAAACCTGCCCGTTGGCGCGTTTCACACCACTCCGGGGCCGATCATGGCGGCTGTGGATACGTTTGAGATACATATTCAAGGCGTTGGCGGCCATGGCGCCATGCCACATGAAACCAGAGATCCGGTAATGGCGGCCTGTGGCATCGCGCAGGCGATTCAAACCATCGTCAGCCGCAACCACTATGCGCTGGACGATCTGGTTGTCTCGGTGACACAGATTCACACCGGGACAGTGAACAACGTGATCCCCGATACCGCTTTCATCAACGGCACTGTCCGAACCTTCGATCCAAACGTTCAGCAGATGGTGATCGAGCGTATGCAGCAAATCGTGCAGGGGCAGGCAACCTCATACGGGGTCGAGGCGCGGCTGGACTATGAAAAGAACTATCCGGCCACGATCAATGATGGCGAAAAGGCCGGATTTGCCGCCGAGGTGGCTCGCGATGTGTCGGGGGCCGAGCGTGTGGTGGGCAACATGGGACGCGAGATGGGGGCCGAGGATTTCTCGTACATGCTGCAATCGCGCCCCGGCGCCTATCTGTTTCTAGGGCAGGGCGAGAGCGCGGGGCTGCACCATCCGAAATACAATTTCAATGACGAGATCGCGCCGATCGGCGCTTCGTTCTTTGCGCGGATCGTCGAAAAGGCACAGCCGCTGGGCTGATGGGGGAAAGACATGGCACTGGAAGACGCAAAAAATCAGGTTGATGAGGCATTTACCAATCCTGATCTCAAGGGGTTGTCCTACGAGAACACCTTTGGCGGCGCGACTTCATTCCTGCGTCGCCTCTACACCAAGGACCTAAAAGGCGTGGATATCGCCGTCACAGGTGTGCCCTTTGATCAGGCGGTGACGAACCGACCCGGCACCCGACTTGGCCCCCGCGCGATCCGTGAGGCCAGCGCGCTGCAATCGCCGGATGCGCCCTATGGCTGGCCGTTCGATGCGCTCAGCGAGCTGGCGATCGTGGATTATGGCGACATGGCCTATGATTACGCCAATATCCCGGCCTTTCCCGACACACTGACCGACCACATCCGCACCATTCTGGCCGCTGATGTGTCTTCGGTCACGTTAGGCGGTGATCACTATATCAGCTTCCCGATCCTCAAGGCCTATGCCGAGAAACACGGGCCGATGTCTCTGCTGCAATTCGATGCGCATACCGACACTTGGGCCGATGACGACATGTCCCGCGTGGATCACGGGACGATGTTCTACAAGGCGGTGAAATCCGGCATCGTGGACCCGAAACGCTCGGTTCAGGTTGGTATCCGCACGACCAACGAGGATACTCTGGGCGTCAACATCATCGACGCGCGCGAAGTCTACGAATCCGGCCCCGCCGCAGTGGCGAAAAAAATCAAAGGTATTTTGGGCGACAGCCCGGTCTATCTGAGCTTTGACATCGACGGCCTGGACCCGGCCTTTGCCCCCGGCACCGGCACGCCCGTTTGGGGCGGACTGAGTTCCATTCAGGCGCAGATCATCCTGCGCGACATTGCCGGGATTAACATCAAAGGCGGGGACGTGGTCGAAGTGTCGCCGCCCTACGACACGTCAGGTGCCACGGCCATTGCAGGTGCTCATGTGGCGACTCAGATCATTTGCCTGCTGGGGTGGAACAAGCTGGTGCAGGATTAACCTTTGGTTAGCCATCTTTCCGGTATCTGATTAACCAAAAGCCGGACGGGAGAAATACGGGCATGACAGACTTTAACCAACCGATCAGCGGCAATGATCTGGCGCGGTTTTCTGGGCCGAATACATTCATGCGGTTGCCGCAGGCTGACTCGCTGGCCGGGTTGGATGTGGCCGTGCTGGGCATCCCGATGGATATCGGCACCTCTTGGAGGTCAGGTACACGGTTCGGGCCGAAACAGATCCGCAGCGAAAGCGCGATGATCCGGCCTTATAACATGGCCAATTCCGCAGCTCCGTTCGATAGCTTACAGATTGCGGATATCGGCGATCTGGCGATCAATACCTTTTCGCTGGCCGAAAGCCTGAAGATCATCAAGGAAAGCTATGTTTCCATTCTCGATCAGGCGGTTATCCCGGTTGCGATGGGAGGTGATCATTCGATCACGTTGCCGATCCTGCGCGCCATTGCCGCCAAGCACGGACCGGTGGCGCTGGTCCACGTGGATGCCCATGCCGATGTAAATGATGAGATGTTTGGTGAGCGTGAGACCCACGGCACCGTCTTCCGGCGGGCTTATGAGGAAGGGCTCATTGTTCCGGACAAGACATTCCAGATTGGCATTCGCGGTTCTGGTTACGCCGCCAGTGACTTCACCGAAGCCAGGGACTGGGGTTTTCGCCAATTCCCGGCGTGGGAGCTGTGGCAACAAAACCTTACGGAGATAGGCTCGCAAATCCGTAAAACGATTGGAGATCATCCGGTCTACATCACCTATGACATTGACAGCCTGGACCCAGCATATGCCCCCGGCACCGGAACACCGGAAATTGGTGGGCTGACCACGCCGCAAGCCCTGCAGCTGATCCATGCGCTGGCAGGCGTGAACGTGGTCGGATGCGATCTGGTCGAAGTGTCCCCACCTTATGATCCCAGCGGCAACACGGCGCTGACCGCAGCAAACCTGTTGTTTGAACTGCTGTGCATATTGCCAGGCGTGACGTCACGGTAAAAGAGTTCGCACCTTGTCTGCCAAAGCGATCCGAATATGGTCGGCGAAAGGGCTGGTCCGGGGATGAAAAAAATGGTGCTGTGGCTGATTGTTGTTCTGGTAATTTTGCTTGGAGCATACATTCGTTTTGCACCATCAGACCCGGCAAAATGGCATGTGGCACCGATAGGTGATCAGGACCGTGATCTTGATGGAGGTGTCGTCCGTGTGGTCGAAACGGGGCCGGATGGCCTGCTGCGGCTGGATGCGTTCGCACGCGTTTCAGACCGAACATCAGTTCTGGCCGGGTCTGTTGATGAAGGTATGATTACCTACATCACGCGTACGAAAGTGATCGGCTTTCCGGACTACACGACAGTGCAACAGGACGGAGACACGCTTCGCATCTATGCTCGTCTCAGGTTTGGCCGGTCAGATTTTGGGGTAAACCGCGCTCGTGTTGATGAGTGGCTTGCTCTGTTGCAGCCCTGAGGACAAGCACCCCTCCTGAACCTCGCGCCACATCGGTACGTTCAGAGACATCTGGCATTGGGCCATGAACATGCGGCCGTCGACCTGCAGGCAGATCATCTCGCCCAGTTCGACGCGGGTTCCCGATTTGTCGGTGCAATAGCAGTCCTGAACCTTGCCGCCGGGGCCGACCACATCGGCTAGGGCGGGTGTTACGATCAGTGTAAAAACAAATATCAACCGTTTCATGTGCATTAGCCTAGCATAGTGAGGGGCCTTGACCAAAGGGCCGGATTGATAGACACCGCCGTGATGATCCCCGAAGAACGACTTGAACAGATAACCCAGCGATTCCAGTACCTCGAAGCGGCCATGGCAGATGGTGCCTCGGGTGGGGATATTGCGGCCTTGGCCAAAGAATATTCCGACCTCAAACCGGTTGTGGATCAGATCATGGCGTGGCGTCAGCTGGTCGCCGATCTGGCCGAGGCCGAGGCGATGCTGGCCGACCCGGACATGAAAGAACTAGCGGAAGAAGAAATTCCCGCGTTGAAGACCCATATTCCCGAAGCCGAGCACGCCTTGCAGCTTGCGCTGTTGCCGCGTGATGCGGCGGATGCGCGTCCGGCGATGCTGGAGATTCGTCCCGGAACCGGCGGAGATGAGGCCGCATTGTTCGCCGGGGACCTTCTTCGAATGTACCAGCGATATTCCGAGGCGCGCGGTTGGAAGTTTGAGATTATCGAAGAACAGGCTTCGGATTTGGGCGGGATCAAAGAGGTCGTGGCCCACATCAAGGGCGAGAACGTGTTTGCCCGGATGAAGTACGAATCCGGTGTGCACCGGGTACAGCGCGTGCCGGAAACCGAAAGCGGTGGGCGCATTCATACTTCGGCTGCAACGGTCGCGGTTTTGCCCGAGGCCGAGGACGTGGATATCCAGATCGACGCCAATGATATCCGTATCGACACCATGCGCAGTTCAGGCGCGGGGGGGCAGCACGTGAACACCACAGACTCGGCGGTGCGGATCACTCACCTGCCAACCGGGATCGTGGTGACAAGCTCGGAGAAATCGCAGCACCGCAACCGCGAGATTGCGATGCAAGTGCTTAAAACCCGGCTGTATGATCAGGAGCGTCAGCGGATCGACAGTGAACGGTCTGCGGACCGGGCCAGTCAGGTGGGATCGGGGGATCGGTCCGAGCGGATCAGAACCTACAATTTCCCGCAAGGCCGCATGACAGACCACCGCATCAACCTGACACTTTATAAGCTGGATCAGGTGATGCAGGGCGATCTGGACGAGGTGATCGACGCGCTAACTGCCGACGATCAGGCGCGGCTGCTGGCCGATATGGCGCAATGATCGCCGCACTGACAGCAGCACAAGCGATGGTCTCGGCCACGGCGCGACTGCGGGCGGCGGGTGTGGCCGACCCGGCGCGAGACGCCCGGGTTTTGTTGGCCCACGCGGCACGGATCGAAGCCAGCCGGGTCACTCTGATCGCACCCGAAGAGCTGTCTCCAGAGATTGCAGAGCGTTATGATCAGCTGATTTCGTTGCGTGCGGTGCGTGTGCCGGTGTCGCATCTGTTGGGTGAGCGCGAGTTTTATGGCCGACGGTTCCGTGTCAGTCGCGATGTGCTGGACCCACGGCCGGAAACCGAAGCGCTGATCGAAGCCGCGCTCAGCGAACCGTTCGATCATGTTCTGGATCTGGGGGTCGGATCAGGTTGTATCCTGATCACGTTGCTGGCCGAACGGGCCAGCGCTTCGGGTGTTGGCGCGGACCTGAGCGAGGCCGCCTGTCTACAGGCCAGCGCAAATGCAGTGCAGCATCAGGTACAGAGCCGGGTGGAAATTCTGCAATCGGACTGGTTTCAGAATATTGACGGCCAGTTTGATCTGATCGTTTCGAACCCCCCCTACATTTCACTGCAAGAAATGGCCGACCTTTCGCCAGAAGTGCGCGTGCATGAACCGCGCATGGCGCTGACGGACGAAGGGGACGGGCTGGGTGCCTATCGCCGCATCGCCGCGGGTGCGCCGGACTTTCTATTGCCCGGCGGTCGTCTGCTGGTGGAAATCGGGCCAACGCAGGGGCAAAGCGTCGCGGCTTTGTTCGAGTCGGCGGGTTTGACAGCCACAAGGATCATTCCCGATCTGGACGGCCGCGATCGCGTCGTTTTTGCCAAAATGCCGCTTTAATGCGGCAACCTGAGGCCGAAATACGCCGATTAATGTAAAAAAGCTGCGATTTTTGGGACAACCCCCTTGTCTGTACGCACAGGACGTGTTTACTCAACACCAGTCGGAGGGCTGACGCTGGTTCAGCGGGCCCCGGACGCCAAGCCCAAAATAGTCGACATCGCGTCACAGCTAAGCTTTTGAGCAGTGCAGGATGCGAGATGATCGACAGCGAATGACAAGGCTGACGTAAAGTAAATGAGATCTTCCAAATCCCGCTCTCGGGTCAAGAATAACCGCAACCGTCCTTCTGGGGGCAATGTCGTCAACCGGGTTTTTGACAGCTCGGGTCCCGAAGGCAAGGTGCGCGGTACGCCCCAGCAGATTATCGACAAATACAATCAGTTGACGCGCGACGCCCAACTGTCCAATGACCGTGTGGCCGCCGAGAACTTTCAGCAGCACGCAGAACACTATCTGCGCCTGTTGAGTGAGGCACAGCGCGAAATGGAAGCGCGCCGCGAAGAGCAAGATCGCCAGAACCGTGAGCGTCAGGCCGAGCGGGATCGCGAACGCGCCGAGCGCCAGGAGCGCGAAGCTGCTGCCCGTCAGTCGGACCCGGCCGAAGCGCCGCAACCGGACGTGATGGATTTCACACCCGAGGCAGCCACCCCGGAATCCGGTTTGGTCGAGACCCCGGAAAGCAAGGATCCCGCTGCGGCCGCCGAAGCACCGGCGAAAAAAGAAAAAGCACCGCGTCGCCCGCGGACGCGTAAGCCAAAGCCCGCGCCAGAGGGGGCAGAGGACGCACCGACAAGCAACGGTGATGCACCGGAAGCGGCTGAGTAATTTCTGCCATAGAGTTCAAAAAGCCCCGGAGTTCACTCCGGGGCTTTTTCTTTGCGCATTAGCTTTTTTGAACTTCCCGGGCCAGCGCACAGAACGCTTCGAGCGGGACTTGTTCGGCGCGCTCTGTGGGTTGGATACCAGCCGCGAGCAGGCGGTCCTCGATATCCGGCGCCACGCCTTTTAGCGATGCGCGCAGCATCTTGCGGCGCTGGTTGAAGGCTGCGGCCACGACGCGCGACAGAACCCGGGCATCCGCCGGATAACGCGGTTCGGGCAGGGCCGTCAGATGCACAACAGCGCTTGAGACCTTTGGCGGAGGCGTAAAAGCCCCGGGCGGCAGGGACATGGCGATGCGCGCCTCGGCCCGCCATTGGGCAAGGATCGCAAGGCGGCCATAGGCTTTGCCCCCGGGTTGGGCAACGATGCGTTCGGCGACTTCGCGTTGGAACATCAGCGTCAGGCTTTGCCAGAACGGCGGCCATTCGGGTGGGGTCAGCCAGCGCACCAGTAATTCGGTGCCAACGTTATACGGCAGGTTTGCGGCAATGCGGATAGGTGGGGTCAGATGCGCCAGCGGGTCGATTTCCAGTGCGTCGCCGTTGATGACCTCAAGACGACCCGGGTAAGCAGCAGCGATGTCGTTCAGGGCAGCGATACAGCGGGTGTCCTTTTCGACCGCAACGACCTTGCGCGCACCTTCGGACAACAGACCGCGGGTCAGACCACCGGGGCCGGGCCCGATTTCCAGCACGTCGCATTCCGTCAGATCCCCTGCCTGCCGCGCGATCTTGGCTGTCAGGTTGAGGTCCAGTAGAAAGTTCTGCCCCAGCGATTTACGCGCCGAGAGCTGATGCGTCGCGATAACCTCGCGCAGAGGGGGAAGGGTGTCGATTGAACTCATGATCCGATTACCGTGGCGCGTGTCCGGGGGGGAACGCCAGTGATTTTTTGCCTCCGGCGGGGATATTTTCAGCCAGGTGAAGGATCAAGCGCTTTGTGCCATCCGTTGGGCCAGTTTCAGTGCCTCGATCAGGCTGGTCGGGTTTGCTATGCCCTGTCCGGCGATATCCAATGCGGTGCCGTGATCGGGCGAGGTGCGAATGAAGGGCAGGCCGAGGGTCACGTTCACGCCACGGTCGAAGTCGAGTGTCTTGATCGGGATCAGTGCCTGATCGTGATACATGGCGATTGCGGCGTCATATCGGGCGCGGGCGGCGGCGTGGAACATCGTGTCCGCCGGGTGTGGGCCGGTAACCGTGCAGGTATCGCCCGGCAAATCAGATATCAGAGGGGCGATCCAGTCCAGTTCTTCATGCCCCATTTTACCGCCTTCGCCCGCATGCGGGTTGAGGCCTGCAATGGCGATGTGGGGATGGGGGATACCAAACTGTCTGCGCAGGCCTTCAGCGGTAATGGCGATGGTTTCGCGCAGCAGATCGGGGGTAAGCTCGGACGGGACGCGCGACAGCGGGATGTGGATCGTTGCGGGCACCACGCGAAGCTGATCGCTGGCGAGCATCATAACGACACGCTTGCGCCCGGCCAGAGCGGCGAGAAATTCGGTATGGCCGGGATAGGCGAACCCGGCCCCGTCGATCAGGGCTTTTTTGTGGATCGGTGCAGTGCACAGCGCCGACGCCGCGCCGGATTGCACCAGAGAAACACCGGTTTCGATGGCGTCAATCACACTGGGCGCATTGGACGGATCTGGTTGGCCTGCTGTGTTTGTGGCGGGAAAGCTCAATTGCAGAACAGGCAGGGCATTCGCGCAGATATCAATGGCCTGTGCCGGATCGCTGATCCGCTGCGTGGGCGTGCCTGCCGGCAGATGCGCCGCATCGCCGATATAGAAAAACGGGCAGCTCGCGCGCAGTTTTGACCATGCTTTGGCGGCGATTTCGGGGCCTATTCCAGCAGGATCGCCACAGCTAAGCGCGATGGGCGCGGTCATTGCTCGATAATCGTCGCGTCGGCGCGGAGCTGTTCAACCAGACTTTCGGCAAAGGCCTGCAGGCGCTGTTGCGTGAGGGCGTTGGCCACATCCACACGCGTCGTGTCTTCGCCCCGGTCCAATGTGCGTGTGCACAGCATCAGGAACTTCAGAGTCTGGCCATTGTTCCCCGTCAGCGTCGTGGAAACTTCGTTCAGGTCCAGCTTGGACAGCTCAAGCGCTACGTCGCGGGGGATCTCGGAGGGGCTGGCTTCAACACGTTGCAGCACTGCGGCAGGTTGATCCTTGGCGATGCCATAGAGGTCGTCGCAGGTATCGATCTGTTCGCGCAGCTGGGCAGCGCTGGCCAGAGTTTCGGCACTGCGACCGCCGGCCATGTTGTAAATCGCGTAGTCGATCTTGGAGTATCGCGGCGCGCTGGTGCTGACTTCGCGCAATCCGCGCAGCTGGAACAGGGCGATGGCATTGGGCAACGACAAAGGCTGCGTGATGTCGCCTGATTTGAGACCCAGAATCACAGGTTGCAGGGCAGGGGGCAAGTCGGTTAGGTTCAGCCATTCCAAACGCCCGCCGTCATCGCGTGTGCCAGCAGCTGAATACTGCGTGGCAGCAGAAGAAAACGCATCGAAACCTTCAACCTGAGCAATCTCTTCGGCCAGCAATTCGGCCTGTGCAAGGGTCTGCGGAGTGACCGGAATGATTATCTCCGACAACAGAACCTGAAGCCCGCCGCTCCCGGCCTGTCCTAAAGCCCGGTTGATCTCGTCGTCGCTCGGCCTGGCTTGGGACAGAAAGCGCGAACTGACGTAATCGCGCCACGAAAGCTGATCAGCGACGAAATCCCGTACGGTTTCGGGGGAAACGCCGGCTTCGCCCAGCAATTGCAGGAATTCATCGGTCGAAAGGCGACCACGGGCTGCAAATTCATCAATGCCCACCTGAATGTCTTCTGGTGCAACCTCGATTCCTGCGTCGCGCATGGCCTGCTTGCGCAGTCGTTCGTCGATCAACGCGTCGCGGACTTCGTCCTCGGTTGCGCCAGGGGCACCCAGAACGGTCAGGAATTGCTGGCGTTGCTGAAGTTCGTACCAGGTGACAATGTCCTGATTCACCTTGATCGCAGGTGAAAACAGGCTCTGAGCCTGGCTGTGACCAGTGGACAGGGCCAGCAAAGCAGCAGCCAGTGCCGGTGCAACCGGCTTTAACCAACCGGAACGGACTATTCGCGAGAAACGTGAAATCAACTGCATCTTCTCTTGTACTGTTGGCCGCCACCCTCAACGGAGTAACCTGTCAGGGCAACGGTAAACCCGAATTCTGTCGAAGGCTCAATACTTGATGATGAGGTAAATCGTCTGCTGACGGTCATGTTAACCTTTACACACTCATTCTGGTACGTAATGCCCAGCCCATAGCGGATCGGTTCGGATTCGCTGAGGTCATAACGCGCATAAGCCTGTGTCAGCCAGTTTTGGTCAACAAGGTAACGCCCATTCATCCAAATTTCTGATATCTCGTCATTCGCATTTTCTGCCGGATCCTTTTCCTGCCACACATAGCTGCCGGTTAGGCCGACATTTGGCTTGTTCCAGCCTGCGCGTACCTCGGCCTTGGCAAAGCTGAAATCACCATTCAACAGGCCACGACCCGCCAAGGACCAGCCATTTGCGGTTTGCAACTGACCGGCCAGCAACACGTCGGAGGCGGTGCCCTGAAGGCCCGATGTCAGGTTGAAGTTGGGGTCAGCGGTCGAGCGGAAGACCTGTCCGACAGTGGCAAGCGCGCGCCAGCCATTTGCGGCATAACGCGCCCAATTGACCCCGAACACAGCCGTCGCGCCATCTTCGCGACGATCCGGGGCCGGAAAGCGGGACAGGGACAACAGGTTCCCCTGGTCGAATTCCTGAAACGTGCTTTCGTCATTGGGAACGTCCTGATCTGTCACGTTCGTCCAACCGACTTGCGCGATGGGTTCAAGCACCTGCGTGGCGCCTGACTTTTCCCGCCGGGTCATCGGGTAACGCAAGGTGAGTGCAGCGCGGGGGGCCGCGCGGGTCACCTGGTCAGGAAACTGGCTGTCATCTCGGATGTCAAAGATATCCACCGATGTCCCGAACCGGGCATCAGCCCTGAGGCCCGATGCGAAAATCCAGCTGCGCATCCAATCCGCATCGAATGTGGCGCGCGCGACATCGCGGCCAACGATGTCCTGATCGCTGGTGCGTGTGTGATTGTGGGCCACAAAGCCCAAGCGTACTTCGCCGCCGACAGAGGTTGGGAAGTAACGTTTCTGGAAATACAGGTCGAAGATCCGAGATGGGATCACTTCCTCATTTTCACTGTCTCGCAGGGATTTGTAATGGATGAAACTGGTGCGGAAGGCGGTATCGCGTTTGATCCGCTCAAGCGCGATTTCGCTGCGCAACCGGTCAAAATCAGGCAGACCATAGTCGGCGAGATACGCGTTATCCGAGGTCGTCTTCACATCAAACAAAAGGCGGAAGTCGTTGTTCAGGAAGAAATAACCGTTGGCAAATAGATAGCCCCGATCCTCATTTTCTTGCAGGTCGTCGCGGGTGAAAGCACCGTTCAGCTCAATCCGGCCGCGTTTGAATGCCTGGCGATAGCGATAGCCCAGTGTTCTAGTTTTCCCCGAGATATAGGGGGTCAGCGTCAGGTCCCTGTGGTCGCCAAGCTTAAAGAAATACGGCACCTGCACGCCGGT
This sequence comes from Ruegeria sp. CDSB117, assembly GCF_059611005.1. Taxonomy (NCBI): domain Bacteria; kingdom Pseudomonadati; phylum Pseudomonadota; class Alphaproteobacteria; order Rhodobacterales; family Roseobacteraceae; genus Ruegeria; species Ruegeria sp. CDSB117. Next base: position 124,062 of record NZ_JBXWOS010000002.1, read on the forward strand.
TCCCAACTGCGATGTGGTGCGAATCGACGGAACAAGAAAGCCCGTCGCGCGGTCCAGTGTCGGGTCGGGCAGGCGCAGATAGGGGAAGTAGAAAACCGGGAAATCCAGTATTCGGAACTGTGCCCCTTCGAAATACAATTGGCGTTCCAACTGGTCATGCGTGACCTTGCGGGCGCGGATTTGCCACAGCGGCGGTTTACCATTGGCGCAGACATGGCAGGACGTGGCCGAGACTTTGCTGAACTGTGTATAACGCCCCCCCGCGCGCGCAGCCTGGACCGAGGCGATCTGAACCTGCTGATCGAACACCATGCGGGCTCCGATCAACAGACCGTTCATGATTCCGTCATCCAGTTCGGCGGAATCCGCCAGCAACGTGGTTGCGCCGCCCTGATCAATGCGCACCGGGCCTTCCAGCGACAGATTGCCGGTTTCGCGGTCATAGGTGATGCGCTTGGCAGTGACCTTGATGTCGCCCTGAAAGGCTTCAACATTCCCTTCGGCCACCAGATTGCGTTCGGGCGTGATAAAGATCCGGTCAGCCACCAGCAGGGCAGGCTGATCCTCTTGCGTGGTACCCTGTGCAGCGTTGGCAGCGGGTTGAGATTGCGCGAATGCGCCCGCTGGCATGGTCAGTGCGACCGCACCGGACAGCAACAAACTGGCAATAAGCCGCATCAGCCGTCCTCCGCATGCAGCAAAAGGCCGAGGGACAGAAGAATGGCTGCAAAGGGCGGGGCCCAGGCCGCGACTAAGATAGGCAATTGACCGTTTTCCCCCAGAATTTGGGCAAAGTTGCGAATAAAGTAGATGCCAAAGCCCAGCAGGACGGCGGTCAGAACCGCGATACCGGTGCCGCCAAATCGCACGTGGCGCATGGTGAAGGCCGCGCCGATCAGAACCATCGACATAAGAAACAAGGGGCGGGCAAGTTGGACCTGCAACCAGACCTCATATTGCTTGGTCGAAAACCCGGCTTCGCGCAGGTCACGGATCAGTTCCGGCAGGTCATAGACCGATACGGAATCTTGATCGCCTAGCGTGTCCAGAATCCGTTGCCGTGTCAGCGATGTGGGAACCTCAAGCCGCGCGTGTTCAGTGGCGTGGGTTTCTGGATTCACACCGCCTTCCAGCGCCCAGATCTTGGCATTGGTCAGAACCCACGTACCGTTCTCCAAATCGGCTTGGTCGGCCACGATCTGCTGGGTCGGTGTGCCGTCCGGGGCGAAGGTAATGATCGTCACCTGATTAAGGGTGAACTTGTCGCCGTTGGATGTATCCTGGGCGTGAATCACGGATTGGCCATTGGCCGATCCCTGCCGCAACCAAAGACCATCTGCGCTGATCGACAGCGTTGATCCGCCGTTGTTTTTGTAAGATTCGGCAAGCTGTTTGTACTCTTCCGACGTGGCGGCTGCGATGGGGTTCAGCATGCCCACTGCCAGTGCACCTATGATCAGGGCGATCACCACTGGGGCCAACAGGGCGCGGATGCCTGAACGGCCAGTGGCGCGGGTCACGACCAGTTCCGAGCTGCGGGCAAGACCGATAAACAACGCGATCGTGGACAGGATGACCAGCAGCGGCAGCATTTCGCTGATTGCGGCAGGCGTATTCAGCAACGTCAACTGCAACAGCTGACCAAAGGACAGGTTCGCATCGTCAAAGCGGCGCACCTGTTCGATCAGGTCGATCAGAATCATCAGCGTCAGGAAAATGCTGCCGATGACCAGGAAACTCTGAATGAATCGGCGGGCGAAGTAGCGGTCGAGGATCACGAAGGAACTCCTGCCGAAGAGACGCGCAAACAGCCCGTGGTCGGGTGCAGACCAGAATCACCGCTGCACGCAATTGTGCGCGACGGCCTATGCCTGCTCTGTCTTGCCAAAACCTTCTCCCCCGAGCCTGTCGGATTTTTTCCGGGACTGTAATCCAAATGCGGGCCGGGGAAAACTGCTATCTGGTCAAGCCGCGCGGCGCGGGCTAGGTCTTGGGGAACTGATTTTGAGGAGTTCGCAATGAGCAGTCTTGTACCGATCCGTTTCCAGGACCCCGACATGGATGCGATGGCGCAGGCCGAAGGGCGCGTGGCCATTATCATCCCGTCCGACGGCAAAATGAACCCTGCCGCCCGCCGCGCCAACCGTCTGACCCGCGGGGCTGTGACACGGCTGGTCGAAAGCGAGCGGTTCGAAAAAGTGAAAACCGGTGACGTGATCTCGATGGCGTGGCCATCCGGCATGGCAGCCGAGGCGCTGGACGTTCTGGTTCTGCCGCGCCGTCCCGAACCCGCCGAGGCCCGCAAGGCCGGTGCCGCGCTGGCCAAGCTGGCGGGCAGCAAGGACCTGCTGGTGATGTCGGGCAATCAGGTTAAGGCCGAGGATCTGGCCATGGGCATCGCGCTGCGCAGCTATGATTTTGATGCGCACAAGACCAAGGAATCGGATGAAGCTGGTTCGGTCATCATAACCCACCAGAAGGCGGATGAGATCGAGGCTGCGTTTGCACCGCTCTACGCGGTCGCCGACGGTGTCCGTATGACCCGCGATTTGACCAACGAGCCTGCCAATATCCTGACCACCACGGAATTCGCCGACCGTCTGGACGAGATGAAGGCACTGGGGCTTGAGGTCGAAGTGCTGGAAGAAGACAAGCTGGCCGAGCTGGGCATGCGTACGCTGCTAAGCGTCGGGCAGGGGTCGGACAGCCCTTCGAAGGTTGTGGTGATGCAATGGAATGGCGGCGACAAAGATGACGCGCCGCTGGCATTGGTCGGTAAGGGTGTGGTGTTCGACACCGGTGGTATTTCGCTGAAACCTGCGGGTGGCATGGAAGACATGACCATGGACATGGGCGGCGCTGGCGTAGTGGCCGGTACCATGCGCGCGCTGGCCAAACGCAACGCCAAGGCCAACGTTGTCGGACTGGTTGGTCTAGTAGAGAACATGCCTTCGGGCAACGCTACCCGTCCGGGCGATGTGGTCAAATCCATGAAGGGTGACACGGTCGAGATCATCAACACCGATGCCGAGGGCCGTTTGGTTCTGTGCGACGTGATGTGGTACGCGCAAGAGCGGTTCAAGCCTGTGGGAATGGTCGATCTGGCCACCCTAACCGGAGCGGTCATCATCGGCCTCGGGCATGAAAACGCGGGCGTATTTTCGAACAACGACACGTTCTGCAATGCCTTCCTGAAGGCGGCGGGGGCCGAGGATGAAGGCGCATGGCGCATGCCGTTGGGCGAAGCCTATGACAAGCAACTGAAGTCGCGCATTGCCGATATGAAGAACGTGGGCGGACGCCCTGCGGGTTCGATCACTGCGGCGCAGTTCCTGCAGCGGTTCGTCAAGGAAGACATGCCGTGGATTCACCTGGATATCGCCGGTGTGGCTTCGGTCTCTGCCGAGACATCCTACGCCCCGAAGGGCGCAACCGGCTGGGGCGTACGCGCGTTGAGCCGTTTCGTTCAGGACAATTTCGAGTAAGCCGATGGGGGCCGTCTATTTCTATCACCTGACCCGCCAACCGTTGGAGCATACCTTGCCGGTGCTGCTGGACAAGGCGCGGCAGGCCGGGTGGAAGATTGCCGTGCGAGGCAGCGATCCCGCGCGGATGGACTGGCTGGACGAAAAGCTGTGGCAGGGGCCCGAAGAAGGGTTCCTGCCACATGGCCGCGCAGGCGGTCCGCACGATGCCGCGCAGCCGATCTTGCTGACGACCGAGGCGCAGGCTGCCAATGACCCGTCTTGTGTCATGGCGGTAGATGGCGCGGCGGTCGACCCCGATGAGATCAAGAAACTGGACCGCGTATGTATCCTGTTCGATGGCAATGACGCAGAGGCCGTTCAACACGCGCGCGGACAGTGGAAGGCTTTGACCGGTGCGGGATGTTCCGCCCAATACTGGTCCGAAGAATCCGGGCGCTGGGAAAAGAAAGCTGAGGCTTAGAGCCGGAGCCGCTTTCCGGAAGGCGTGGTGGTCATCGCGCAAAGATGTGCGATCAGAAATGCCTCAATGACCGGATTGAAGCCCAAATTGCCGGATGCTGTACACAGCAAAAATAACTGCTTTCAATTGTTAAGGCCTAAGTTTGAGGAGCCAAATGTCCAACAAACCTCAGTCTCTCTTGCGCCAACCGCTAATTTTGCCCTGCGGCGTAACTCTTAAAAACCGAATTGCTAAATCGGCGATGTCTGACTCGCTTGGTGATGGCAGAGGCAATCCAAGTGATGATCAAATCAAGCTCTACGAGCGTTGGGCAACTGGCGGCCTCGCCCTGTCGATCATCGGCGAAGTGCAAGGCACACCTCATTTCGCAGAGAAGCCCGGCAATTTGGTTTTGAACGATCAATCCGATTTCGCAATCCTAAGAAAACTTGCACAGGCAGGGGCAACCAACGACGCTCATTTGTGGCCGCAACTTGGACATGCGGGGGCGATGGCGGATGCTCCGATCAGCTCGCCGAAAGGTCCGAGTCGCCTTGATTTGCCCGGTCTGAAATGCGGCGCGCTGTCCTTGGATGAAATCCACGCGCTGCCGGCCGAATTTGCACGCACGGCAGACCTTGCCAAGCAGCTTGGGTTCGGTGGCGTTGAGTTGCATGCGGCCCATGGATTCTTGCTCAACCAGTTTCTGTCTCCGCTATTCAACAAACGCGAAGATGCCTATGGCGGTTCTTCGCAAAACCGGATGAGACTGCTGCTGGAAGTGATCAGCGCCGTGCGCGATGCCGTTGGCCCGGATTTCCCTGTGGGCATCAAGTTGAACGCGACAGATCAACTTGAAGGCGGCTTCGCTGAAGATGAATCCCTTGAGGTCATTGCGGCATTAGACAAAACATCGATTGATCTGATCGATGTCAGCGGTGGCACATATTTTCCGGGTGCTGCGTCATCATCGGATCGTGCGGGTTCCGGCGCCTATTTCCTGGATTTTGCTGCGCGTGCGCGGGCGAAAACAAGTATCCCCCTTATGGTGACGGGCGGTTTCAAGACGCTTGCACAGGCCAAAAGCGCCATTGCGGAAGGCAAAGCCGATCTCGTTGGATTGGCCCGCGCATTGGTCGTTGATCCAGAATTGCCGTCATTTTGGCTTTCCGATCAACGCGACGAGCCGCAATTCCCGCGTTTCAAAAACCCTCCGGAAGGCGGTGTGACTGCATGGTACACGATGCAAGTCACGCGGATCGCCAGGGGTGAGGGTGCGCTTGAACCAGATGATCTAGACGAAGCAATAGCGGCATACGAGGCCAGGGATGAGATTCGACGAGAGATTTGGAATTCTCATTTCGGCTGAACTTCACGAGCAACCTCAAGCCGACATTGGTGCAGCCGCAGTGATTTGCAGCATTGGTTCGTATAGCCACTCAAAACCTTGAAATGAAAGCGCATTTACTGGAATCTGCGTGGATACCCGTATGGTTGCGGCAGAAACGCCATGCGCTGCGTTTGGCTTTATGCCGCTTTTTTGCAGCGAGGTTTGCATAAGCCCAATCCCTTGCTGCACGGGAATTGATCGCCTGGACCCTTGCCCTACCTGTTCTCTGCATTAGGGTGCGCCACGTTGCGAGCAGAAGGATTTTGAGATGAAAAAGAACCCATTGGGGCGCACTGGTATTGAAGTGACGGATCTGTGCCTTGGAACCATGACGTTTGGCGCGCAGACCTCTGAGGCCGATGCACATACCCAGATCGATATGGCGCTGGAGGCGGGGATCAATTTCGTTGACGCTGCTGAAATGTACCCGGTGAACCCGGTCTTGAAAGAGACCGTGGGGCGGACCGAGGAAATCCTGGGCAACTGGAACGCGGTGAACCCCGCGCGGCGGGCAGAGTATATTCTGGCGACCAAACATTCCGGCGCAGGTTTCGCCCATGCCCGCGACGGGGCACCGATTTCTGCTCAAACGATCCCCGAAGCGATCGAGGGGTCTCTGCGTCGTTTGCAGACAGATTGCATCGATCTGTATCAGTTTCACTGGCCCAATCGCGGCAGTTACATGTTTCGACAGAATTGGGACTATGCGCCGTCCGGTCACAACACCGATGAGGTGTTGGCGAATATGCAGGAGTGTCTTGAAGCCCTGCAACAGCAAGTCGACAAGGGCAATATCCGCGCATTCGGCCTGTCGAATGAAAGCGCATGGGGCACCGCGCAATGGCTGCGGCTGGCCGAACAGTTGGGCGCGCCACGGGTTGCTTCGGTCCAGAATGAGTATTCTCTGCTGTGCCGCCACTTCGACACCGATATGGCCGAGCTAAGCGTGCACGAAGATGTCGGCCTGATGGCGTTTTCTCCGTTGGCGGCAGGGTTTCTGACGGGCAAATATCAGGGCGGAGCGGTGCCTAAGGGCTCGCGCATGGATCTTGTTCCGACCATGGGTGGGCGAAAGTACGAGCGTGTGTTTGGGGCCGTCGATGCCTATCTGGAGATAGCGCAGCGGCATGGCCTGGATCCGGTGCATATGGCGCTGGCATGGTGCCGGACACGCCCGTTCATGATGTCTGCTATTTTTGGCGCGACCACAATTTCGCAGCTGGCCCATATTCTGGGGGGCACGGAGGTGGTGTTGGCGGATGATGTCCTGGCGGATATCAGTGCCGCGCATCGCGCGCATCCGATGCCGTTCTAAGGGGGCTCTGCATCCGCCGCGCTTTGCGCGACTCCCCCGGGAAATTTTTAGCCAGATGAAGCGGATCCGGTCAGTGATGTGTGGGCTGGATCCGGTCCTGACGGAGGTCTCTGGCCGACAGGCCGTGCGCGGTGCGGAAAGCACGGGCAAAGCTGGATTGTGAGGCAAAGCCTGTGGCGAGTGCCACGTCCATCAGTGGCATATCCGTGTCGGTGACCAGACGCCGGGCTTCGGCCAGGCGCAGTTGCAGATAGTGATCCTGGGGCGTCGTGTTCAGGCGCAGGCGGAACTGCTGTTGCAGGGTACGCGGGCTGGTGCCCAAGGTGTCGGCGATGTCGGTCAGGGGAAGCGGGTCCTCTAGAGACCTTTCCATGAGCGAATTCGCCTTTGCCGTCAGAGCAGTATGGCGATGCGGCGCGCCTGTACGGCTTTGTGGCTTGGACGGCTCGGGTGCGCCCTCGTATAGGAACAGGCCGGACACGCGGGCGGCAAAACCTGCGCCGTGACGGGCGGCGATGATGTGCAGCATCATCTCAACCGCTGGGATTGCGCCACCAGAGGTCAGGCGGTTGTCGGAAATAGTGAACCGGTCGGGGCGCACATCAACGTCGGGGAAGCGGGTCGCGAAATTGTCCAGATCCTCCCAGTGCGTTGTGGCGGAGTGGCCGTTCAGCAGGCCGGCTTCGGCCAGTAGCCAGGGGCCGCCGTCGATGCCGGCCATGGTGGCCCCGGTGCCAGCGATACGGCGCAATCCGGCGAGCAGGCTGGGTGTGGCGTGACGGACCAGCTGGAATCCCGCGATGACGATCATCAGGTCGCAGCCCTGCAACCGAGCCAGCGGTGTGCCTGGAACATTCAGGGCGCTGGTCAGCATCGCCGGTTCCGCTGTGGCCGTCACATAATCCCAGTCAAAGGCCGGGCGGTCCGCCAGACGGTTGGCGGCGCGCATGGGATCAACGGCCGAGGCAAAGCTGAGCGTGTTGCATTCGTCCAGAACCAGCACGGCCGTTTTCAGGGCGCGATGTTCGGGCTGCAATATGTTTTTTGCGGATTTCATCAAGTTCGATTCGCATTCTGGCAAGTTGTTTCCATAAAGCTGCGCCAGAGTCGGGGATGAACGCAAATCGGAATCCGGGGAGAAGCCTGAGGATAACTTAGGTCAAAACCGGGTATAAGTTGGGGAAAACACCATGCCACTGGAAATGAACCGCGAAGTCTTCATCACCTGCGCTGTCACCGGCTCGGGCGGAACACAGGATCGCAGCCCGCATGTGCCGCGTTCGCCAAAGCAAATCGCCGAAAGTGCGATCGCCGCGGCCAAGGCCGGCGCGGCCATTGTTCACTGCCATGTGCGTGATCCGGAAACCGGTGCACCCAGCCGTCGTTTGGACCTGTACCGCGAGGTGACTGATCGCATTCGTGAAGCCGAGGTCGACGTTGTGCTGAACCTCACCGCCGGGATGGGCGGTGACATGATCTTTGGCCCGACGGAAGCTCCGCTGCCGTTGAACGAGGACGGCACCGACATGATCGGCGCGGCGGCTCGGGTGGAGCATGTGGCCGAGTGTCTTCCCGAAATCTGTACTCTGGATTGCGGCACCATGAATTTTGCCGAGGCCGACTATGTCATGACTAACACGCCGGGCATGCTGCAGGCGATGGGCCGGATGATGACGCATCTGGGCGTGAAGCCCGAGATCGAAGCCTTTGACACCGGTCACTTGTGGTACGCAAAGCAGCTGGTGAAGGACGGCGTTCTGGACAGCCCGGCACTGGTTCAACTGTGCATGGGCGTGCCGTGGGGCGCGCCGGATGATCTGAATACCTTCATGGCTATGGTGAACAACGTGCCTGATGACTGGACATTCAGCGCATTTGCGCTGGGACGGAACCAGATGGCATACGCGTCAGCTTCGGTGCTGGCGGGCGGTAATGTGCGCGTTGGGCTTGAAGACAACCTGTGGCTGGATAAGGGCGTTCTGGCCGAAAACTGGCAGTTGGTTGAGCGGGCGAACACCATCGTCTCAAACATGGGTGCGCGGGTGATCGGCGCGCAGGAAGTGCGTGAGAAGTTGGGGCTGGTCAAACGAGCGCCTAAGTGAGTCGTGTTTTGGTTTCAGGTCTCTTTGTGACCGTGGCAGCTTGCTCGACATCTACAATTCAAGAGGCAGATGTCGAGTTTGATGGCGCTCACGCCCTGAACGAGACTTGCGAGAACATTGCAGGTGACTATCGCGCAGACCGAAACGCAAACCCCCAACTTTGCGTCGGCTATGATGAGAATGGCTGGCTCATAGATGGTGCAGAAATCAAACTGCCAGACAATTGGTGAAACTAATGACAAAAATAGCAGCTATCATCGGTGGTGGTGTCATCGGCGGCGGGTGGGCCGCGCGGTTCTTGCTTAACGGTTGGGATGTCCGTGTGTTCGATCCGGACCCGGAGGCCGAGCGCAAGATTGGTGAGGTACTCGACAACGCGCGCCGGTCTCTGCCGGGGTTGAGTGATGTGCTTTTGCCGTCTGAGGGGGCACTTACCTTTCACGATGATCTGGCGGACGCCGTGCAAGGCGCCACCTGGATTCAGGAAAGCGTGCCCGAACGGTTGGATCTGAAGCTGAAGGTTTACAAAAGCTTGCAACAGGCCTGCGATCCGGAGGCGATCATCGGGTCGTCAACCAGCGGGTTCAAACCGTCCGAGCTGCAGGAAGGAGCGCTGCGCCCAGAACAGATTGTTGTGACGCACCCGTTCAACCCGGTGTATCTGCTGCCGCTGATCGAATTGGTGCCGACCGACAAGAACCCGCCCGAAATGGTCGACCGCGCGAAGGACCTGTTGAAATCGGTGGGCTTCTTCCCTCTGCATGTCAAAAAAGAGATCGACGCGCATATTGCTGACCGGTTCCTCGAAGCCGTCTGGCGCGAGGCGCTGTGGCTGGTCAAAGACGGTATCGCGACAACCGAAGAAATCGACGATGCAATTCGCATGGGCTTTGGCATTCGCTGGGCACAGATGGGTCTGTTCGAAACCTATCGTGTAGCCGGTGGTGAGGCGGGGATGAGGCACTTCATGGCGCAGTTCGGCCCGGCGTTGCAATGGCCTTGGACCAAGCTGATGGATGTGCCCGAATTCACTGATGAGCTGGTCGACATGATCGCGGATCAGTCTGACGCGCAATCGGGCATGCACTCGATCCGCGAACTAGAGCGCATCCGCGACAATAACCTCGTTGGTATGATGCGGGCGCTCAAGGCGCAGAACTATGGGGCCGGTGCTGTTCTGAACCAGCATGACGCGGCGCTGAAACCGGGCGCACTTCCGACGATGGATCAGGCCGATCTGAGCCAGCCAATTCTGACCTTGTCGCGCGCAGTGCCGTTGGACTGGACCGACTATAACGGTCACATGAACGAGGCGCGTTACCTTGAGGCCTTCGCCGCGGCGACCGACCGGTTCATGGAGATCATGGGGTGTGATGCGGATTACATCGCCTCGGGCGGCAGTTACTTCACCGCAGAAAACCATATCCGTTATATCGACGAAGTCCACGCAGGTGCAAAGATCGAAGTGCGCACGCAGATGCTATTGGGGCAGGGCAAGAAGCTGCACGTGTTCCATTCCATGTATGAAGGCGACAAGCTTTTGGCCACAGGCGAAAGCTTCCTGCTGCATGTCAGTCTGGAAACCCGTCGCCCGAGCGCACCTTCTGTCGAAATCGAAGCGGCTATGGCCCGGATCGCTGAAGCTCAGGCAAGCTTGCCTTATCCGGAAGGTGCGGGTGCGGCGATCCGCAAACCGGCATGAGTGGGCGTGTTCTGATCACGGCTGGCGCGTCGGGCGTTGGCCGCGCCATGGCCGAGGCCTTTGATACAGCCGGTGCGCAGGTTTGGGTGGCTGATGTTGACCCGAATGCCCTGTCTGATTGTCCGGCCCATTGGCAGCGGTCCGAGGCGAATGTCGCGGATGAGGATGCCGTGGCCACCTTGTTCAATGACATCGAGGCGGAATGGGGTGGTTTGGATACCCTGTGCGCAAACGCAGGAATCGCGGGACCAACCGCTTTGGTCGAAGACGTTGCATTGGACGATTGGCGCATGTGCCTGGCAGTGAATCTGGAGGGTGCGTTTCTGTCCGCCAAATACGCGGCTCCAATCCTGAAACGACAAGGCAGCGGCGCGGTGGTCATAACGTCTTCGACTGCGGGACAATATGGTTATCCCAATCGTGCGCCCTATGCGGCGGCGAAATGGGGGATGATCGGGCTGGCCAAAACTCTGGCGATGGAGCTTGGTGCACACGGAGTGCGGTGCAATGTCATTTGCCCTGGCTCGGTTGAGGGTCCGCGGATGGAAGGCGTCCTGCAGCGCGAGGCCGATGCCAAGGGCATGACACGCGATCAGGTCTATGAGGGTTATGCCTCGGGCACTTCAATGGGTCGCTTCGTCGAAGGGCACGACATCGCCAATATGGCCGTGTTCCTTGCATCAGATGCGGCGCGGTTGGTGTCGGGGCAGGTGATTGCGGTCGATGGGCACACCGTCAACCCCGACCCCAAGGTTTAAGCCTGATTGGGTCCGCGAATCTGGCGGATGCTCTGGCGAACTGCCTGCCAGTCGCGGGCTTGCTGCATGTTCCCGGCGTCTTTGCATTCGCGCATCTTCTGCGCGGCCTCGGCCTCGGCCTGATCTCCGTGGGCGGAATAAAGCGCCCGTGCGTATTGAGCGGTTTTTAGTGCGTCCATTCCTATGGTCCTCCGTCTGTGATCGGATCGCTCGAAAGTTCGCGCCAAGTGACGATATCACACCTTGGTCGCTTCTGCATCTATCGGACTGCGATCAGGCGGATATTGCTGATCGCAGCTGCCTGAGGTGTTCGGGGAAATCCCGCGCCGTCACATCCGCTTCGCGCACCAACGTATCGAAATGACGGGAAAAAACCTCGATTCTGTCGCGGTCCCGAAAGGCCATATAGTGACTGCCCGCGTAGAACACACACAGCAGCGGGCCGAAAATGGTGACAGGCGCGGAGTAGAGGCGTTTAGCGTCAAACAGATAGATGCGCATGCGGGGATAAAGCTGGTCGCTCAGCTCTAACAGGTGGTCGATCTGGTCCATCCGGATTTTTGGACACAGGCCTTCGTAGTAGCCGGTCGCGCGGGCAAAACTGTCGATCTCATACAGTGGCATGGCGATTTCATAGTCGGATTGCGCGCTGCGCATCCAAGTCAGCCTGTCTGCCGACGCGCCGATGGCCTGATCTGCTGTGCGTCCCAAATGCGGGGCGTATTCCCATTCCAGCACGGTGCGGGTTTTCAACATGTCAGGCAGGGTGGCTGGAACATAGCGTACTTTGTAGCCAGCGGCCTCCTTGTGCCATTCGAAAATACGCTCATCGACCAATGCGCGCGGCGCTTTTGTCATACTTAGAGAGCTTGCCAAAAGCTCGGCCGCGCTTTCGGGCCGATCCGAAAGGCTCAGCAACCAATCCGCAGAAACCCCAAGCGCCGATGCGCAACTGCCCACAACATGCGCGTTCGGCAGGCGGGCGCCTTCGCCGGTCAAAAGCTGGGATACGGTTGACCGGTCCACACCAATGTTTCGGGCCAGTGCACTTTGCGTGACGTGCTGCTCTTCCATGGCGCGCGCAAGGCGTAGTCGAAACTGCGCAGCTCGGTCTCGTTTGTCGATCTTATCCTGCATATGATGATAAATATCACATATGATGAGTTTTGTTAATCATATTCAGAATTTTCAATCCTGCCTGTGGTCCGTAATTCTTAAAGCATAACAATAATATGGGTGACGGAATGGAAACGCGACGAAGATCGGTCGTGAAGGCTGTAGTGTGGAACGCGATGGGCCTGGTCATGATGACGCTGGTGGGTCTTATCGCGACAGGCTCTGCTGCAGTTGGCGGGACGTTGGCGATTGTGAACACGGGCATCGGCCTGACGATGTACGTGATCTACGAGCGCGTCTGGGCAGGCATCACATGGGGCCGAAATGTCTGAGCGGCCAGGTCCCGAGTGGGGCACCTTTGCCCTTATAATCGCATGCTACGCAGCTTGGCTTGCTGTGATCTTTATGTTCCCGGTTTGGCTGGCCATTCCCGCAATGGGATTGGTCGCGGCGTTGCACTCATCGCTGACACATGAGGCGCTGCATGGACATCCTTTTCGCACCCGTTGGTTGAACGAGGCACTGTTGGCGCTGCCGTTGACTTTGTTCATCCCATATAACCGGTTCCGCGATCTGCATCTGGCGCATCACAGGGATTCGACCCTGACTGATCCGTATGACGACCCTGAGTCGAACTATCTGGACCCGAAGGTTTGGAATACGCTCAAAGGCTGGCAAAAGCGACTGCTGAGAGCGAATAACACGCTGCTTGGACGCATGGTGCTGGGCCCGGCGATTGGTCAATTCACCTTCATTCGGGATGAGCTGCGCGGCGCAAAACGCGGAGACAAAGACATATTACTGGCCTGGGGGCTGCACCTGATCGGAGCCGCTGTGGTTTTGTGGATAGTCGCGCAATCGCCAATGCCGCTGTGGGCCTTTGTTCTGTCAGCTTACATTGGGTTGGGTTTGGTCAAAATCCGAACGTTTCTTGAACACAGAGCGCATGAAGACTCGGGAGCCCGTACCGTCATAGTCGAAGATCGCGGACTATTGGCTTTCTTGTTTCTAAACAACAACCTGCACGTCGTACATCACATGAATCCCGGTGCGCCGTGGTACCGATTGCCCGCTCTGTATCGGGCTGGAAGAGATCGGTATCAGTCAACGAACGAGGCCTATGTCTATCGGTCCTATGGTCAGATCTTCCGCTCGTACCTTTGGCGCGCGAAGGACCCCGTGGCGCATCCGCTCTGGCCAAAGGGTTGATTTGACGACACAAGGGAATTCATGAGTTTGTGGATTCCCGTCACCATCGCCGCCGCGGCATTTCAGACCGTGCGGTTCATGCTGCAAAAATTGCTGAGCACCGTGAAACTCACGGCTGCCGGTGCGACTTTTGCTCGATTTGCTTATTCCATGCCTTTGGCCGTTCTCGGGTTGGTCGTGGCAATGAAGGTAACCGGTTACAGCCTGCCAGTCCTGACCGGAAGATTCTGGCTGTTTGCAGTGATCGGTGGGACAACGCAGATATTGGCGACCATTTGTGTGGTGTCCCTGTTCAAACAGCGTAATTTCGCCGTCGGCATTACATTCAAGAAGACCGAGGTTATCCAGACTGCCATCGTCGGATTTCTTGTCTTGGGTGATCAGGTGTCCTCGGGCGCATTGTTTGCGATAATTCTGGGACTGGTGGCCGTCCTGCTATTGTCGAAAAATCCCGGCGGGGAAGGGGTTTGGTGGGCACATCTCACCAACCGGGCATCGCGCCTTGGGTTGGGTTCTGGCGTTCTGTTCGCCTTCTCATCCGTCAGTTATCGCGGAGCATCTTTGGAGTTGGGAGACATTGACCCGTGGTATCGGGCGCTGATCACATTGGCTGTGGTCGTGTCGTACCAATTCCTGAGCATGGGATTGTGGTTGTTATGGCGCGACCGGGCTGAGTTGCGCGCAGTTTGGGACACACGTCGAACCGGCGTTTTCGTCGGCCTCACCAGCCTGTGCGGTTCGTTCTGCTGGTTTTTTGCCTTCACGCTGCAAAACGCGGCCTATGTCAAAGCACTGGGCCAGGTTGAACTGATCTTCAGCCTATTCGCCTCGATCTTGTTTTTCCGCGAAAAAATCACCCGGCGCGAAATCGCCGGGATGACCTTGCTTGGTGCCTCGATACTGGCACTGGTACTTACGATTTAGCCTGCGCGGCGCTCGTCAAAGCTGAGGGCGATGAAGCTGGGCATGTGATCGCCCATGCCGACAACAGCAGGGCCTTTGTCGTCTCTGCGGCCACGGCCCTTGGGTTCTTTGTCCTTCTTCCGGTCGCTCTTCCTGCTTTCGCTTTTCTTGGCGTCAGTCGGTTTGGCTTTCCGCTCAGGCTTTGGCGCTTCTTCTTTGGCTTTGGGCTCTTCAGCCTGAACCGGGTTGTCGAGCCTGGGAATTTCTTTTTGGATCAGCTTTTCAATTGCGGCCAGGGCTTTTTCATCTCGCCCTGAACAGATCGTAATTGCTTTGCCATCGCGTCCGGCGCGACCTGTACGGCCAATTCGGTGCACGTAGTCTTCAGGGTGTCCGGGAACGTCGAAATTGAACACATGGCTCACCGACGGCACATCAAGGCCGCGCGCGGCCACGTCTGAGGCGACCAGCAGGCGCAAGGAGCCGTCGCGGAAACCATCAAGAGTTTTCATCCGCTGTGATTGGTCCAGATCACCGTGGATCGCTGCAGCGTCATATCCGTATTTTTTCAACGACTTCGCGCAGATATCTACATCGGTTTTGCGATTGCAGAAGATGATTGCGTTGGTGCATTTTTCACCTTCGGCATCGATCAGCGCACGCAGAACCTTGCGCTTGGCACTGGCTTCGCGATCGCGGCGACCGCCTTTGAACATGACAACACCCTGTTCGATGGTCTCGGACGCGGTGGCCTGACGGGCGACCTCGACGCGGGTGGGCGCGGACAGGAACGTGTCGGTGATACGTTCAATCTCGGGTGCCATAGTGGCCGAGAAGAACAGGGTTTGGCGCGTGAACGGCGTCAGCGAGAAGATGCGTTCGATATCGGGGATGAATCCCATGTCGAGCATTCTGTCTGCTTCATCTACAACCATGATCTGAACGCCGGTCAACAACAGCTTGCCGCGCTCGAAATGGTCCAGCAGGCGACCCGGTGTGGCGATCAGAACGTCCACGCCGCGGTCGATCAACGCGTCCTGCTCTTTAAAGCTGACGCCGCCAATCAACAGCGCTTTGGTCAGTTTCAAATGTTTGGCGTAGGTGTCGAAATTCTCAGCCACCTGCGCGGCCAGTTCCCGTGTGGGGCACAGCACCAGCGAACGCGGCATACGCGCACGCGCGCGCCCACGGGCCAGCAAGGTGATCATCGGCAGCGTGAAACTTGCAGTCTTGCCGGTCCCTGTCTGAGCAATGCCCAGAACATCGCGCCCTTCCAGGGCCGCGGGTATCGCGCCTTCCTGAATTGGGGTAGGGGATTCGTATCCGGCTTCCTCAATGGCTTTGAGGACCTTCGGGTTCAGGTTCAGTTCGTTAAATTTTGTCATGTATGTCCGGTTCATGCGGACACTAGACCTGGCCCGCGCGTCAATGGAATGCCGGGCCCGGATGGCCATGCGCTGTCAGGCACATTTCGGCTTTGCGCGGACATAACAAAATCATGAGGCAGGGTCAAATGAAGAGGTTTTAACCTGGCGTCGCTAGCGCCCACTGCTGGTTTTCCGCAACAATTCAGCAGCTTCCGGGGAAGTGTTTCGCAACTTTCGCGTCCAGATCCAGCGGTCTGTGCCGGATCAACCCATATTCTTCGAGACGAGCGCGTACGCCGGGATCGGCACCGCTAATTTCGTCAAAGAACGCGCGCAAGCCGTCCTGGCCTTGTTCTGTCTCGATCCAGTTGAACAACTCATTCTTGTTCAGACCGCCCAGTTCGCGCGGAACATTAGGGGACATGCCGGGTTGATAGGACCCACGCGCCATCCGAAACTGATAATGCGCCGCCCAGTGGTCCCAGCCAGGGGCGTGGCGATGACACAGCTCCAACCCCGGAAGTTCGAATTTGCAGGGCAGAAGCTTTTTGTTTTGAAACAGGTTGTGGATGCGAAAGTTCAGCTTTTCCATGCCTGTGCGGACGAACAGCTTACCCTGAACGTGGCTGAGGAACCCGCCGAGTACAAAGCCGCCATAGTTGGGATAGATGGACTGCACCATGGCTGAGCGGTCCGGGCCGCTGGGGATATGCGCCTTGAACAGATCCTCGCCGCTTGCCATTGCCTCCATTGGCCGGACACGGACGGCTGGGATGTCGGCGGGGACGGATTGCAACTGCTCCCGGATGGGTTTTGAAGACCACAGGAACTCGTCCACGTCGATATGGGCCAGCCAGTCCAGATCGGTGTTGCGATAGGCGAATGTGGCATGCAGCGTCTGACGAACCTGATGGCGTTCCGGTCGGTCGCGTTTGCGTTTCTCCCAAAAAGCATCGTCGCAGATTCGGGCTCTGATTTTCGGGTGTTTCCTGAGGGCCCGGTGCGCCTCACGGTTGGGTTCGTCCAGGTAGATGTACAGATAATCCGCACCTAGGTCGAGGTGATGGGCCGCGAACCTGAGTATGTCGCGGGTCGATCCGCGAACCATTGAAACGATGCCCCAGGTCGTCATGCCCAGACCTGTTGTGTGACGCCATATTCACGCGCAATGCAGGAATCAGGATCGGGCGATTCCACGCTGAATTCAAAAAGTTTTTTCTGGGCACCGAACCCGTGTAGTGCGCCTGTGGGCGTCTGGAAGTCGTCATTCATGCGGGTAAAATTGCACAGGCCATGTTGCCTGTGCAATCAGCCTGACGCATCACACCATCATTTCTTTCGTGGCCGTCAGGTTCAGTTCGGGATAGTCGCGGATGACCCGGTCGATGTCCCACTGAAGACGCGTCAGATAGACGATGTCGCCATCATGATCGTGAGCGATGTGCTGCTTGTTGGCGTTGACGAACTTTTCGACCTCGGCCTTGTCACCGCTGACCCAGCGGGCCGAGGTGAACTGAGATGCTTCGAACCGAACGGGCAGGCCGTATTCCATCTCGATACGGCTGGCGAGCACTTCAAATTGCAGCGCGCCAACGACGCCAACGATAAAGCCCGATCCGATTGAGGGTTTGAACACCTTGGCCGCGCCTTCCTCGGCAAATTGCATCAGCGCCTTTTCCAAATGTTTGGCTTTCATCGGGTCGCCGGGCCGCACGGTCTGCAGCAGTTCAGGCGCGAATGAGGGGATGCCAGTAACCCGGATCGCTTCGCCTTCGGTCAGCGTGTCGCCGATGCGCAATTGGCCGTGGTTGGGGATGCCGATGATATCACCAGCCCAAGCCTCTTCGGCCAGTTCCCGGTCCGATGCGAGGAACAGCACAGGGTTCGAAATTGCCATCGGTTTTTTCGACCGCACATGGGTCAGCTTCATGCCACGCTTGAAATGGCCCGATGCCATACGAACAAACGCCACGCGGTCGCGGTGCTTTGGGTCCATATTGGCTTGAACCTTGAAGACAAAACCCGCGACTTTCTTTTCGTCGGGTGCAATCTGACGCGGTTCGGCAGACTGGATCTGCGGCTGGGGGCCGTAGGCACCAATGCCTTCCATCAGTTCCTTCACACCGAACGAGTTGATCGCCGAGCCGAACCAGATCGGGGTCATATGCCCCTCAAGCACCGCCTGCGGGTCCATGGCGGGCAGCAGCTCGCGCGCCATCTCAACCTCTTCCAGGAACTTTTCCAACAGGTGCTCGGGCACGTGTTCGGCCAGTTTCGGGTCATCCAACCCGTTGATTTCGATACTTTCGGCCACTTTGTTACGATCGGCGCGGTCCATCAGTTCCAGCCGGTCGCGCAGCATGTCGTAGCAGCCGATGAAATCGCGACCTACGCCGATAGGCCATGCGGCAGGGGTAACGTCGATCGCCAGCATTTCCTGGATTTCGTCGATGATCTCGAACGTATCGCGGCTTTCGCGGTCCATCTTGTTACAGAAGGTCAGGATCGGCAGATCGCGCAGGCGGCAGACCTCGAACAATTTCTGCGTCTGGCTTTCCACACCTTTCGCGCCGTCGATCACCATCACGGCGGCGTCCACAGCGGTCAGCGTGCGATAGGTGTCTTCCGAGAAATCACTGTGACCGGGCGTATCCACCAGATTGAACCTGAAGGTGTCATAGTCAAAGGACATTGCCGATGCGGAAACCGAGATGCCCCGATCCTTCTCCATCTGCATAAAGTCCGAACGCGTCCGCCGGGCTTCGCCCTTGGCGCGCACCTGACCGGCCATCTGAATAGCGCCCCCGTACAACAGGAACTTTTCAGTCAGCGTCGTTTTGCCCGCATCCGGGTGCGAGATGATGGCGAATGTCCGGCGCCGGGCGATCTCGGGCGGCAAAACGGGTTGGTTCGAGGCGATATCAAGCATGAACGCGCGTATATGCGGGGAATTCTGCCGAGGCAAGACAAAGGGGGTGTTCAGAATCGCCTGATAATGGCAAAAAGAACATATAGTGAACAAATGATGGAGAGGTGTGATGAATTTAAAAGAAATCGCAAACGAACTGGTCGCTGGTTGCCGAGAAGGCCGGGCCAAAGCGAATTTGGATAAGCTCTATGCGGACGATGCCGTTTCCGTCGAAGCCGTGGATTACTCGGGCATGGGGCGCGAAGTCGCCGGCCGCGACGCGATCCGTGGCAAACAAGAATGGTGGGAAGGCGCACATGATGTGACAAAAACTTCGGTAAGTGACCCATTTGTGCATGGTGAGGACCGCTTTGCCGTAATTTTCGAAGTAAAGGGCACAGTGAAGGAAAGCGGTGACAGCTTTGATATGCGTGAAGTCGCCATTTACCACGTGGCGGATGGTAAGATCGTGCGCGAAGAGTTCTTTTACTAACGTGTTTTGGTTTCTGGTCTTCCCTAAAAGGCTGGTGCTAGATGTGCGGCAAAGACAGGGAGGATCAGATGGATCTTGGGATCAAAGGTAAACGTGCGCTGGTCTGCGCCAGTAGCAAAGGTTTGGGTCTGGGTTGTGCTGAGGCACTGGCCGCAGCGGGTGTTAATCTGGTGATGAACGCGCGCGGGCCCGAGGCTTTGGAGGCATCGGCTGACCGCATTCGCGCTGAACATGGCGTACAGGTTCAGACTATTGCCTGCGATGTGACTTCGATTGAAGGACAGGTGCAGGTAGTCGAAGCCGCGCAGGGTGTTGATATTCTTGTGACAAATGCCGGTGGTCCGCCGCCCGGTTTGTGGTCGGACTGGGATCGTGACGATTTTATTAAGGCGCTGGACTCTAACATGCTGACGCCGATTGCCTTCATGAAGGCACTGTTGCCGGGGATGATGGACAAGGGCTGGGGCCGGGTGGTGAATATCACCTCGCAATCTGTGCGCGCACCGATCCCTGCGCTGGGTCTGTCGAATGCAGCCCGCACCGGCTTGACAGGCTATGTTGCCGGAACTGCGCGTCAGGTTGCACCAAAAGGTGTGACGATCAACAACTTGCTGCCGGGAATTCACGCCACTGACCGGGCGGACTCATTGGATGGTGGTGTCGCCGCGCAAAAAGGAATTTCGATGGACGAGGCGCGCGCTGAACGCGCGGCAACCATCCCGGCGCGCCGGTATGGAACGCGTGAAGAATTTGGTGCAGCCTGTGCGTTCCTGTGTTCGCAGAATGCCGGTTTCATTGTCGGGCAGAACATACTGCTGGATGGTGGCGCCACCAACCTGACGATGTGATCATGGCTCAAAACTTCTCGCTTAAAGATCAACTGTTTAATGTCGAAAAGACCCGCTATTTGGCGGGGCTTTTCGCGGGCGCGGACCCGTCCTTTGATGCCGAGGCGTTCGAGGCACAGGTCATGTCACGCCTGCTGGATCTGGAGCTGAAAGAGAGGATGGCCTGGATCGCCGAATGTCTGCAACAGGCGGTGCCGGGCGACTTGCCTCAGATCGCACCTACGCTGCTGCGCGCCTTGCCGCCGCCTTTGGATCCCGGCAAAACGGATGATGATTTTGGTGATTTCATCTTTGCGCCGCTGGGTGACTGGGTTGTTGCCGTGGGGCTGGATCATCCGAGGCAGTCATTGGATGTGCTTGAGGAATTGACCCAAAGGTTTTCAATGGAATGGGCCATACGTCCGTTCCTCAACACCCATCAGGAACAGGTGCTGGCGCGGATGCAGGAGTGGTGTGCACATGACAGCTATCACGTGCGCCGACTTGTAAGCGAAGGCACAAGGCCGCGTCTGCCTTGGGGGCAGGCGGTGGGGCTGGACCTGACCGATCCGCTGCCTTTACTGGATCGGCTGCATGCCGATGGGACGCGATATGTCACGCGGTCGGTGGCCAACCACCTGAACGACATCACCAAGAAAGACCCGGATCTGGTTTTGGACCGGTTGCAGGACTGGACTAGGAACGGACAGCAGGATCAGGCCGAGATGGGTTGGATGACCTCGCACACCTTGCGCGGGCTTGTGAAAGCAGGCCATCCGCGCGCCATGAAAATGCTGGGCTTCGACCCGGATGCGAAAGTTTCGGCCGATGTCACCATCAAGGGTGATGCCCAGATCGGCGGTGCGCTGGAATTCGATGTAATGCTGAGTGGTAACGGTGACCAACCTGTTTTGGTGGATTACGTTGTTCATTTTCAAAGGCCTGGTGGTAAAACCTCAGCCAAAGTGCACAAGCTGAAACAGTCCGCGTTAGCAGATGGTGCTCTTACCCTGACCAAAAAGCACAAGCTTAAAGGTGATGCGACCACGTTCAAACTGATCCCGGGTACGCATCGGCTTGAGATACAGGTGAACGGCAAACTGCGCGCGGGTGTTGATTTCGAACTGTTAGCATAACCCCTACAACCCCTCACGCTTTCGTCAGATTTTAAAGGCCCGGATTGCGCCAAGCCCCGCGCTGCATTAGCTGCTATGCAGCCATCAGACAGAAGGATAACCGCAATGAAGCATGAGTCAGTGCAGAATTACTATGGCGAAGTATTGCAGGGCAGCTCGGACTTGCAGACAAACGCGTGTTGTACGCCTGATGACATGCCGGATCATGTCAAAAAGATCCTGTCGAAAATTCATGATGAAGTTCTGACGCGCTACTATGGCTGCGGTCTGATCGCTCCGCACGACCTTGAGGGGATGAGCATTCTGGATCTTGGCTGTGGTGCGGGACGTGATGTTTATGCTTTGTCTGCCATGGTAGGTGAAAAGGGGCGCGTTGTCGGTGTGGACATGACGCCGGAGCAATTGGACGTAGCGCGCGCGCATCAGGATTATCACGCGCAAGCCTTTGGGCATTCTGACAGCAATGTGGAATTCCACCATGGCTATATCGAAAAGCTGGATGAGCTTGACCTGGAACCCGGTTCTTTTGACATTATCGTCTCGAACTGCGTGATCAATCTGGCCACTGATAAAGAGGCTGTTTTGCGTGGGGCGCATCGGTTGCTGAAAGACGGGGGCGAGATGTATTTCTCGGACGTCTACGCCGACCGCCGAGTGCCTAAAGAGATGGCCGAGGATGAGGTCTTGTACGGTGAATGCCTGTCCGGCGCGTTGTATTGGAACGATTTCCTGTCGATGTCGCGTAAGGCTGGCTTTGGCGACCCGCGCCGGGTCACGCATCGTCCGCTGACTATTGAAAACGTGGTGCTCGAAGAGCGTGTTGCGCCTCTCAAATTCCTTTCCGCCACCTACCGTCTGTTCAAGCTACCCGAGTTGGAACCAGACTGTGAGGATTATGGCCAGGCCGTGATCTACAAGGGCACCATCCCGAACGCCCCGCATCTGTTCGAACTGGATGATCACCACGCGATCCAGGCAGGCAAGGTCTTTCCTGTCTGCGGCAACACGTGGATGATGTTGAAAGACACCCGTTTTGCCCGGCATTTCGACTTCATTGGCGATTTCTCGACCCATTACGGGATATTCGAAGGCTGCGGTGGTGAAAGCCCGTTTGAAGCAACGGGCGAGGCCCCATCCGGCGGCTGTTGCTGATCTCTTGCACCTGAGGTGCGGGGTTGTTATCCCCGCCTAAGCCCGATGGAATTGATCGGGAAAGGCAACGGGGCCCATCGGTGACAGAAAACGCTACTCCTCCTCGGTTGGAAATCCGAAATCTGATCGCCCGGTATGAGGGGCGGGTTGTCGTGGATGACGTCTCACTGACGGTGCGGGCGGGGCAGGTGACCTGTTTGTTGGGGCCTTCGGGCTGCGGCAAGTCCACGACGCTGCGCATGATCGCGGGCGTCGAGATGCAGGAATCCGGTGAAATCTACGTCGATGGCAAGCTGATCTGTGACACGGTGTTTCGTGTACCGCCCGAGCGGCGCGAAATAGGGCTGATGTTTCAGGACTTTGCCCTGTTTCCGCATCTCAGCGTTGCCGACAATGTGGCCTTTGGCCTGAAGGGGCATAGGGACGAAAAACGCGCCCGCGTCGAAGCGCTGCTGCGCAAAGTCGACCTGATGCGTTTCGTCGATGACTACCCGCATCATCTGTCAGGTGGCGAGCAGCAACGTGTGGCACTGGCCCGCGCATTGGCTCCGCGTCCGCGGATCATGTTGATGGACGAGCCTTTCTCGGGCCTCGATAACCGGTTGCGGGACGGCATTCGGGATGAAACGCTTGCGATCCTCAAGGAAGAGGACGCCGCTGTTGTTCTAGTCACGCATGAGCCGGAAGAAGCGATGCGCATGGCGGATGAAATCGCCCTGATGCGGCGGGGAAAAGTCGTGCAACAAGGCGCGCCCTACAACGTCTTTACCCGCCCGGCGGACAAGGCGGCGGTGGCGTTTTTTAGTGATATCAATGTTTTGCCATCCAAAGTGAATGGCGCCTTGGCCGAAACGCCATTCGGGCAATTTCTGGCACCCGGCGTTCCGGACAATACGGATGTCGAGATCGTGTTCCGCCCGCAGCACGTGCGGCTGGACTTTGACCGAAACGGCAAGGGGCCGCTGCCGACACCGACCGACGGCGTTGCCGCGCGAGGCGTGGTCGAGCGGGCACGGTTTTTGGGCAACGAAAGCCTTGTTGAATTTCGGATGGACCATGATGGCTCGATCCTGAGGGCGACGGTGCCCAATGTCTTTGTTCCCAGCCCGGGACGGGTCATGTGGCTGACCATCCGCCGTGACAGGTGTTTCGTTTTCCCGGTTTAGGCTGGAAAGCCACAGTTTAGCGCCAAGTGGTGCGCGAAAGCATCAGATTGGACGCGCGCTTTGCTTGCCGCGACGCGGGGGCGGGTCTATCAAGGGCAAAACGCCGGGTGGATGGGGCTTATGCGTATACTTCTGACCAATGATGACGGGATCAATGCCCCGGGGCTGATCGCACTTGAGGCGATTGCCTCCGATCTGGCAGGCCCGGATGGTGAAGTTTGGGTCGTCGCGCCTGCATTCGAACAATCAGGTGTGGGCCACTGCATCAGTTATACCCACCCGATGATGGTCGCCAAGCTGGGCGAACGCCGCTTTGCCGCCGAAGGCTCGCCCGCTGACTGTGTGTTGGCTGGGCTGCACGACGTCATGAAGGACACGCCGCCCGATCTGGTGTTGTCCGGTGTGAACCGGGGCAACAATTCGGCCGAGAACACGCTGTATTCCGGCACGGTGGGTGGGGCGATGGAAGCCGCCCTGCAGGGTATTCCTGCAATTGCCTTGTCGCAGTATTTTGGCCCTCGTAACCTTGGGTTGGGCGATCCATTTGAGGCTGCAACGCGTTACGGGGCCGACCTCGTGCGGCGAATTCTGAAAGCAACGCCTGAAGAGCAAGTCGATTACCGCCTGTTTTACAACGTGAATTTCCCACCCGTGCCGGCGGATGAGGTTCTGGGGACGCGCATCGCGCCGCAGGGTTTTCGCCGGGATACCAATTTCTCGGTTGAACCGCACAGTTCGCCCTCGGGTCGGCGGTTCCTGTGGATCAAGGGCGGCTATCAGCACAATCCGACAGCACCCGGAACCGATGCGGCAGTTAACCTTGGGGGCTACATTTCGGTCACACCGATGCGTGCGGACTTGACGGCTCATGACGTTCTGGAACAACTGAAGTCGGTCGAATGAGCGGGCTTGATCCAGAAACAACCATGCAGTTCCTATTTGCTCTGCGGTCGCGCGGCGTAACGGATGCGCGCGTTCTCGCCGCGATGGAACAGGTCGACCGGGGCCGTTTCGTCAAGGGTCTGTTTGCCGAGCGCGCTTATGAGGATACACCGCTGCCGATTGCCTGTGGCCAGACGATCAGCCAGCCTTCGGTGGTGGGGCTGATGACACAGGCTTTGGATGTGCGCCCCCGTGATACGGTGCTGGAGGTTGGTACAGGCTCGGGCTATCAGGCCGCGGTTCTGTCCAAGCTGGCGCGCCGGGTCTATACCGTCGAACGTCATAAACGTCTGGTGCGCGAAACTGGCGAGCTATTTCGCGAATTGGGGATGACCAATGTGACGGCGATGCTGTCGGATGGGTCGTTCGGTTTGTCGGAACAAGCCCCGTTTGATCGTATCATTGTGACAGCCGCCGCCGAGGACCCGCCTGGGCCGCTCTTGGCGCAGCTCAAAATCGGCGGTATCATGGTTTTGCCGGTGGGACAGTCGGATGCGGTTCAGACCCTGATCCGGGTCAGACGCACCGAGACCGGCCTGGACTATGATGAATTGTTGCCCGTTCGGTTCGTGCCCCTGCTAGAAGGGCTTGGCAAAGACGGAGCGTAAAGAAATATTTTGCGATAAGCGCTGGAACCCCGGACAACAGGGGCAGGCGGTGAGGACAGTAAAATGAGAGCAGTTTCCAAATCAGCAGTCGCAGCAGGTGTTGCGTCTTTGGCGTTCCTCGCGGGATGCGAAGGCCCCATAGATTATGATCTGCGCGGTAATGTCGGCGGGTTTTCCACGGCCGATGCGGCGCAGGCGGCCACTGCCAACCGGCCGGCACCGGATGCGCGTGGCGTGATCACCTATCCCAATTATCAAGTGGCCGTTGCGCGCCGGGGCGACACGGTTGGCGATGTCGCCGCCCGGGTCGGATTACCGGCAGCGGAAGTCGCGCGTTTTAACGGATTGCAAGCTGCGGACCAACTGCGTGATGGCGAAGTGGTGGCCTTGCCGCGTACCGTCAGCGCGGCCAGCTCTGTTGATATCGCGACAATTGCAGGCACTGCGATTGACGCAGCTCCGGCGGATGGGTCGGTGCGCACATCGACGCTGGAACCGGCACAACCAACCGCCGCGCCTGCATCGGCCCCTGCGCCGACGGGACCCGAGCCCATTCGCCACAAGGTCAAGCGCGGCGAAACCGCGTATACGATCGCGCGCCTGTATAACGTGCCGGTAGATGCCTTGGCCGAGTGGAACGGGCTGGGGTCGGACTTTACCGTGCGTGAAGGACAGTTTCTGCTGATTCCTATCAAGAACCAGCCTGCGCCCCGTCAGGAGGCGGCCGCCGTGACAACAGTCCCTGCGACTACGATCACCCAACCTGGGCAGGGATCGCCGACACCGACGCCGCCCAGCGCGACGCAACCTCTGCCGGATGAAGTCATCAAGCCCGCCGAGCCCGCACCTGACGTGACCGCCGAAGCGCCAACTACGCAAAGCAATTCTGCGCTTGGACTGCCTGTCACAGGTACGATCATCCGCACCTATAAAAAGGGCTCGAACGAAGGCATCGACATTGCGGCCTCGCCGGGTAGCCCGGTTAACGCTGCCGCTGCGGGTACTGTTGCCGCAATCACGGCGGACGCGGATCAGGTGCCGATCATTGTGGTAAAGCACAACAGCGATCTGTTGACCGTCTACGCGAATGTCGAGAACATCACTGTGAAAAAGGGTGCTCGCGTCAAGCGCGGCCAAAAGATCGCCTCCTTGCGCGGCGGCGACAATGCCTACGTTCATTTCGAGGTGCGTAAAGGGTTCGAATCTGTCGATCCGGAACCCTATCTGCGGTGAGGGTTATGGCCCCGAGCGAGATGTGCCTTCTGCCAGAGTATTCGAGAGAAGACGAGACCTGTCAGGCGTGCGGGTCATAATCGCTAAGGCTCTTGCCGGGCTCGTCTGCGAAGACCTCGGGCAGGGGCAAGATTGTTTCGATCAGGTCTATGCGAAAAACACGGAACCCCTGACGTAACTCGCACCATGCCGTCAGGGTCCAGACGCGCCCCCAGTATTCCATGTGCAGCGGGCGTATGACCCGATCAGTCAGAACGCCGTCGATCCGACGGTAAGACAGCCGGAGTTTTTGGCGGGATTTGATGGCGGCGCGGATCGGGGCCATATGCGCCAGCCCTCGAGCCGCATCGGCAAAGGGATAGACCGCAAATTTCCAACTGTCAGCCTCGGCCACGACCTGCGTGGGCAACACGGCATCGACCTTGTCGGCCAGCGACGTGGCTGCGGCCTTGAGTTCGGGGTCTGCGGCTTCGGCCACGATGGCCATACCGAGGTTCAACGCCTCAAGCTCGGCAGGGGTCAGGTTCAGCGGGGGCAGGGTGATCTGCTCATGCACCATGTAGCCCACGCCGCGTTCGCCCTCGACCGGGACGCCCGAGGCAACCAGCGTATCCATGTCGCGATAGATGGTGCGGACCGACACCTCAAGCCGGTCCGCGATGTCCTGCGCACGGTGCAGTTTGCCGTCGCGCAGGATCTGGATGATATCGAACAGCCGGTCAGAGCGGCGCATGGGATGTCCTGTGTGTCATGACGCTCCGATGGTCCAATGGATTGCATCGTGGCGCATAGTCACCGTGTCCGGCGCGATTGCGGCCATCACCGCAGGAGCGAAATCCTGCTTTGGAAAAGCTGCGGCGGCGGATTGAGCGCAATCCATGTCGGCCCAGATGACGGTGTCGGTCCAAAGCCCATCATCCCCTGCGCTGAGGCGCCGAAAGACAAAGCCATCTGCGTTCCGAACAAAGGATTCGGTGCCTTTCATGATGTTCACGAAATCCTCTTTTGTTACATCGGCTGCGAGTTTGAAGGTTACGGTTTCTGCGATTTGTGTCACGTCATGCTCCTGATTTGATGAGACAGGGCCGTTCTACGCGCTCTCAACTGACATAAACCTGTCAGTTGAGAATTGCGAGTCCTCAAAAATCGCGTGATCCGTTCATTTTTGGGCACAGAACCGGGCCGACACGCTTTTGCGATGGACCGCCCGCGCGTAAACACAGTGCCAGATCATATTCCCGGCGCGCTTGCGCCGACTTCAAAGGAGAAGAGACATGCTTAACAATATCGGACTTCCCGGTCTTCTGCTGATTGCCGTTGTGGTGCTGGTGCTGTTTGGCCGCGGCAAAATCAGCTCGCTTATGGGCGAAGTGGGCAAAGGCATCACCTCGTTCAAGAAGGGCGTCAAAGAAGGTGCGGACGAGTTGGAGCAGGACGCGTCCGAGGTGGCCAAAGACGTCACGCCCGAGACAGACAAAGACAAGGTCTAAGCGCAGATGTTTGATCTGGGCTGGACCGAGCTTCTGGTCATCGGCGTTGTTGCCCTGATCGTTGTGGGGCCAAAGGACCTGCCAGTGTTGTTCCGCAATGTCGGCCGCTGGGTTGGCAAGGCCCGTGGCATGGCGCGCGAGTTCAGCAGCGCCATGAACGAGGCAGCAGATCAGGCGGGCGTGAACGAGATCAAGAAGGGTCTGAATGCGGCCACCAATCCTGTGAACACCGCCATGGACGGCGTCAAAGAAGCCGCACAGGAAATGGCCAAGAGCATGGACCCGACCAAGTTCGACCCCGACAGCGAGACAGGCAAGCTGGCTGCTGAACGTGCCGAGCAGGCCAAGAAGATTCAGGCCTCGACCGCGCGTGCCGCTGCCGAGCGTAAGGCCAAAGAAGCTGCGGATGCGCTAGCCAAGGCTGAAGAGGCCGAAGCCGCGCTGAATACTGAAAGCAAGACATGAGCAATACCGACGAGATCGAAGACAGCTCGGCCCCATTGATCGAGCATCTGGCAGAACTGCGCACGCGGTTGATTCACTGCGTCGTGGCGTTCCTGATCGGGATGATAATCTGTTTCACGGTCGCTACGCCGCTGTTTAACTTCCTGACAAACCCATTGTGCGAGGTGTTGTCCGAGCGCGGGCAGGATTGTGATTTGATCTTCATTTCACCGCAGGAAGGGTTCTTTGTCGCCATCAAGGTCTCGCTTCTGGGCGGCTTCATTCTGGCGTTCCCCTATATCGGGATGCAGATGTGGCGGTTCGTGGCACCGGGCCTGTACCGGTCGGAAAAGAACGCGTTTCTGCCGTTCATGCTGGCATCGCCATTCATGTTCCTGCTGGGGGCGAGCTTTGCCTTCTACGTGGTCACGCCGCTGGCTTATGACTTCTTCCTTGGCTTCCAGCAATTCGGAGCAGAAGGCGAAGCAGTAGTTGACGGAACTGCTACTGCGCCGCTGAGTGTCGTGTTCCAGGGCTCGGCACAGGAATACCTGAACCTGACCATCAAGTTCATCGTGGCTTTTGGCCTTTGCTTCCAACTGCCCGTTCTACTGACGCTGATGGGCAAAGCCGGGCTGGTAACTGCTGAAGGTCTGGGGGCCGTGCGTAAGTACGCGGTGGTCGCCATTCTGGTACTGGCCGCGCTGGTGACACCGCCTGACGTGATCACTCAGGTCATTCTGTTTGTGGTTGTCTACGGGCTGTACGAAATTTCGATCTTCCTGGTCGCACGTGTTGAGAAGAAGCGCGAGGAACAACTGCGCGCCGATGGATACTATGACGACGAAGAAGAAGCGGATGAAGAGATCATTCAGGAAGAAGAAGGCAAGTAATCCTGATGATCGGTAACAATCAGGCGCGCCCGTTGGGGGCGCGCCTTTTTTGTGCGCGGCTCTTGTTGCGCCCGGCGGAACATGGTTTGAACCCAGCAAAACCGACCGGAGGCGCCTATGAACGACCAAGCCCTGAACCGTATCGCTGACGCCTTGGAACGCATGGCACCGGCGCCTTTGGCCGCGCCTGACTTCGCGGCAGCCCCGGCTTTTGTCTGGCAAGTCGAGCCGGACCAGCTTGAGCCGGTCAAACAGGTCAACCGTGTCGATCTGGACCTGCTGGTGGGTATCAACCGCTCACGCGATACGTTGCTGGACAACACGCGCCGCTTTGCGGCCGGGTGCAAGGCCAACAACGCGCTGTTGTGGGGCGCACGGGGTATGGGCAAATCCAGCCTCGTCAAAGCTGTCCACGGTACGTTGCAGGCGGAATTTCCTGACCTCAAACTGGTCGAACTTCAGCGTGAAGACATGGGCTCGGTCGCGCGTCTTCTCAACCATCTGCGCGCGGCTCCACACCGGTTCATCCTGTTCTGTGATGACCTGTCCTTCAGCCACGATGACCAGCATTACAAGTCCCTCAAGGCGGTGCTGGACGGAGGCATCGAGGGCCGCCCCGAAAACGTTGTTTTCTATGCGACGTCGAACCGCCGTCACCTGATGCCGCGGGACATGATCGAAAACGAACGCTCCAGCGCAATCAACCCGTCAGAGGCGGTCGAAGAAAAAGTCTCGCTCTCTGACCGGTTCGGCCTGTGGCTGGGTTTCCATCCCTGCGATCAGGATGAATACCTTGCGATGATTGACCGGTATTGCGCGGCTCATGGTGTGTCCATCGACGCCGATATCCTGCGCGCCGAGGCCATCGAATGGCAAGCCACCCGGGGCGGACGCTCGGGTCGCGTGGCATGGCAGTTCTTTGTCGATCTGGCTGGGCGCAACGGCGTACATATCGCGTAGACCGCCCGCTACATCAGGCCAAAATACCCCCACTGGAGGCATGGCCTAAAGGGCAATTCCTACAACAATGCCAAAATTCTGGCAGCCTCATCCGCCGGGTTTATCAACGCATTGCGGTCTTCGCCGGGATGGAACCTGGCGCGTACGGCCGTCGGCATCGGTGCGGGTTCCACGATCGAAACGCGTGGTCCTGTACGTTCTGTCTCTACCGCCCAGCTGCGGGCAAGCGCCAGTTGCGCGGCTTTGGTTGCGCCATAGATGCCATAGAACTTCTCACCCGCCTTGGGATCGTCAAAAAACACCGCATGGCCGCTGTCGCCCAACAGGGGCGCGATATACGGGATCAAAACCGACGTGGCTGTTGCGTTGATGTTGACCGCCTTCGTCCATTCCTTGGGATCCACGAAATGCGCAGGCGTCAGGGCCGAGGTGTGGACTGCAGTGTGCATCCACAGATCAACTTTGCCCCATCGGTCATGAATCCCCCGGCACAGGGTCGCCATGGCGTTCGGGTCCGCGATGTCCATCGGCGCAAGCGTGGCCGCACCACCTTTGGATTTGATACGGTCATCCAGCTCTTCCAACCCACCAGTGGTGCGGGCGACGGCGACGATGTGATACTCGGGTGCCAGAGCTTCGGCCAGGGCAGCACCCAAACCGCGCGAGGCCCCGGTGATGAGGGCAATTTTAGTCTGATCGGTCATAAGGGCGGTTTGAACCCATGCGCGCAGGGCGTCAAGGCAGATTAACTTCCGGGGATGACGATCCGCTTGGTCTGGCCGCTTTGTCGCAGCATGACGCCTTCGTCATCAATGGCAATCACAGTGCCCGACGACACCCGGCTGCCGGGCTTGACCTCTTTGACCCGGCCTGACGACAGGCGCACCAACGCACGCATGTCAGCTTTTGGGCCAAAGATGCCCAGGACAGCGACTGAGTTCTTCTTTAGCGCGCCTGTCTGTGTGGCCGCGTTTTTGACGTTGGCGTTTGACATGATTTCCGGCCCCGGCCGCGTTGGCCTGACCCCTTGCTTTTTGAGTGGTTCGGCAGATGCGCTATCAAACGAAGGACCGGAACTAAAGGGGCGGGGATTGCGCGATTGCGCGGTTGAATAGCTGCGCCGCCGAAGCCCCTGCAATTGCGGTTTCTTCATCGAAAAGTTGTGCGCGAAAACCAACCGATCAGGCGCAGCCAATACGTGAAAAGGCCCGCATAGCAATTGCGAAACGGGCCATCACTGCAATCTGATTCGGGGGCGTATTCTTAGCCGGACGCCAGTTTGGCCGCATTCCAGGACCCGCCGGGCACCTGCATGTCCTGCTTTTTCTTGCTGACCCGGCTGCTGTTTTCGAGGCTGTCCAGATAGTCTTCGCTGACGCTGCCGGTAATGTAATTCCCGTCAAAGCACGAGCAATCGAAGGATTCGATATCCGGGTTACCTTCCTTGGCGGACCAAATCAGGTCATCGAGATCCTGATAGAACAGGGCGTCTGCGCCCAGCTCCTGACGGATATCCTCAATGTTCTTACCGTTTGCGATCAACTCGTGCTTGGTGGGCATGTCGATACCATAAACGTTGGGGAATTTTACCGGTGGCGAGGCGCTGGCGATGAACACCTTCTTGGCCCCGGCTTCGCGGCACATCTGAACTATTTTTTTGATCGTGTTGCCGCGCACGATGGAATCGTCGATCAGCAATACGTTATGGCCTTTGAACTCCAACGGAACGGCGTTCAGCTTGCGGCGTACGGATTTCTGACGCTCTTCCTGACCGGGCATGATGAATGTGCGGCCTACATAGCGGTTCTTGACCAGACCTTCACGGTAAGGAATGCCCGTGGCTTTCGCGACCTCAAGTGCCACAGGTCGCGCGCTGTCCGGCACAGGGATGATGCGGTCGATCTCTAGGCCTGCAGCCTCAATCTGGCGCGCCAGCGTCTGGCCCATACGCATCTGGGTTTTGTAGACCGAAACACCATCCAACAGCGAATCCGGACGGGCCAGGTAGACGTATTCAAAGATACAGGGGGTCAGCTGGCCCTCGACTGCCTGGAACGTGTGCATGTTACCGTCAAGGTCAATCAGGATGGCCTCACCCGGTTTCACATCGCGCAGCTTTTCAAATCCGTTGATGCCGAATGCCACGTCTTCGGACGCAAAGGCATAATCGTCGCCGTCCCCATCCACATCGCGCTTGGCAACCGACAGGGGGCGAATGCCGTAAGGATCGCGGAACGCCAGCATACCAACACCGGCCACCAGACAGATCACTGAATAAGCACCCTGAACGCGTTCCATTGTCATCTTTACACCGGCAAAGATATTGCGGATGGGTTCGGCATTGCCGTTGACCTTGATTGCGTCGGCCACTTTGTCCGCCAGAACATTCAGCAGAATCTCTGAATCCGAAGTGGTGCGTAGATGGCGGCTGTATTTGGCGGTGACTTTCTCGCGCTGCTCGGCGGTGTTAGTGATGTTGCCGTTATGGACCAAATAGATGCCATAGGGAGCGTTGACGAAGAACGGCTGCGCCTCGGCCGCGCTGAGCGATCCGGCGGTCGGATAGCGCACATGCCCCATACCGACCTGTCCTAGCAGGGTCTCGGCGTCATTGGCGTTAAAGACGTCCTTGACCAACCCGTTGGCTTTCTTCTCACGGAAGAACTCACCAGTATAAGTCACGATCCCCGAGGCATCCTGACCCCGGTGCTGCAACATCAGCAGCCCGTCATAGATTTCCGCAAAGACATCATGTGTCCTGCTTGCGATCCCTAAAATGCCACACATATACGGGCTCCAATTTCCATGACGTGTTTATGTTGATTAGGTGTGCGGGTCGGACCGTCTGGACAGCGGTATCTGTACGCATTTTCGCCCGGCTGGTTGGCGGCGCGCACACGCCAGCGTCGCAACGGTAAGCGCGTAAGAAAACAGATACAGCAAGATCGGCAGCTCCGATTCCATGTCAGTTCGCCACTCACATAATGCCTAAGCGCGCCTGTGTCATCAAAGGATCACATTCGCGATTTGACGCATGCGGATTCTGCCAAAAACAAATTGAAAAGGTGACAGCGGCCGCGGGCATGTGGTGTCATGGTCGACATAGTGAGTTTTCGGCAATGATACAGGTTCGATCGGATACCCGGCATGTGGCAGCACAAACAAGGAAACAAAAAAGAAGAACCGGTAAAGCGCCGGTGTCACCGATGCAGGGGCATGGGGCGGGCACCCTGCCAGATCTGTAATGGATCGGGAGAGGTTATCAAAAGCCGCGACATTCACGGGAAGCCGATTTTCAATCGCTGCGACGGCTGTTTCGGTTTAAAGACGATTAGATGCACGGTTTGTGCAGGCGAAGGGTTCGTCTGAGCCCGAATGCGATCTGGAAAATTCCCGGCTACATTCCAGTTCATCAGGACAAGTATTGCAGCTTGTTCGGTATTGCTGTCGTCATCATTTGATGTCGACGATCTGTTCCCAAATTCGTTGGGACGCCTGCGGTGGTTCAGTTTGTGGTCGGCGGATTTTCTTACTTTCGCTGTGGCAGCGCGGATGGCTGCTATCCACCAGATGACAACGACTTTCGAACATCCACCATCAACCTCTCAAAGTTCACTTCAGCGTCAGTTCGAACTTCTAACAACGTGCCCATTCGAAGAGGAAAGCGATTGGTCCAAGAATCTAAGCGCTTTGCCAGTTCTTTGGTGTCACGTTGCTTATCTAGGTGTCCTGGATGTCTCGTTCTCGACAAAAATCGCCTGAGGGCCTCTTCTGGGGAGCACAAGCAACACACCTCAACCAATGAATCGTATTCCTCAACTAACCAATCCGACGGCGTTCCGCTATCTGCGGTACTTCGTAGCGGCCGCCAATGTGACACGAGGACGGCGGAACCTGACTTTTTAGCTGCTTTTTGGAATGCGTCATCGCTTTGCCTGCTGAGGCTTTTTCGATGGTTCCATGAAGAGACACTCTCACGCTCGTATAGGTCATCGAGGAAATCGTCTTTGTCTAGAAACTCAAAGCCCAAGGGTTTAGAGATTTCACGAGCGACTGTCGTTTTTCCACTTGCTGGAAGACCCGTTACGATCACTGCGTGTCTCATGAAAACACCCTTCCATAGGACCCGGGGAAACAGGCTCGCCTGTATATCGTGACCTTCATTCGACGGCGCGTCCGGAGTAGATCCTACGAATTGACTGCCCAGAAACAGCGGCGGACATTGGTGGAGATTGTTGTATGCGATGCGTTGGGCTCAATACTGCCATTGACCGCTCGTAAATATGATCGCTGCAGACCACCGTTCGATGATCTGCAGCATTTGTTCAAAGGCCATGCCCACAGCAAGGGAAACTTTATTCCGTAGTCGTGGGGGCTGTCAGATCCTCGGCCGGTGCGGAACCTTCCGCACAGCTGGCGACCAGTTCTTCATATTGGCGGGTGACCCAGCCAAGGGCCGCTTCGGGGTTCTGTTCTTCGATCTTATCGCTGAACTGTTCGAACACTTTGGCCGAGCGGCTTTCGTCAACGATCGTATAGGACTGACCTGTCATCACAGTGTCATAGACAAAGAACGCGATGGCAACCAACAGGATGCCGCGGGCGATGCCGAAGAAGAAACCAAGCGCCTGATCGAGACCGCCCAACGCAGATCGCTGGACGATCGACGAAAACAGGGGCGTAAAGATGCTGACAATAATAAGTGCAACTGCGAATACCGCAGCAAAGCCCGTGATGACGGACAATTCGCAGCTGTCGCGCAGGAAATCCCCAACAACCGGAATCTCTTTGACCAGTGGCACCGCTTGGGGCGCGAAAATAAAGGCCAGCACTGCGGCTGCGACCCAGCCTGCGATGGCCAGAACCTCACGTAAGAAGCCGCGCGAATAGGCAAGAATGCCTGAAACGACGATGATCAGGGCAACGACCCCGTCAATTATTGTAAAACCTTCCATGGCCCTCGCCTGTTCTTTTTCTGCCCCTCAGGGGGCGACCTTAACCTGCTCCGAAGGTTTCGCCAACAAACCCAACCAAATCAGAGGGTCGGGTGAGTGTCAGACCTGCCACAGTACCGGTTTTGCCGCCCGCCGGAGCGATTGCCGATGTGAAACCAAGTTTTTGGGCTTCTTTCAACCTGTTTTCTGTCTGCGGGGCCGGTCTAAGTGCCCCAGATAACGAGATTTCTCCGAAAACAACGGTATCTGCGGGCAGGGCTGTGTCTTCTCGGGCACTCAGCAGGGCTGCAGCGACCGCCAGGTCCGCGGCGGGCTCACCGATTTTCAAGCCACCAGCGACGTTAAGGTACACATCGAGACCCGCAAAAGGTATGCCGCAACGCGCTTCGAGCACGGCGAGGATCATTGCCAGACGCCCACTGTCCCATCCAACAACCGTACGGCGCGGTTGTGAATGTGGGGACGGGGCCACAAGCGCTTGTAATTCAACCAAAACGGGGCGTGTGCCTTCGATCCCGGCAAAGACTGCTGACCCAGGGCTGGGTGTTCCGCGCTCGGACAGAAACAAGGCCGATGGGTTGGTCACCTGTGCCAGGCCTTTGCCTGTCATTTCGAACACGCCGATCTCGTCTGCAGGGCCAAAGCGGTTCTTGACCGCCCGCAGAATGCGGAACTGATGGCCGCGCTCGCCTTCGAAGTAAAGGACAGTGTCGACCATATGTTCGACGACGCGAGGACCTGCAATTTGACCGTCTTTGGTGACGTGGCCGACCATGATGATTGAAACACCGTGTCGTTTCGCAAACGTGGTCAATTCATGCGCCGCGGCCCGGACTTGTGACACCGAGCCCGGTGCGCTGTCCACATTGTCGGCCCACATGGTCTGAATCGAGTCGATGATGGCCAGACCGGGTTTCTCAGCCTCAAGCGTCGTCAGAATGTTCCGCAGGTTGGTTTCGGCGGCCAGTTGAACCGGTGCGTCCTCTAAACCCAGACGGCGCGCGCGCATGCGCACCTGAGCGCTGGCTTCTTCGCCAGACACGTAAATCGTCTTGACGCCCGCACGTGCAAACCGCGCTGCGGCCTGCAACAGCAACGTCGACTTGCCAATCCCCGGGTCGCCCCCAACCAGCAGGGCCGAGGCCGGGACCAGACCGCCACCCAAAACGCGGTCCAGTTCTTCTACGCCGCACAAGGTGCGCGGCGGCGGTGTTTCCTCGGTCGACAGGTCCGTGAGTGTAATGGACTGGCCACGTTTGCCGCCGAGGGATTTCTTTGCAGGGCCAGCCGAAAGAGGCACGTCTTGCGTGATTGTGTTCCATTCACCGCAGCCGTCGCACCGCCCGGACCACCGGGAATGCGTTGCGCCACAGGCCGAGCAGGAGAAAGTTGTCTTTGCCATTCGGCCTTGGTGCCCGAGCGCGGGCGGTTCTTCAAGCCCTTGTAGGGCTTTCATCTCTGCCGGTGGTGGGCCGCGTCCTCAGGCCCTATGGGCCATCGTCCCCGGCGGGCGCTGTCGCGCCTATTCCGCGGCGCGGGGCGGCGACATCGCTATGACGCTCGATTTCTTGGGATCGCGGTCGTCCACGGGCGATTGAAGCTGTGCCGACAATTCGGGCAGCAGTTCAAACAGTTCGTCCCGCAAACGTGCCAGCTGCGATTTGGCAATGGATTCTTCCATTTCTATATCGTGGGTCCATTGGCGCAGCTCATGCTGGATGACCTGCGCTTCTTCGATCCGCTTCTGGAACGTTTCGATCTCTTCCTGACGTTGCTGCAGGAACGTGCGGGCGCGGCTGACGCGGGCATCGCCATAGGTTTCTGCCAGCTCTTGGCTGATTTGGCTCATCTGTGCGGCCAGCTCCAGGATTTCGGGTTCGAGCGATTGCAGGTCGGGGTGGTGGCGCAGGAAGGCCATCCTTTCCTTAACTGCGTCGAATTCTGAGGACAGCAGAAACGTTTCGCCGCGATCCGCTGAATGGGCCAAGTGGTAGGCCTGAGCCACGTCATACATGTTCAATGAGAACTTACGATGTGACGTTTCAAGCGCCATCATCCGGGCGTTTGCGGGAAGATAAAACGCCAACATGAGAATCAGCACCGTCAGGCCTATCTGGACATACATACCTGCGTCGACAGCTGGACCTGTGCCGAAACCGGCTTGCATAGATAGCCAGGGCAGTACCCCCAAAGCGGACAGAAAACACGCGCCAACCGAGAACAGGGCCGCAATGCATATGAGGAAAAAAGTCAATCTCAAAAAGGCATTCTGAAATTGCAATGTGATGTTGTGGAGGGCAGTCATCTTAGACGAACTCCTTTTGAAACCGGAACACACCAGCCCAAAGCGGGGACATCTAACGCACACAGAATGATCCGCTCAGGACCGAAACTACAAAAATTTTCTGCTCGAAATATAAAGATGATACTCAGATAAGCGTTTTCAATCAATTACGTCTGAGAATTTCGTGATCTGCGTGTCATTTCGGTAATGTGGCCCAATGCGAGTGAGGCCAGAATGCACGCCGTGAACAGATAAAGACCCCATGCGGTTTCGATGGTCGCGTAGGAGATTCCCTTCGCCAGCGTGATATAGAGCGCGATCAGGAAGATGTCCGCCATCGCGAGTTTCCCGAGTAGGTTGAGCGCAGGTTGGACGCGCGGGTCCAGCAGGTCCCATTGGATCAATGCGGTGCCGATGGTTTTGACGTAGGGCGCGAAGAGGGCGAAGATGCTGACGATCAGCGCCAGAAAGATGTCCGACTTCCATAAGGATTGCAGGCCGGTGATGACGCTGATTTCACTGAGACCGAAGATCGGCAACAGCCCCGCACGCATCAGTGGGGCGAACCACGCGATGGGGTAGAGGATCAGGAGGGAGAGGGTGGCGAGGCGGAGGGTCATTGGCTCCATCAAAGTTCACATGAGCACATAACTATTGGGCTTAAGTGTCCCTTGCTGAAGTTCCTTTCTTCGAATTTCTTCGTTTGAGTTTGAAGAAATCTCAAAACATGTAAATGATAACAAATGGTAGGACCACTACCAAGGCAAAATCGGCTTGCGTAGAATATGAAGATTCATAGTACCATTCGGGAAAAAGAAACTTCCAGACTACAACTGGCAAGGCACAGGCGATCAAACGAAGTGGGCCCGAATAGCGAGCTTCAAACTCTTTTGCCAATGATAGAAACTTTTTCAAGTTCTTGATCTTTCGAAAATTCTTGTTCCGTATTTTTACAGGAGACGAAAGTCTACAGCGAATGAATTGCGAGACTCGCAGTTTACATGACAAATTCTAGTAGAAAACGGATCACAATCTTTTTTGCGCAGTTTGCACTATCACCGCACCGCCTCAATCGGCCCTTCCGCACTCCCGCTGATGAACTGTTCCACATAAGGATCGCCCGAGGCATCCATCTGGCTGACCGGGCCGGTCCATTGGATGACGCCTCCGTGCAGCATGGCCACGTTGTCCGCAATCGCGCGGACAGAGCTCATGTCGTGGGTGATGGTCATCGCGGTGGCGCCCATCTCGGTCACAATCTCGCGGATCAGGTCGTTGATGACGCCGGACATGATCGGGTCCAACCCTGTGGTGGGCTCGTCGAAGAAAATGATCTCGGGCTCGGCGGCGATGGCGCGGGCAAGGCCCACGCGTTTTTGCATCCCGCCCGACAGTTCGGAGGGGAAGCGGTCCGCGACGTCAGATTTCAGGCCCACGCGGCGCAGCTTCTCAATGGCGATTTCACGCGCGTATTCGGCGGGGCGCTTCAACGGTCCGCGCAGCAGGCGGAATGAGACATTCTGCCAGACGGGCAGGGAATCGAACAGGGCCGCGCCCTGAAACAGCATCCCGAAGCGGGCCAGGAATTTGTCGCGGTCGCCTTTCGCAGCGTCCTTACCGTTTACGTAGATCATCCCACTATCGGGTTTGATCAGGCCCAGAATGCACTTCAGCGCCACGGACTTGCCGGTGCCTGAACCACCGATGATGACCATCGAGGTGCCCTTGGGGATCTCAAGGCTCATGCCTTGCAGAACCTGATTGTCGCCAAAGGCTTTTGCTACGTTCTCCATCCTGATCATACCGAGAAGAACACCCCTGTGAGAATGAAGTTGGCAGCGAGGATCATAATAGCGGCGGATTCGACCGAGGATTTGGTGGCCCGGCCCACACCTTGCGCGCCGCGGCCCGAATTCATGCCGTAGTAGCAACCCATGATGGCCGCGATCAGGCCGAAGGCGGCCCCTTTGACAAGCGATGATACGATGTCTTTGGTTTCAAGGAAGTTGACGGTGTTTTGCAGATAAGTGGCTGCGTTGAAACCCAGATTTTGGGTCGCGACCACATAACCGCCTGCAATGCCGATGATATCTCCGATACCGACCAGCAGGGGCACCGTAATCAAGGCGGCCAAAACACGTGGCGCCGTCAGGTATTTCATCGGGTGGGTCGACAGGGTGACCAGCGCGTCGATCTGCTCGGTCACTTTCATCGTAGCGATTTCTGCTGCAATGGATGACGTCACGCGCGCGGCGATCATCAGGCCGACCAGAACAGGACCGAGTTCACGCACCATGCCGATGGCGACGATCTGGGGCACCACAGCCTCGGCGTTGAAACGCGCGCCGCCTGCGTAGATTTGTAAGGCAAGGGCACCGCCGGTGAAGATGGCAGTCAGGCCAACAACCGGCAGCGACAGCCAGCCGACATTCATCAGGGCAACGGCAAACTCGCGCGGATAATAGGGCGGCCGAAAGATATGTGAGATCGCGTCCAGCGCAAAAATTCCCACCTTGCCAAAATTGGCAAGCATGGACAGGACAGCACGGCCCAACCCACCCAGCGCAGCCAAGGGGTTCATTCCACGTATCCCCGGGAATAACGTGCGCCCAGCGACGTCAGGATTTCATAGCCGATGGTGCCGGCGGCTTCGGCCAAGTCGTCGACTGTTTGATGTCCGTTCAGGATGCGCAGGCGTTCGGGATCTTCGGGCAGATCGGTGACGTCGACCGTGATCAGATCCATCGAGATGCGTCCAACAACGGGGCAGGGCTGGTTGCCAAAAAACACGTCGATCCCACCACCGATGGCGCGGTGCAATCCATCAGCGTAACCGGCGGCAACGGTTGCAATGCGAGAGGGACGACGCGCAATCCAGCTGTTGCCGTATCCGACCGTTTCACCGACGTCGACAGGGCGGACTTGGATAACAGGCAGGTCGATCGCGACAACAGGTTTCGCGTCGGCAAAGGGCATGCCGCCGTACAGGCCGATGCCGGGGCGGCAGAAGTCAAAGTGGAACTCGGACCCCAACATCGTACCACCCGTAGCAGCCAGAGAACGGGGGGCAGTCACGCCATCTGTCATCTCGCGGAAGGATTTCAACTGCTGTTGGTTCATCGGGTTATCAGGCTCATCCGCGCAGGCCAGATGTGACATAACTACCACCGGGTTATTGGCCTCCATCTCGGGCCGCAGTTCAGCCCAGTCTGCGGGCTCAAGCCCAAGGCGGTTCATGCCACTGTTCAATTGGACCCCAAAAGGGCGATCCGGCATTGCCTGCCGGAGCCTCTTATACTGTTCCGGCGAATTGATCAAAGGTATCAGATTATCTGCATAATGTAGC
The DNA here is from genome assembly GCF_059611005.1 of Ruegeria sp. CDSB117. Taxonomy (NCBI): domain Bacteria; kingdom Pseudomonadati; phylum Pseudomonadota; class Alphaproteobacteria; order Rhodobacterales; family Roseobacteraceae; genus Ruegeria; species Ruegeria sp. CDSB117. The sequence goes on from NZ_JBXWOS010000002.1 coordinate 164,688, forward strand.
CCATTGTCCCCTTCCATGAAACCAGAGAACACGAAAATCTGCGGCTTGGGGCCTACCGCCTCGCGCACAGCGGCGCCTTCTTCGGCGGCGGCGACAAAAAAATGGCGAACCCCTTCTTCAGCCAAGGTCGCAGACACCGGCCCAGCTCCAAGCCCATAAGCATCAGCTTTGACAACTGCTCCGGTTTCGACTTTTGTTTTTGCGTCCAATGCCCGCCAATTGCTGGCGAGCGCATGAAGATTGATCGTTAAGTGTGCGGTACCCATGGAGTGTTCATGACATTGGATTGCGGCAGGTCAAGGGGGTAAACAGCAATTCTTGAGGAGATTTTGCGAGTGCTGGGCGGCTTCTAGCTGCTATCGCAGGGACAATGGCGGTTTGCCTGACTTTTAGGAGTATTACAGTTGCCTCGACATTGTATCCGCCACGTATTCAACGAACGTTGTATAAGTAAATCGTTTACTCAGAGCCGGACGATGAAGTGAGAGGAATTCCATGCTGAAAATGACCTGGGACTACAATGCGTATGCGACCGAACTGCCTGAACTGTTTCGCGACGTATTCACGGCATCTGAGAGTAAAGAGGAGGGAGCAGTGATCAGTGCGCTGGTCAGCGATCTGTTGGCGACGACGGACAGAGATGACCTGCACGCCGCCATTGCCGATGATGGCCCTCAAGTGCTGGGTTGCATCCTGTTTTCGCGGCTGCGCTTTGACCAAGACCCGCGACAGGTGTTCCTGATGTCACCGGTTGCCGTGCGTACGGATCGCCAGAAAGCGGGGATTGGGCAGCGACTGATCGCGTTTGGGTTGGATGGGTTGCGCCGCGACAACGTCGATTTTGTGGTGACCTACGGCGATCCGAACTACTACGGCAAAACCGGGTTTTTGCCGATTTCAGAAAAAGTCGCCCAAGCTCCTTTGCCGTTAAGCCATCCGCATGGGTGGTTGGGGAAATCTTTGACGGGGGCTGAGATGGCGCCGTTCAAGGGGCCATCTCACTGTGTCAGTGCATTCAATAAACCCGAACTGTGGTAAGGGTTAATACCCCTCAATTTGCCCGTCCTGTTGCCAGGGTTTGACCAGATTTCCAAAACGGGTGAACTGTGCTTCGAACGAAAGGTCGACCGTGCCGATGGGACCGTGGCGCTGTTTGCCGACAATGACCTCGGCCTTGCCGTGCAGACGTTCCATGGCCTGCTTCCACTCTTCCATCTTTTCCAGTTCGTGATCGCCGGGCTTTTCGCGTTCCTTGTAGTACTCCTCGCGGTACACGAACATCACCACGTCGGCGTCCTGTTCGATCGAGCCTGATTCCCGCAGGTCAGACAGTTGCGGGCGCTTGTCGTCGCGATTTTCTACCTGACGCGAAAGCTGGGACAGGGCGATCACCGGAATTTGCAATTCCTTGGCGATGGCTTTCATGCCCATCGAAATCTCGGCAATTTCGTTGACGCGGTTTTCGGCCATTCCCCGGCACAGCTGCAGGTAGTCGATAACGAGCAGGTCCAAACCATGTGTCCGCTTCAAACGGCGTGCCCGAGCCGCCAACTGCGAGATCGGCAGGGCAGGCGTGTCATCGATGAAGAGCGGGCAGGCTTCCAGTTCCTTGGCCGCGTCGACAAAGCGGCGGAACTCGGACTCGGTCATGTCACCCTGGCGGATTTTATGGGATGAAATTTCGGAGGCTTCAGCCAGAACCCGGCCAGCCAGCTGTTCCGCACTCATTTCCAATGAGAAAAAGCCAACAACACCGCCGTCAATCGCGCCCTCGGAGCCGTCTGGTTTCAGCCCACGTTTGTACGCCTTGGCCACATTGAATGCCACGTTGGTCGCCAAAGAGGTCTTTCCCATCGACGGACGACCGGCAAGAATGATCAGGTCAGACGGGTGCAGGCCACCCAGTTGTTTGTCCAAGTCGGCCAGACCGGTGGAAATACCCGCCATGCCGCCACCGCGCTGGTATGCTTCGTTGGTGACGTTGACGGCTTCTGTGACCGCCTTGAGGAAGGATTGAAATCCCTGTTCGGTCTGGCCCTGCTCGGATAACTGATAAAGCTGTTGCTCGGCCTCGACGATTTGTTCTTTCGGCTCGCTTGAGACATCAACCCGCGCCGCCTTGTCCGAGATATCCCGACCCAGCCGGATCAGCTCGCGCCGGATGGCAAGATCATAAATCATCTGGGCATAGTCATGCACCGCAAAGGCGCTGATCGATGCGCCCGCCAGTTTGACCAGATAGGCCGGGCCACCCAGTTCCTGCAGGCCCTCATCCTCGGCCATGAAGGATTTCAACGTCACGGGCGAGGCCAGCGCATTCTTAGCTATCCGGGTCGAGGCGACCTCATAAATCCGGGAGTGAACCGGGTCATAGAAATGCTCGGCCCCGATGATCGAGGCGACCCGATCATAAAGATCGTTATTGGTCAGGATCGCACCCAGAAGCTGCTGTTCGGCCTCAATGGAATGCGGCATGGTTTCGGCGTTCTGAATCCGAGCTGCTGCCTGCTCGATGCTGCTGATCTCGTTCATTTTGTCCCCGCTGCCCTGCGGCGCTTTCTACACGCTATTTCGGCGTGTCGGCTATCTGGAAATACCTGTGGCTAACTATGGATAAAGCCTTGGGATAACTTTCCTGACAGTTTGGATACCTGTGTATGCGTAGCTTATTATGTAGGAATTGGGGAAAAAGTCACCAGATATCGTGGCCGGTCGACCGATTCTTCCGGGCTTATCCCCAATCTGTCCACAAGAGGTTTACGTGGATTTATTTGCTTCCTGCCAGCCACGCGGGTCTTTCAGGAAGGCTTCGACACCGTCAAGTGTTTCCTGATCAAAGGCTTTCTGCGCTTTGGCCTCGGCCAGAACATCCCACCATGTGCACAGGTGATGCAGTTGGATGCCGTGGTCGCCCAACGTTTTTTCGGTCTCGGGGAAGATGCCATAGTAGAAGATGACCGCCGTGTGCCCACAAGTGGCACCTGTTTCGCGGATCGCATCCACGAAGGACAGCTTGGACCCGCCATCGGTGGTCAGATCCTCGACCAGCAGCACGCGTTCACCTTCGCTCATCGCGCCTTCGATACGGGCGTTGCGGCCATAACCCTTTGGCTTTTTGCGCACGTAGGTCATCGGCAGCGCCAATCGCTCGGCAACCATGGCGGCGAAGGGAATGCCCGCGGTCTCACCGCCGGCGATATTGTCGAATGCCTCAAACCCGGCATCCCGCATCACGGTGACGGTCAGGAAATCCATCAGGGTCGACCGGATGCGCGGGTACGAGATCAGCTTGCGGCAGTCGATATAGGTCGGGCTGGGCAAGCCGCTGGCCAGTGTGAACGGCTCACGCGAATTGAAATGGACGGCTTTGATCTCCAGCAACATCCTCGCGGTCAGGCGAGCGATTTCGGTGCTGTCGGGGAATGAACTGGGGATCATAACGGTACCTCTGGGCTGAATGGCATTGCGGGCTGATAGCCCGTCCCGCGGCCCAGAGTCGAGAGGGTGCAGGCAAAAGAAAAGCGGACCTCACGAAGAGGCCCGCTTTGGCCCTTGCGGGCAAGAGGCAGCCAAGGTGGGCTTAGCTGCTCATGTCATAGGCACGCTCGCCGTGTACCGAAAGATCGAGCCCGTTTGTCTCAGTTTCTGCATCTACGCGAAGCGGGGTGATCAGCGCAACCACCTTGATCAACACAAATGTGACAACTGCCGTAAAGACACCCACGATGACCAGCCCGCCCAACTGCGCGGTCCAGGCACCCAGGCCGAACACTGCGATCATAATGGTACCAAAGATGCCACCTACGCCGTGTACCGCGAACACGTCCAGAGTGTCGTCGATGTTCAGCTTGTTACGGATGATATTTACGGCCTCCTGACACAGCACACCTGCTACGGCACCGATGATCAGCGCCTGAACCGGCTCGACGTATCCCGAGGCCGGAGTGATCGAGGCCAGACCGGCAATCGTGCCGGTGACCAGGCCCACCATAGAGGCTTTGCCATACTTGATACGTTCATACAGCGCCCATGTCAGCGATGCGGTTGCGGCCGAGATATGCGTGACAGTTATCGCCATTGCGGCACCGCCATCTGCCGCCAATTGTGAACCGCCGTTGAAGCCAAACCAGCCAACCCACAGCATCGCAGCACCGATCATGACATAGCCCGGATTGTGCGGCGGGGTCGTGTGGTTGCGGCGCGGGCCAAGCGCCACGGCGATGATCAGCGCGGCCAGACCTGCGGTTTCGTGCACCACGATGCCACCGGCAAAGTCACGCACGCCGATCTCGCCCAGAATGCCGCCATCGGTCAGAATGCCACCGCCCCAGATCCAGTGAACGACGGGTGCGTAGCACAGCAGCATCCACAGGCCTGAGAATATCATGACAAACCCGTAACCCACACGCTCGACATATGCGCCGATGATCAGGGCGGGGGTGATGATTGCGAATGTCATCTGGAAGGCAAAGAACAGTACCTCGGGCAGGGTGCCCGACAGGCTGTCGACGTCAACTCCGTTCAGGAAGGCTTTGCCGAGACCGCCCCACAGACCCGACCCGCCGTCACCAAATGCGATCGAGTATCCGGCGACCAACCACAGGATGCTCATCAAACAGGCGATTGAGAAGCAGTGCATGAAAACGCTCAGCACGTTGCGGGCGCGCACGAGGCCGCCATAAAACAGGGCGAGGCCCGGCAATGTCATGAATAGGACCAGTGCAGTTGCAACTATGATCCAGGCGGTATCGGCTCCGTTCATCAGCCGGTCTCCTCTGTGGCGTCTTCAGCTTGCGTAGCTGGCGTTGAAGCGGAGAGAAGGCGGGGAAAAAAGAGGCAGAGGTGGTTTTTGACGCCTGTTTTAAGGGCCTTTTGTGAACCGGTGATTAAATGAGCGCCAAAATGAGTGGGGTGCTAGATTATTAAGCAATTAACGAAAGGCCGCGTGACAGCAGGTCCAAGGCATGATCACGGGCGGCCAGCCGGACCTTGTCACGCCCCAACGCGCCAAATTCCACGGTTTGGGTTGTCGTCGATTGCCCGTCCACCGCCAATCCAAAACACACGCGGCCTTCGGGTTTGAATTCGGATCCGCCAGGGCCTGCGATGCCGGTGATGGACACTGCAAGTTGCGCTTTTGAATTTCTTAACGCGCCATCAGCCATCTGCTGTGCCACTTCTTCGGACACCGCACCATGGGCGTCTAGCGTTTCGGCCTGTACACCCAGCATCTGCTGCTTGGCGTCATTGGTGTAGGTGACAAACCCGCGATCCACCACGGCCGAGCTGCCCGGGATATCCGTCAGCGCAGCAGCGACCATGCCGCCGGTACAGCTTTCGGCTGTCGCGATCATCACGCCTTGCGACTTGGCGCGGTCAAGCAAAGCGGCGACACTCATAGGCCCAGAACACCGTGCGAGATGCCGGCAAGAACCAGAACGCCGATCCCGGCAAAGACGCCGGCGATCACATCGTCCAGCATCACACCCATCGCGTCACCTTTGCGATCCGCCCAACCCACCGGGCCGAGTTTCGTGATGTCGAACAGGCGAAACAGAAGGAAACCTGCGATCCAGCCGGGCCAAAGGGCTGTGATATCGATTCCATGCGCCCAGGATGGGTAGGAAATGGCCCAAAGCGCGATGAACTGCCCGGCAACTTCGTCGATGACGATTTCAGACGGGTCGTGATCTTCCTGACCAGCAGTCATCACTTTGGTGGCCCACAGGCCGCCGACGAAAACAGCGACAGTGGCGAGGACCAGCAATGGAAAGCCGCCCAGCGTATGAAGGACCCAAGCCAGGGGCAAGGCGGCCAGAGATCCCCATGTTCCGGGTGCAGGGCGCATATATCCGACGCCGCAAACAGTCCCGATCAATCGCGCGGCGTTCATGACTTCACCAGACAAGCTGTCGCCAATGATGCGATGCCTTCGCTGCGTCCGGTAAAGCCCAGACGCTCGGACGTGGTCGCCTTGACCGAGATCTGATCGACGTGCAGCCCCATAATGCGCGCCATTTCTTCACGCATCGCGGGTGCGTGCGGACCGATCTTGGGGTATTCACAGACCAGCGTGCAATCGACATTTGAGATGCTGTAACCCATCTGCTCGACCAGCTCGACCGCGTGGCGCAGGAAGATCTCGCTTGCCGCGTCTTTCCATTGGGGGTCCGAGGGTGGAAAGTGCTGGCCAATATCGCCCTGCGCCAGCGCGCCATAGATTGCGTCAGTAACCGCATGCATGCCAACATCCGCATCAGAATGGCCCTGTAGCCCCCGGTCATGCGGAATTTTGACGCCGCATAGGATCACGTGATCCCCGTCGCCAAAGCGATGCACGTCATAGCCGTTGCCCAGTCTCACATCCATGTCGGTCCCCAATACGCGTTCCGCCCGGGCAAAATCCTCGGGTCTTGTGATTTTGATGTTATCGGCATCGCCTGGCACGATCACCACGTTCATGCCAGCGGCGCGGGCGACCTCGACATCGTCCGCCGCGCCGCCAGAATGGGCCGCGTGCGCCGCGACAATCGCGTCATAGCGAAAACCCTGTGGGGTCTGCGCCGCAAAAAGACCCGTCCGGTCCTGCGTTCCGGTCACAGCGGCTTCGTCACCGGTCCAGAGCGCATCTGTAACGGCCAGACCGGGTGCCGCAGCCTCATTCGTGGCTAGGGCGGTCAGGACGTCCGCAATAGTCTGGCTGCTTACGCAGGGGCGGGCGACGTCGTGAATCAGGACATGTTTGATCCCCAGCCCATCTAATGAATCCAGCCCGTTCCGTACCGACCCGGCACGATCGCTGCCACCTTTTGCCAGCAGCAGATCAGAGCCTAAAAACTCGTCCCAAGTGGTCTGATCATCCTCGGACAGCACCAAAACAATATGATCGACCTGATGGCGAAAGCGGTCGATGGTCCAGTCTGCAACTCTGCGTCCGGCCAATGGTCGCCATTGCTTGGGAATGCCGCCTCCGGCGCGCAATCCGCGTCCTGCGGCGACGATGATGGCGGCGGTGGTCATTGGGCGAATTCTCCGGTGATTTGAGCGCAGTGTTTAAGCTGCGGTGAATGTAGAGGCAATCACCCGCGTCAAGTTGCTTAAAAAATAGGCAAGTGGTGATTTTGCAAGCTTGTTTCCTGCCGTTTTGTTGTTCATATGCGCGGAATTCGATATCTAGGTCGCAACTGCCCAAGGATTAAGCACTTTGACCCTGCACCTCGCCGACAAAACCTTGAATCCGCCGGTCATGCTGGCGCCGATGGCCGGGATCACTGATCGGCCGTTCCGTGATCTGGTGATGCGCTTTGGCGCGGGCATGGTCGTCAGCGAAATGGTCGCTAGTCAGGAAATGGTGCAGGCCAAACCGGGCGTGCGGGAACGGGCCGAGTTGTCTGCTGACGTTGAAAACACCGCTGTTCAACTTGCCGGGCGCGAGGCGCATTGGATGGCCGAGGCTGCGCGTCAGGTGGCCGATCGCGGGGCGCGGGTGATCGATATCAATATGGGCTGCCCGGCAAAGAAGGTGACGAATGGCTATTCCGGTTCGGCGCTGCTTAAGACGCCGGATCACGCGCTGACGCTGATTGAGGCCGTGGTCGAGGCTGTCGACATTCCGGTCACTCTGAAAACTCGTCTGGGTTGGGACGACAACTTGCTGAACGCACCGGATGTGGCGCGCCGGGCGCAAGGTGCGGGCATCCAACTGGTCACAATCCACGGGCGTACGCGGTGCCAGTTCTACAAGGGACGCGCGGACTGGCAAGCGATCCGAGCGGTGAAAGAGTCGGTGTCGATCCCTGTCATCGCGAACGGGGATATCGTGAATTCTGACGCTGCGCGCACTGCTTTGGACCAGTCAGGCGCTGATGGCGTCATGGTTGGACGCGGGGCGCAGGGTAAGCCATGGCTGCTGGCCCAGATGTGCCACGACTTGTATGGCGCGCCGGTGCCGGTCATCCCCGCCAATGGCGACCTGATCGAAATGGTGCGCGGTCATTATGAGGCGATGCTGGACTTTTATGGCATCGATCTGGGTCTGCGCGTGGCGCGTAAACATCTGGGCTGGTACATGGATGAGGCCGCGACCCCGGCGAACTTGCGCCGTGCGGTTTTGACCTCGCGGGATACCTCCGAGGTGCTGCACCTGTTGGGCGATGCCCTGCACGGCGACGCAGAGGCAGCAGCATGACCTCGGACCAAAACATCTGGGCCTCGCTGCCGGTTCCGGCTTTCATCATTGATGCCGATGACCGGATCACAGATGTGAATTCCGCCGGGGAGGGGTTCCTGAATGCGTCCCGCAATGCAGTCATCGGTCACCCGGTCTGGGACCAGATCGCCGTGGATGCCCCACTGGAAGAAGCGTTTTTGCGCGCACGCCAACAGGGCACACCGCTTTTCGTGAACGATGTGGATGTGGGGTCAGGCAATCGGGCGCCGCTGCAATGCGCTTTGCAAATTGCGCCGCTGCTTGGGCATCCGGGGTCGATGATCATGACCATGTCCCCACGAGAACTGGCGGGGCGGATGACACGGGGCAACACGGTAAAATCTGCGGCGCAATCGGCGATTGGCATGGCGGAAATGCTGGCACATGAAATCAAGAACCCATTGGCGGGGATCACCGGGGCTGCGCAACTTCTGAGCATGAATATCAGTCAGCAAGACCTTGAACTTACAGATCTTATCGTTGCTGAAAGCCGCCGAATAGTGAAGCTTTTGGAGCAGGTCGAGCAATTTGGGAACCTGACCCAGCCAGATTTCAAACCAGTCAATATCCATGACGTTCTGGACCGTGCGCGGCGCTCGGCACTGTTGGGTTTTGGCGCGCATATGACGATTATCGAGGATTACGACCCCTCGCTGCCGCTGGCCTATGGAGACCCGGATCAACTTTTGCAGGTCGTACTGAACCTGCTCAAGAATGCATCCGAGGCGTCCCCCAAAGGCGGGACAATCCGCCTGCGGACGTATTTCGAACATTCCTTCCGCCTGCGCCGCAGCGACGGTTCGGGGCATTCTTTGCCCCTGCAGATCGAAATCATCGATGACGGCCCGGGGCTGCCGGACAAGATCCGAAGCGACATTTTCGATCCGTTCGTGTCGGGCAGGGAAAACGGCACCGGTCTTGGGCTGGCGCTGGTCAGTAAAATCATCTCGGACCACGACGGCTGGATTTTGGCCGAGTCGGTTCCGGGACACACCGTATTCCGCCTGTCCCTCAGACGCGCGCCGCGCGACGAGACCTGAGATGGACAACCGGGCAGAGATAGTAAGGAGAGCACCTGATGGATGGCACAGTACTGGTCGCAGATGACGATCGCACAATCCGAACCGTACTGACTCAGGCCCTGACGCGGGCCGGGTGCAAGGTGCATGCGACATCCTCGCTGACCACTCTGATGCGCTGGGTCGGCGAGGGCAAAGGAGACGTTGTAATCTCTGACGTGGTCATGCCGGACGGCAACGGGCTCGAGATGTTGCCCAAGATCGCGCAGGATCGTCCGGGGTTGCCGGTCATCGTGATCTCGGCGCAGAACACGATTATGACCGCCATTCAAGCGGCCGAGGCGGATGCATATGACTATCTGCCCAAACCCTTTGATCTGCCAGACCTGATGAAGAGGACCGCACGGGCCTTGGAGCAAAAGCAACGCGTGCAGGCGGATGCGGTCGTACCTGCCGAAGACCGTCCTGAGGAGCTGCCGCTGGTTGGGCGCACTCCGGGGATGCAGGCGCTGTATCGCCTTGTGGCACGTGTGATGAATACCGATCTTTCTGTCATGATTTCCGGTGAAAGTGGCACCGGCAAGTCCTTGATAGCGCGAGCTATTCATGATTTTTCGGACCGGCGCACGCTGCCCTTCGTCACTGCGACCGCTGGTGATCTGCGTGACCTCGAGGGACCTGCGCGCATTATGGCCAGGGTGCGGGGCGGCACCCTGTTGATCGACGAGATCGCTGATATCGAAGATGAGGTCCAGGCACGTATTGTCCGGATGATGGACACGCCCGGCGATCATCTTCCGCGTTTTATGGCGACCAGCCAATCGGACCTGACCGAAGCGATGGAAAGCGGGCGGGTGCGTCAGGATCTGTATTATCGACTGTGCGGTGCGACGATCCACGTGCCAGCGCTGCGCGAGCGGGTGGACGATATCACCCTGCTGGTTGATCACTTCCTTGCCCGCGAAGAACGGGAGCATGGCACAAAGCGCTGGCTCAGCTCCGAGGCCGTAGAACTGGTCCGAAGGTATTCCTGGCCCGGTAATGTACGACAGTTGGAAAACGCGATCCGACGTTTAAGCCTGACCAGCCGGGCCGAAGAAATATCGAAAGCCGAGGTTGAGATGGTTTTGGGCAGTCAGCCCGAAGCGGAACCGATTCTTGGTGACGGCGAAAGGGAGAAACTCTCGGCCTCTGTGGCCCGTCATTTGCGTCGCTATTTCGATCTGCACGGCAATTTGTTGCCACCTCCGGGCCTGTATCAGCGCATCCTGCGCGAGGTTGAGGGCCCCTTGATCGAGCAGGCACTGGACGCAACCGGCGGAAATCAGGCGAAATGTGCGGATTTGCTGGGGATCAACAGGAATACGCTGCGCAAAAAAATCACCGATCTCGATATTCAGGTGACACGCCGACGCAAACTGATGTAATATCGCCACACAAAGCGTGGCATCCGGGTACAAGCCCGGCAACGACCACGAGATATGGCGGTACGCCGCGTATGCGGCACATCAGGATGAGGGCAGACGGTGGCAACCCGAGCACAGAGCGGGCTGATCCTATCGATTGATCGGTGGCGGAAATCCCGAAAACTGCGCAATTTTAGCACCCTAGGGCTGGTCCTTTTGGGGCCGCTTCTGGCGTTGGCCACATATCTGGTCATCGGTCCGTTTGATTTGGGTTCGGCAGCGCCCACGCTGCGGCTGATTCTGTTGGCGGATCTGGTCTATGTGCTGGTCGTTGCAGCACTTGTTCTGGGGCAGGTGTTCAGCCTGATCGCTGCACGGCGGGCGAAATCTGCCGGGTCTCGTCTGCACCTGCGGCTGATCGGTGCGTTCACCTTGCTGGCCCTGGTGCCGACAGTGACCGTCGCGATCTTTGCCGGCCTTACGGTGAATATCGGGCTTGAGGGATGGTTTTCGGATCGGGTACGTCAGGTTGTCGGATCATCCCTGTCGGCGGCCGAGGCCTATGAGCTTGAACACCGCAGCGGCCTGACACAGGACGCTATCGTTCTTTCCCGATTCCTCGACAATGCGCGAACGCTGGACTTCTACATCTCGGACGCAGAACTGCGCGAGGTTCTGGCACAGGGACAATCGCAGATTCAGCGGGGCTTGCGCGAGGCCTATGTCATTGATGGCAGTGGAGAAATCAAATCCCGTGGCGACCGGTCCTACCTGTTCAACTATGAACCGCCGACACCGGAGCAGATGGTTGAAGCAACCGACAGCGGCCTTCTGATCATTGCCGATTGGCAAAACAACGAGTTCCGCGCGCTGGCACCGTTGCAGGCCTATCTGGACCGGTATCTCTATGTTAGCCGCGAGGTGGATGGCGAACTGCTGAAATTACTGGATGACACCAAGGAAACGGTTCAGTTCTACCAACAGCTTGAAAGTGAAAGGGGCCGGGTTCTTTTCGAGTTCGGGCTCCTGTACCTGGGCTTTGCGGTCATCCTGATCCTTGCCGCGATGTCGTTGGGGATGTGGTTCGCTGAACGCCTGTCGCGCCCGGTTGGCCGTCTGACTACAGCCGCACAAAGGGTCGGCGCCGGGGATCTGAGCGTTCAGGTCATCGAAGAGGCCAGCGATGACGAAATCGCCATGTTAGGTCGTTATTTCAATCAGATGACACGGCAACTTAAAGGGCAGCGCGAAACGTTGTTGGAAAACACGCGTCAAATCGAACGCCGCCGCCGCCTGTTTGATTCCGTGCTCAGCTCGGTGACTTCGGGCGTGGTTGGCGTCGACTCGGATGGATGTGTCACTTTCGTAAACCGCTCGGCCGAGCGTCTTCTGGACTGGTCGCGTGGTGAAGAACAATTGGCTATCGGCATCGCGGTTCCCGAATTTCTTCCCTTGTTCGAAAATCTAAAAGCCAGCGGTCAAGAGGCCGTACAGGGTGAGGTTAAGGTCACGCGCAAGGGGCGGTTGGAAAACTTGCTCGTGCGCATGGCGATCCGGCGCGGTGAGGATGGCGGTTTGGAAGGCTACGTGGTGGCCTTTGATGACGTGACCGATCTGGTCAGTGCACAGCGCATGGCGGCCTGGGGCGATGTGGCCCGCCGTATTGCCCATGAGATCAAGAACCCGCTAACGCCGATCCAGCTCAGCGCGGAACGGATCAAGCGCAAATTCTCGCGCAAACTGAACGAAGAGGATTGTGACAGCCTTGAATCCATGACCGATGTGATCGTGCGGCAGACCAACGATCTGCGACGGATCGTGGACGAGTTTTCGAAATTCGCGCGGATGCCCGAACCGGTTCGGCGTGAGGAAGACGTTGTTAACTTGGTGCGCGAAGCCGTGTTGTTGCAGCAAGCCGGACAGCCGGACGTTCAGATCGACGCGACGTTGCCAGACAACCCCATCCTGGCAGATGTCGATGCGACGATGTTGAACCAGGCGTTGACGAACTTGATAAAGAACGCGGGTGAGGCCATTGAAACACTTAAGAAAAAAGGCCCGCCAGAAAATTTGAAGCCACAGATCAAAGTGGACATCTCCAACGATGATACGGGTACGATCATTACAATAGCGGACAATGGCATTGGGTTGCCCGAAGATCGGGCGCGGTTATTTGAACCCTATGTCACCACGCGCGACGAAGGCACGGGGCTGGGCCTGCCCATCGTCAAGAAAATCATAGAAGAACATGGCGGAGCGCTGACTTTGGAAGACGCGCCCGTTTTCGACGGACAGGACCATTTCGGTGCGATGGCCGTGATCCGTTTGCCAGGGGGCAATATTTCCCAGACCGCAGCGCCACAAAAGCAGGCAATTCATACTAACAAACTGAAAGCAGGCCAAAGATGAGCGACATTCTGATCGTAGATGACGAACGCGATATTCGCGAACTGGTGTCCGACATTCTGGAGGACGAAGGCTATTCCACCCGGCTGGCGGCAAACTCGGACGAGTGTATGTCGTCGATCAATTCTGAGCCGCCGGGTCTGTTGATCCTTGATATCTGGCTGAAAGACAGCCGCATGGACGGGATCGATATCCTGAAGTCGGTGAAACGCGACAACCCTGACGTGCCGGTGGTGATCATTTCCGGTCACGGAAATATCGAAATTGCTGTGGCGGCGATCAAGCAGGGCGCTTACGACTTTATCGAAAAGCCGTTCAACATAGACCAGTTGATGGTCGTGATCCGCCGCGCCATGGAGACCTCGCGCTTGCGCCGCGAGAATGCCTCGCTCAAGCGCCGCGAGGTCACAAACTCGGACATGATCGGCAAATCGGCCTCGTTCCGGGCGATGCAGAGCCAGCTGGACAAGGTCACCAAGTCGAACGGCCGCGTGATGTTGAGCGGGCCAGCCGGGTCAGGCAAAGAGATTGCCGCGCGTTATATCCACGCCCATTCCAACCGCGCCAACGCCCCTTTCGTCATCGTTAACTGCGCAGGGGTCGAACCTGAGCGCGTCGAAGAGGTGCTATTCGGGCGCGAGTCAACGGAACGCGGGATCGAATCCGGCTTGTTGGAAGAGGCCCACGGAGGCGTGATCTACTTTGACGAAGTGGCCGACATGCCCTTAGGGACGCAATCCAAGATTCTGCGGGTTCTGGTCGACCAGCAATTCCAGCGGGTAGGCGGGTCTGACAAGGTGCGAGTGGATCTGAGGGTCATCTCGTCGACAAATCGCGATCTTGATGCCGAAATCGAAGCTGACCGGTTCCGCGAAGAGCTGTATCACCGCCTGAACGTCGTTCCGATCGCGGTGCCTTCGATGGAGGACCGTCGCGAGGATATTCCGGTTCTGGCGCAGCATTTCATCGAAATGTGTAACGAAACCCAAGGCTTACCGATTCGCGAAATCTCGGAAGAGGCGGTGGCATTGTTGCAGACCATGACCTGGCCCGGCAATGTGCGTCAGCTGAAGAACCTGATCGAGCGTGTCCTGATCCTGGGCGATGGAACAGGCCCGATCGAAGCCCGCGAATTGCCAACCGAAGAAGAGAAAACCGACGACTCGGGCCGCGTGGTTTTGTCCGGTGCGCTGGCAACGCTGCCGCTGCGGGAAGCGCGGGAGGCGTTCGAACGTGAGTACCTGCTGACCCAGATCAACCGTTTCGGTGGCAATATCAGCCGAACCGCCAGCTTTGTGGGCATGGAACGCAGCGCGCTGCACCGCAAGCTGAAATCGCTTGGTGTTGTGACCTCGAACAAATCCGGGGCGCGGGTGGCGCAGATCGACGAACCAGAACCGGCGGAGTAATCCGCCGGGGCTTTACCCTGCCTGACCCGGGGTGATGATCTGAAACGAGCCGTCGTCGAATTTCACATAGCAGGATTGGGTTCCCAGCGGCGGCAGTTTCGTTGTGCGCGCGGGTGGAACCTGAGACTTTACGCTCTGTTTGCAGGGCGGCAGGCTGATCGGACGAAAGCCTTTTTTGGCCATGCATTGGGCCTCGACCTGATTGCGCAGTCCGGCATTCACGTCGACCGTATACACGCGCCCGGGTTCCCACCAACCAGGCGAGCGATAGCAGTGCCCCCGGTTGTCGCAATAAGTGCGTCCCGGCCAGTATGTGGGCGGGCTTTGCCGCACCTGATTAGCCACGGGAACGTCATTTACCGCCTTAACCTGACATTGCGTGGTCTCGGACTGCGCGCGCGACACGCTTTCACCTTCGCGGTAGTACAGCGAAAGTGGGCCGCTGCATGCGGACAGGACGGTCAGAGGAATTAGTAAGTGAAGCACTGATTTCATAGGGTTATCTTGCCCCAGCTTCGCCCGAATGACAATTCAATTGACCGCTTTGGGGGCATCTGTCATTCAAGGATTTCAGGCAGAAGGGCCAGAAACATGAAGGTCATCATTTGCGGTGCCGGTCAGGTCGGCTGGCAGATCGCACGTCACTTGTCGGGCGAACTGAATGACGTAACGGTGGTGGACAACAATCCCGATCTGGTGCGCCGGGCGACGGAAACGCTGGATGTTCAGGGGATTGCCGGATTTGCCAGCTATCCTGACGTGCTGGAACGGGCAGGCGCGCGGGATGCCGATATGATCATCGCAGCGACCCATTCGGACGAGGTGAATATGGTCACCTGTCAGATGGCGCATTCGATCTTTTCCATCCAGCGCAAGATCGCGCGGTTGCGGGCTAAATCGTATTTGCAGGCGATCCATTCAGATCTGTTCCGTCGTGACCACTTGCCCATCGACGTCGTGATCAGCCCTGAACGCGAAGTCGCAGCTGCTGCCATGCGCCGCCTTTCGGCCCCGTCCGCCTTTGATACTGAGATGTTCATGGATGGGCAGGCGCAGCTGTTGGGCATCCGTATCGACGAAGATTGCCCCATCGTGAACACGCCATTGCGGCAGCTCACGGACCTGTTTTCGACGCTCAGCTCAATCGTTGTCGGTGTTCGGCGGGATGGAACGCTGTTTGCGCCTGAATCCGAAGATCAGCTATTTGTCGGCGACGAATGCTATGTCTTTACCAATGTCAAAGACGTGGACCGCACAATGGAGGTTTTCGGAAAGGCCCAAAAGAAGCAGGACCGCGTCGTGATCGTTGGTGGCGGCAATGTCGGGTTGGAAGTGGCCCGGACGTTGGAAGAGCGTGAAAGCCGCGTGCGCGCCAAGGTGATCGAGCGTGATCGCCAAAGCGCTGAAATAGCTGCAGAAACACTGGAACGGACGATTGTCCTGAATGGCGACGGGCTGGATGCCGCACTGCTGCGCGAGGCCGGGATCGAACGTGCCGACGCGATGTTGGCGGTCACCGATGACGACCGAGCCAACATGCTGGCTGCAGTGCGGGCCAAGGCCGAAGGTTGTGCCCTGGCAATTGCCTTGATCAATGATCCCAGCATGGTGGCCCTGATGGGGCCGCTGGGGATCGACGCCTACATTAACCCGCGTGCGACCACAGTCAGCTCGATCCTGCGTCATATCCGCCACGGGCGGGTGCGGCAGGTCTATTCTATCGGGGACGCCGAGGCTGAAGTGATCGAGGCCGAGGTGCTGTCGACCTCGCCCATGGCAGGACAGAAGCTGCGGGATATTGATTTTCCCGAAGGCGTTCTGGTGGGCGCTGTCCGAAAGGGTGATGAGCTTTTGCGCCCGACAGGCAGCCTGCGGATTGATGAAAAGGATGTGGTGGCGATCTTTGCCATGGCCAAGGACGTTCCCGAGGTCGAGCGCCTGATGCAGGTTTCAATCGATTTCTTCTGATGGCGCGCGCTCTGAGACAACAGATCACTTTGATACAGCGATTGCCGCTGTTTCTGTTGATCTCGGGAATCGCTGCGTTGTCGATGTGGATTCCAGCGATTTACGCGCTGGCCTTGGATGATCACGACACGTCGCGATCGTTTTTCTACTCCGGCCTTCTGGGACTGTTCGTGGTATCCACGATCGCTGTGGCAGCATCAAACCGGGTGCCGCGACGTGGGACGCTGGGGCAACTGGCCGTGTTGCTGGGGTGTTTTACCGTCCTGCCGCTGTTTCTGGCGATTCCGCTGCATGATGCCTTGGGCACCACCACCTTTTTGAATGCGTATTTTGATATGGTCAGTGCTGTGACCACCACCGGTGCAGATCTGTTTCCGGACCCGGATCGCCTGACCTCACCGCTGCACCTGTGGCGTGCTTTGGTCGGCTGGATGGGCGGCTTGCTGATGTGGATTGCTGCGGCTGCAATTCTGGCGCCCTTGTCGCTAGGCGGGTTCGAGATTACGGCGCGCGGCCAGCCCGGTCGCCCGGTGTCGGGCGTCGCACAAAGCGAAGAGGTCGACCCCCGCGGCCGTCTGATCCGTGTGACCCGGACCTTGACACCAGTCTATACCGGTCTGACCGCAACCATATGGATCCTGCTGCTGATCGCCGGAGAAAACGGCCTGACTGCCGTGTGTCACGCCATGTCAACCATGGCCACGTCGGGGATCTCACCTGTCGGTGGGCTGGAGGGGGCGCAGGCCGGAATAACAGGCGAAGCGATCCTGTTTCTGTTCTTGTTCTTCGCCTTGTCGCGGCTGACGTTTTCGACCGATACGGCGACCACAGGCTATTCCCGGCTGGACCAAGACCCCGAATTCCGGATTGGCTTGATGATTGTGGGTGTCGTCGCGGCACTGTTGTTCGCGCGCGTCTGGGCCGGCGTTCTGGAAATCGGCAATCAGCTGGAACCGCTTCAGGCACTCAGCGTGATCTGGGGTATGATCTTTACGGCGTTGTCTTTCCTGACCACAGCCGGTTTCGAAAGCGCAAACTGGAATGATGCCCAGCAATTGTCCGGCCTTGGCACCCCCGGGCTGATCCTGATGGGTCTCGCCCTGATCGGAGGGGGGGTGGCCACAACGGCGGGCGGGGTCAAACTGCTGCGGGTCTTTGCCCTGTACCTCAATGGCGCGCGCGAGATTGATCGGTTGATCTATCCCTCATCCGTTAGTGGCATTGGCGGCGGTAACCGTCGCATTCAAAGCGACGGGGCCTTTATCGCCTGGATCTTCCTGATGATGTTCGCCTTGACCGCAGCACTGTTCAATCTGCTGCTGGCCGCGATGGGGTCGGGGTTTGAACAGGCGATGGTCCTCAGCGTTGCGGCACTCAGCACCACCGGGCCGCTGATCGAACTGGCCACCGATGTTCCCATCCGTCTGGTCGATTTGCCCTGGGGCGCAAAGCTGACCATGTGTGCGGCGATGGTGATCGGGCGATTGGAAACTTTGGCGATCATTGCGCTGATTACGCCAACCCTCTGGCGAGACTAAGAATCCTCACCTTTGCCGACACCTTATTTTTCATCTGGAATATCGGTTAACGACACTCCATACTCTGCCAGAGGGAGCGCGTTGGTCCGCAGCGCGTAGCAAGAACAATGGCGAGATTATAATAATATGGCTTCGGACAGACAGAATCTGCAGGACGCGTTCCTGAATAATGTACGGAAAGCAAAGGTCCCGGTCACAATTTTCCTGATCAACGGTGTGAAATTGCAGGGTGTCATCACCTGGTTCGACAATTTCTGCGTATTGTTGCGCCGCGACGGACAGTCGCAGCTGGTCTACAAACACGCAATTTCTACGATCATGCCGTCGCAGCCGATCAACCTTTATGAGGGCGAAGACGCCTCTTGATGGAACATGACAGGACGCGCACCCGGGCTTGGGTGCTGCATCCGGAAATCAAATCAGATGAACAGCGCCGTGTTCCTGGACCGGCGCTGGAAGAGGCGGTGGCACTGGCTGCCGCTTTGCCCGATCTAGATGTGATCGGGTCCGATATTGTGCGTCTACCACGTGCCCAGCCAGGGCTGTTGTTCGGGACCGGCAAGATCGAGGAGCTGGGCGAACGATTTCATGACGCCGAGGTCGAGCTGGTTCTGATTGATGGTCCCGTGACTCCAGTTCAGCAGCGCAATCTGGAAAAGGCGTGGAAGGTAAAGATCCTCGACCGGACCGGATTGATCCTTGAGATTTTCAGCGACCGCGCCCGTACCCGTGAAGGTGTGCTGCAGGTCGAGATGGCCGCGCTCAGCTATCAGCGTACGCGTCTGGTTCGCGCCTGGACCCACCTTGAACGCCAGCGGGGTGGATTGGGGTTTGTCGGTGGTCCCGGTGAAACCCAGATCGAGGCTGACCGAAGGGCGATCGACGATCAGCTTGTGCGCCTGCGCCGTCAATTACAGAAGGTGATCAAGACCCGGACCTTGCACCGTGCTGCTCGGGCAAAGGTGCCGTATCCGATTGTTGCGCTGGTGGGCTATACGAACGCCGGTAAGTCAACCTTGTTCAATCGCTTGACCGGTGCCGAGGTGATGGCCAAGGACATGCTGTTCGCAACGCTGGACCCCACGATGAGGCGGGTTGAGTTACCAGATGGCCCCGAGGTGATTCTGTCGGACACGGTGGGGTTCATTTCGAACTTGCCAACCGAACTGGTCGCGGCCTTCCGCGCCACACTCGAAGAGGTTCTGGGCGCAGATATCGTCGTGCATGTGCGCGACATCAGCCATGAGGATACCGAGGCGCAAGCGCAGGATGTCGAGACCATTTTGACCTCGTTGGGCGTTGATGACGAACGGCCCCGGCTTGAGGTCTGGAACAAGATCGACCTGTTGAACGAAGATGAGCGCGAGGCCACGTTTGCCCGGGCCGACCGCGACCCGTCGATCTTTGCCATTTCTGCCGTGACGGGCGAGGGCATCGAACCTTTGTTGGCCGAGATCGCGGTTAATTTGCAAGGGGTTCGGCACGAAACGGTTTTGACGCTGGCGTTTGCCGAAGGCAACAAGCGTGCGTGGCTGTTCCGTCAGGATGTCGTTCAATCCGAAGAGCAGACGGATGACGGATTTCAGATCGCCGTATTGTGGACCGACAAGCAAGCGGCGCAGTTCGCCGCGCTTTGATCGACAAGCGAGGTCACGATGGCAAAAGTTAAGGTGGTTCTGCGTGGTCATATTTCGGTGCCTGCCGACCGTGTCACACAGGTGCGGGAGGCGTTGCCGGACCACATCGCCCTGACTCGGGCCGAACCGGGTTGCATCACATTCGACGTCACAGAAGACGCGGATATTCCCGGTCGGTTCAACGTACACGAAATTTTTGAAAACCAAGCGGCCTTTGACGCCCATCAGGCGCGAACCAAAGCCTCGACCTGGTTCAAGGTGACAGAAGGCATTCCGCGCGACTATCAGATCACGCGCGTTTAGGCGGGGCGTCCGCTACTGCCCGTCTATCTGGCGCTGATAGTCGTCTGCATCGAACCAGAAAAGCGAAGATTGGACTTCGTTGTCTTCGGTCAGCTCCCATTCTTCCCAACCACGTGTGACCACGTGGTTGCCGGTCTCGGAATGATGACCTTCCAGTGTCCAGACAAAAATCGCGTGTGATCCGGCCCATCGCAGCATGTCGCAGCGCACTTCCAGATCCGGGAAGTCGGCGTAGAATCCGCGCGCCATGTCTGCGACGGCGGCACGGCCGACAATTGGTTCACCCCGGTTGATCGTGATCTGCCCGTCGGGGGCAAAAAAGCTGGCAACCGCATTTGGGTCGCCTGAGCTCCACGCGATTGCGTAATCGCGTGCGA
Source organism: Ruegeria sp. CDSB117 (assembly GCF_059611005.1). Lineage (NCBI taxonomy): Bacteria > Pseudomonadati > Pseudomonadota > Alphaproteobacteria > Rhodobacterales > Roseobacteraceae > Ruegeria > Ruegeria sp. CDSB117. The sequence goes on from NZ_JBXWOS010000002.1 coordinate 184,960, forward strand.
GATTGTTCAACATATCCCGAAAACTGGCCATCTGTACCCCCAAGGTCCCGAATTGTCGGCTTGCAGATCGTAGGCGAAAACACCTGCGCGCGTCCACGGCAGCTTGCAAAAGGGGCAAGGTCCTGCCGAAGCAGTGAAATCAGCGCGGGGTCAGGTTGGTTACGCCGACTGCTGCCGCGCGGGCCAGATCCATGTCCAGTGACATGGGGATATACTCACCTCGCCGCCAAAGCTGGGCCTGATCGTCGTAGTAGCGCGACAGGAAATGCCCCGACTGACCCGTTGCCGTGATAAAGACCGAACTGTTGGGATCGGCAAAATCATAGACGCCGCGATATCCCGCACCGTGCACGTTTTGGAAAGGGTTGGGCCCTTCGCCTGATGTCCGTCCGCGCAGTAGGGTGTTGTCGCCGCCGCTGGTGGATTGGCGGATGTTGACGAAGAACCGCAGAACGGGAACCGTGCCCAGAACCGGGTGGTCATGCGTGGCCTGATGGGCGTCTCCCCAGCGCAGCGATTCCAGCGAACCACCGTATTTCTCGCTGATCCAGATCAGCGCGTCGTCCAGCGCCAACCGGGCCATGTCGGTGCAGGTTTCCACTGGCGCGCTCTGACGCACGTCGCACCAGACCGACGCGCCGTCGATATCGCGGTACACCCGTTCGATGAACAGCGGCTCAACATGTTTGTATTCGGCCGCCAGCGGCCCCAGCTCGTCCGAGATCAGCCGGATTTGCAGCGCGCGCAACCATGCGGCATAGATCAGCGGTTCAGGCAGGTGCTCGTTCATCTCACCGTTCCACTCGGCCAGCAGGGCCAGCGCGACCTGACGCTGGCGTTCCGGTGTGCCCTCGGGCGCAGAGGCTCCGGTAAACCAAAGATCGGCGCCGATTAGCGGCAGAAGTGAACGGGCGGTAAAGCTGACGGTATCAAGTTGCGCCTCGATAAAACTGTCGCGGGTGTGAACCTCGCGCGATTGCATTAGGCGCTCCCAACGGTGCACCCTTTGGGTGTCACCCCATTCATATGAGACGTGGTTGGGAAAGGGGCGGTCGATGATCTTGTTGTTTGTATTGCCCAAAATCCCGCCTGCTGGCGTCACGAATTCGGGGTTGTTTGCATAAGGCAAGCGGCCTTGCCACAGGTTCTCGGCCAACCAACCGGGCGTTGGGATACGGCCGCGGCTTTGGTTGCGAAGGTCTCGGCTTGGCATTGCGCCGATCAGCTTCATGCCGATCGTGTCCTTGTCGACCAGCGACAGGTTTTGCGAGGGCGCAAGGAACAGCTCGGCCACATCGATGGCTTCGCGCACACTGTCCGAATTCATCAAGGCCATCGACGCTGTCATCGACGTGTCGCGCGGGCTGAGCGCCGTCCAGGACAACGACGCGACGTGTCCGGGCGGGGTGATCGTTTCCAGATCGTAGTGGCTGCCGGGCAAGACGGGTCCGTTCTCGGTCCAGCGCAGGGTCAGTGTGATTGGGGCTTCATCTTTAATCTCGATGATTGAGGGGCGCGAGCGGAACTGTTTATAACCTTCGGGCGACAGGTATTCTTCTGAGTTTTCAGGGTTCAGCTGTTCGATGTGAACATCCTGATCGTCCAGGTAAGACGACGTCAGACCCCAGCCCAGCCGGTCACTGCGGCCCGTCATGATCGCGGGAACGCCCGGAATGGTCGCACCGATGACACCGCCTTTGACAAGCTCCAGCCGTGCCAGGTACCAAATGCCCGGTGCGGTCAGGCCCAGATGAGGGTCGTTGGCCAGCAGGGTGCCCCCGATCGCCGAACGCGAAGGCGCGGCGGACCACGCGTTCGACGCCCCGGCCAAGCCGCGTTTAGGGAATGGTGACAGCGGCGAGTATGGCATCGGCGTGCCTTCGGCATAGCGCGGTAGTTCTGGGAACAAAGATGCATATTCCGGCAGCGCCGCGATGCCCGTGCCCGGTACGTCTGGCAGGATATCGGCAAGCCGCTGAGGATCGTTCAGCATCAGGGAAGTGCGGGCGCGCAGGACCTCATCTTTCAAATGGTCGGACAGTTGCAAGCTCATCAGTTTGATGATCGCAATGCTGTCGCCGGGCTGCCACGGCGAAACAGGTGCGTTGAACAGAAACATCTCGGGCGCGCCGCGTCCCAATGCGTTCTCATTTATCTCGTCCAGCCGGGCATTTACGCCCGCAGAATAAGCGCGCAGCGCAGCTTTGGTGTAATCGTCCTGCACCTCGACCGAGCGGTGGGCAAGACTGTACAAGTCAAAACGGCGCAAGAGCTTGTCGATGGGGACAGTGCGCTTGCCGAACACTTCGGATAAACGGCCCTGCGCCGTGCGACGCATCACGGTCATCTGCCACAGGCGATCCTGCGCGTGGGCATAGCCCAGGCCAAAGAACACGTCCGGGTCGCTTTCGGCAAGGATATGCGGAACATTGGCGGTGTCGCGCACGATCTCGACCGGGTCGCCCAGCCCGCTGACTTCGACGGTCTGGTCATAGTCCGGCAGGGACTGGCTGGCCAGAAAGTAGACAAGGCCCACAGCCGCAACGGCCAACAGGATCAGGCCCGTAGCAATCCGTACCAGCCAGCGAAAGACAAGACCCATGAACGCCCCATATCCCCATAAGAAATTATTGGCTGAACCCTACTGGAACGACCGGGCAACCGAAAGAGGAACGCCGCGCGAACGTTGAGTTAACATGTTGAGATGAATAACCCCGCCACATGGTTTTGAACATGTGGCGGGGTTCGTGGCAAAGGGGGGGGTGGTATTCGGTATCAGGGGATGATGCGCGTGTACTTGGTGCCTTCGACGGTCGCGCCGAATTTCAGGCCGGCCTGTCCGAAAACGGCGGCCAATACGGGCTTACGCAATTGGGTTGTGTCGGTTGACAGCGAGTCGCCGGTGGCGTCGACGACATAGCCGATATCCGCACCTGCGGTCCAACCGCTGGAACGGCGGAAGTCATCTAGCGCGTCCTGGGTCATGAAGAACAGGACGTGCGCATATTGTTGCGCGCCGATCTGCAGACCAGCACTGCCGGATAGGGCCGAGTAATAGTCGACCGTTGCACCGTTAATGCGCAGCGCGCCCTGGCCATATGCGCCGCCAAAGATGAACCCGGCCTCGGTGATCAGTGGCATCACCAGCATGCCGTCGGCTTTGTTGGCGATCTCGACGGTGTTGGGGTATTTGCTGAACATTTCGTTCAGCGTCACGTTCACACGGGCGTCGATCTGGGCCGCATTGGAATTGCCTACACCATTTCCGCATGCTGCTGTCAGCGTAAGACCGGCCATGCCAAGCGCAAAGCCACGACGGTTTAGTCGGGGAGAGTTGGAACTGCTCATGTTTTTTTCTCTGTATAAACTGCCTGAAGTGTCGGGTGTTCCCGATCTTGTGTGCAAGAATACGCCGATTGCGTCCGTGTGTCACGGGAAAGCTGGTCCAACGGCGTTCACAATCGGCGAAAAGTCGCGACCGTCCGGGGTTTTAGCCTTGAAGAATGCGTGCAACCTGCGGTGCAAAGTAGGTCAGGATTCCGTCGCAACCCGCACGTTTGAAGGCCAGCAGGCTTTCCAGCATGACCTTCTCACCATCAATCCAGCCGTTCTGCGCAGCTGCCTGTATCATCGCGTATTCACCGGACACCTGATAGGCATAGGTTGGCGCGCCAAACGTGTCTTTCACGCGGCGACAGATATCCAGATAGGGCATGCCTGGCTTGATCATCACCATGTCGGCGCCTTCTGTCAGGTCACGTTCGATCAGGCGCAGGGCCTCGTTCGAATTGGCCGGGTCCATCTGGTAGGTCTTCTTGTCTCCGGTCAGCGCACCGGACGCGCCCACAGCATCGCGGAAGGGGCCGTAGAATGCGCTGGCATATTTAGCGGCATAGCTGAGGATCATCACATTGTGGTGCCCGGCACCCTCAAGCGCGCGGCGCATTGCGCCGATGCGGCCATCCATCATGTCTGAAGGTCCAATGATGTCGGCCCCGGCCTCAGCCTGCGCAAGTGTCATTTTGACCAGCGCCTCGACGGTCTGATCATTCACGATCTCGCCATCAACGACATAGCCGTCATGGCCATTGATGTTATATGGATCCAGCGCCACGTCGGTCATCACGGCGATATCGGGGGCCGCAGATTTGATCGCCCGAATGGCCCGGTTGGACAGATTGTCTGGGTTCCACGCCTCGGCGCAATCTTCGGTTTTCAGGCTGGGATCAGTATAGGGAAAGATGCAGATCGCCGGGATGTCCATAGCCTGTGCCTCGACTGCGGCTTTGGCAATCAGATCGACCGAGCGCCGCAGAACGCCGGGCATTGAAGGAACGGGTTCTTCAATGCCTTCGCCATCGCGCACAAAAACCGGCCAGATCAGATCGTCTGTCGTCAGCGCGTTTTCCCGCACCAACCCACGAATGGCGTTGGATTGGCGCGCCCGGCGAAATCGCGTAAGGGGGTAGGGGGCGATGGTCGGTTTCATGTCGCGCTCTCCTTGAATAATCGTGCATTGGGTGGCATGAATTCCCGATGGTCTCAAGGGTAACATTGGACGCGCCTGCGCGAAGAACGCCCCAAGGACAATGAACAAAGGGCTGATGCGTGGATTTGCACTCTTCGATTTTCGAACTCATCGACATGCGCAGCTTTTCGAATCTGTGGTACTGGATTGTGTTGGCGGTGCTCTGGTCGTCGGCCAGCCACTGGGCGATGGGGGTTCCCTACGATCTGCTTGTGCGTGCCCGTCGTGTTGGCGGTCAGTCCGAGCAGGACCTGCTGGATATCGTAAGGATCAACCGTAACAGGATGCTGTACATCGTTGATATGTCAGGCCTGGTTATTCTTGCCTTGAGCTGTTTCTTTTTTACCGGGCTTGCGATGCTGGGTTTCTATTATGGCGTTGAATTTGCACAGGCCGTGTTTTTGTTGCTGTTCCCGGTGAGTTTAGTAATGCTGATCAACATTCGCGCCGCGCGCAAGTTGCAAGGCATCGAGCCGGTGCTTGGAAGCGTGTCCAAGATCCTTGTGCGCTGCAGGATTTACACCCAGATCATCGGCATGATCTCAATTGTCATCACGTCACTTTGGGGTATGTACCAGAACGTCTCGATCGGCGTTCTCGGGGGATGAAAATCAGAAAGGCAAGGCGATGACAGCTCCGAACCATGTGACGGTTGGCGGCGCTCCCGAAGGGTTTGACGCACAGCTTGTTCTGAATGAGATCACGCGCGTTGGCGGGCCGGTCTGCCACGTTGCGCGTGACGATAAACGGATGGAGGCGATGCGGGCCGCACTGGCTTTCTTCGCCCCCGAAATGCCGGTCTTTGTGTTTCCGGGGTGGGATTGTCTGCCATATGACCGGGTGTCGCCCAACGCCGACATAGCAGCGGCGCGTGTGGCGACTTTGGCGGCACTGGTGCATCAGATGCCGGATCGGTTTGTCCTGCTGACCACCCTGAACGCCGCGACCCAGCGCGTGCCTGAGCGGGATGTACTGCGCGAGGCTGCTTTTACCGCCCGCGTGAACCATCGCGTCGACGAAACGGCGTTGCGGAACTTCCTTGTACGCATGGGGTTCACGCAAAGTCCGACAGTGATGGAGCCGGGCGACTATGCCGTTCGCGGCGGTATCATCGACATTTTTCCCCCGGGCGAATCCGGTCCCGTACGTCTGGATCTGTTCGGAGACGTGCTGGACGGCGCGCGCCGGTTCGATCCGGTTTCGCAACGCACGACCGAAAAGCTGGATGTTGTCGAATTGGCCCCGGTTTCCGAGGTCATTCTGGATGACGCCGCCATCACGCGGTTCCGCCAAAACTATCGCATCGAATTTGGCGCGGCGGGCACCGATGATCCGCTATATGAGGCGATCAGCGCGGGCCGCAAGCATCAGGGCATCGAACACTGGCTGCCATTCTTCCACGAAAAGCTGGAAACCCTGTTTGATTATCTGCCGGATGCGACGATCACAGTGGATGATCAGGTGACACCCACGCGGCTTGCCCGCTGGGATACAATTGCCGATCAGTATGAAACGCGGCGTCTGGCGCTGGAAAATCGTTCGCGCATGGATACGGTGTATAAGCCTACACCACCTGGATTGCTCTATCTGGACGATGCCGCATGGGAGCAGGCGGTCGGGGACCGGCGGGTGATGCAGTTCAGCCCGCTGCCTCAGGCCAGCGGTCCCGGTGTGATCGATGCAGGCGGGCGGATTGGCCGCAATTTCGCACCAGAGCGGCAGCAGGAAAACATCAGCCTGTTTGGTGCTTTGGCAAGCCATATCACCGACAAGATGGCCAAGGGCCCCGTCTTGATTGCGTCGTATTCTGAAGGGGCGCGAGAGCGTCTAACAGGCTTGATCGAGGATGAAGGCCTGGCCGAAGCCGTCCCTGTCACCGATGGCACCCGGATTGGCAAACGCGGATTGCATCTGGCTGTCTGGGCGCTTGAGCACGGGTTTGAAACGCCCGGTCTGACCGTGATCGCCGAACAGGACGTGCTGGGTGACCGCCTCATCCGCCAGCCCAAGAAGCGCCGCAAGGCCGAGAATTTCCTGACCGAAACCCAGTCGCTCAGCCCAGGCGATCTGGTGGTTCACGTCGACCACGGGATCGGGCGGTACATGGGGATGGAGGTGGTCACGGCCGCCGGTGCCGCGCATGAATGCCTGCTGTTGGAATATGCAGAACAGTCCAAGCTGTATCTGCCGGTCGAGAACATCGAGTTGCTGTCGAAATACGGCCATGACGAAGGCCTGCTGGACCGCTTGGGTGGAGGTGCGTGGCAAGCTAAGAAAGCCAAGCTGAAAGAACGCATTCGCGAGATGGCGGACAAGCTGATCCGTATCGCCGCTGAACGCGCTTTGCGCAAAGCTCCGGTCATGGATCCACCGCCCCACGCGTGGGAGGAGTTCAGCGCCCGCTTTCCATATCAGGAAACCGACGACCAGCTGCGCGCGATTTCCGAGGTGATGGAGGACATCCATTCCGGCGCACCGATGGATCGGTTGATCTGTGGTGACGTGGGCTTTGGCAAAACCGAGGTTGCCATGCGCGCGGCCTTTGTCGCCGCGATGTCCGGTGTTCAGGTGGCCGTGATTGCACCGACCACATTGCTGGCGCGTCAGCACGCGGCCAGTTTCAAGGAACGGTTCCGGGGCTTTCCGCTGGAAGTGCGGCAGCTGTCGCGGTTTGTGTCCGCGAAAGATGCACAGCAGACCCGTGATGGTATGGCGCGCGGGACCGTCGACATCGTGATCGGCACCCATGCGTTGCTGGCCAAGGGTATCCGGTTCAACAATCTGGGCCTGTTGATCATCGACGAAGAACAGCATTTTGGCGTCGGTCACAAGGAACGCCTGAAACAGCTGCGCAGCGACATTCACGTTCTGACCCTTACCGCCACACCGATCCCTCGGACACTGCAACTGTCACTGACCGGGGTGCGCGATCTGTCGATCATCGGCACACCGCCTATCGATCGTCTTGCCATTCGCACGTATGTCAGCGAATTCGACGCCGTGACCATACGCGAAGCCCTGCTGCGCGAACACTATCGAGGCGGGCAGAGCTTTTACGTTGTTCCCCGTATCTCCGACCTGCCAGAGATCGAGGAGTTCCTGAAAGAACAGCTGCCCGAGCTGACTTTTATGGTGGCACATGGGCAAATGGCGGCGGGCGAACTCGATGATCGTATGAACGCCTTTTATGACGGAAAATACGACGTGTTGTTGGCGACGACGATTGTCGAAAGCGGGCTTGATATTCCCACCGCGAACACGATGGTCGTGCACCGGGCGGATATGTTCGGGCTGGCGCAGCTTTATCAGATCCGTGGTCGGGTAGGGCGGTCTAAAACCCGTGCCTATGCGTACCTGACCACCAAGCCGCGTCAGAATCTGACGGCGACAGCCGAAAAGCGCCTGCGGGTTCTGGGCTCGCTGGATACTCTGGGGGCCGGGTTCACGCTGGCATCACAGGACCTGGACATTCGCGGTGCGGGCAACTTGCTGGGCGAGGAACAATCAGGTCAGATGCGCGATGTCGGCTATGAGCTGTATCAATCGATGCTGGAAGAGGCGATTGCCAAAATCAAAGCCGGTGAGATGGAAGGGCTGTCGGAAGCCGACGACCAATGGGCGCCACAGATTAATCTGGGCGTGCCGGTTCTGATCCCCGAAGATTACGTGCCCGATCTGGATGTGCGTCTGGGGCTTTATCGTCGCCTGTCATCGCTTTCGACCAAGGTCGAGCTGGAAGGTTTTGCCGCAGAACTGATTGACCGGTTCGGCACGCTGCCGAAAGAGGTGAACACCCTGATGCTGGTCGTGCGTATCAAGGCGATGTGCAAGCGGGCAGGGATCGCCAAGCTGGATGGCGGGCCGAAAGGCGCGACAATCCAGTTCCACAACGACAAGTTCGCCTCGCCGGAGGGTTTGGTAGAGTTCATTCAGAACCAGCGCGGTTTGGCCAAGGTCAAGGACAACAAGATCGTCGTCAGACGCGATTGGAAGAAGGACAGCGACAAGATTAAAGGCGCATTCGCCATCGCCCGTGATCTGGCGGAAAAGGTCATGGCAGCGAAGAAGAAAAAGGCGAAAGCCTAGTCTCCGCTGACGAAAGTGCACAATTGCCATTCGCCCGCGTCTGATTTCACAAGCGCGGCGCGGTGACCTGTCATGGGCCATAGAAAGTCGCCGTGCATGAATCCCCGCGTGCCGTCAGTCAGCATCACCGGTTGATAGTCGGCACCGTCTCGATGGGTCGGGACGATGACGATCTCGTAGCTGATGAGGCTCAGCGCTGGGGAGCCTGGTTCGGCGGCTTGCCGAAGACTGACGTTCTCACCGGTGACAAAGTAGGCCACGTAAGGGTCCAATGAGGCAGGCAAGGTGATCTGCCATTGATGCGGCATCCAAAACTCGCCCTCGTCGTCGAAATAGCCCGGTTGGGACAGGGTGGTTTCCAGATCGCTCCAATAGGCTTCGCGGCTCTGGTCTTCTAGAGAGCTGTTTTCCGGGCCGAGGTATTCAAGGAATTCCCCGGGCCCACCGCTTCCGCCATGGCTGAGGTAGATGTCCGGGCAAGCAGCTGCGATAACGGTTTCGGTATCACGTGCGGCCACGCTCGCCAACAAACTCTCCCGAAAGGCCACGAGGGTAGGATCGCGTTCTGCTTCATCGACCGGCGGAAAGGATTGGCGGTCAGCCAGGGTTGGGCTACAAAAAAGTAGCGACAACATAACTGCGCGGATCATTCTGCGGCCTTCATTGCTGCCTGAGCGCAAAAACACGAGGCCCCGACGGCCCGGTCAGCGCGGGCAAGCGCCAGATCAAGACGCTGTTTGATCAGTTTGATCTCGCCCCCTTCACCGCGTGCTTTCAGACAATCGTGCAGGCCCTTCAGGCTCCAAACATTGTCGGGGTGGATTGAGGCGCGGCTGAGGGTGCCGCCAAGCCCAAGGTCCTCACGATACACCGCTTCGGCTTCGGCCACGTGGCCTTGCTCAAACAACAGCGCACCAAGCGCGTGACGCGCGGGTTGCATCCACCCCCATGGCTCGTCGTAGGGTAGCGTGTCGTCCAATTCGACCGAGCGCCTAAGATGCGCGAATGCGGCGTCATAGTTGCCTTTGCGATACTCAATCTCGCCCCGCAGCATTTCGCGGGCGATGTCCAGCAAGTCGATCACGCGGTTGTTGTGTAGCAGCCGGGTTTCCGGAACCCGCTCCTTGGCGGCAAGGAACAGTTGCTCTTCGGCCTCTGCTTCGGCGACCTGATCTGTGGCGGCAAAAGCGATTGCACGGGCGTAATGGGTGGTCGCGGTGACGGTGCGGTAGAGGTCCTGATCCTCGGGCAAGGGCAGGGCCTTTGCTTCTTCCCACCGGCCAAATCGGATCAGGATGTGCGGCCCCATCGACATGTAGCTTTCGAAGAAATCCGCCATGGGCGGGCTTTCCGTGCGCAGCATCTCTTCGGGGGTGGTGTCCCATATGCCCTGATTGGCGCGCAGGGCAGGTTCCATCTGACCCAGAAACAGCGCGCCGTAGATAGCAAAGTGATAGTCGTGCTGGCGATAACCTGTGTAGATGTTGAACGCACCTTCGCGCTCATAATACTTCAGATCAGCTTCGGTCGCCTTTTCGTTCCAATGGACGACGTTCTGATAATGCCCGCACAGGACATCGATATGGGTGGGCATGTGCACCAAATGCCCCGCATCCGGGACCAATGTGCGCAAGATATCCCCGGCCTTCAGGGCCTTTTCTGGTGTCGGCGACATCTCCATCAGATGAACATAGAGGTGCAGCAAGCCCGGGTGCGACATGGCTGCCGGGTCGCTTGCCATTGCGTCTTCCAGGGTTTTTTCCGCCTCCAACGTGGCTGCGCCTTCAGCGGGCTCACCGGTTCTCAAGTTCCACATCTGCCAAGGAGTCAGGTTGAGTAACGCCTCGACATATATAGTGCGCAGATCGAGGTGGTCCGACTGCTCTGCAAAGGCCACGCGCATCGCATCGGCGAAGTCATGGTCCCAGCTATGCATGTCGTCGACGGGATCGCGTTGAGGATACCGCGCGGGTAGGGCGCGGATCAGCGCCTGTTCCGTCGGGCTGCACCCTTCGGCCAAAGCCACGGCTTTCTGCGTGGCATCATAGGCCAGTGCCAGCGCCTTTCGTTGCCCGCGGTCATCCAGCAAGTTCCAAGGAAGGTTGTAGTTTGGCCCTGCAGCATAAGCCACGCCCCAGTGGGCCATCGCGCAGTCAGGGTCAAACTCAAGCGCGCGCTGAAAACACACAACCGCTTCGTCGTGGTTATGGCCGTAGGTCCAATTCAGCCCTCGGTCGAACCAAAGCTGTGCGTCTGCTGAGGCCGTCGTTATCGGACAGGAATATGCGCCAAGATCGTAGTAGTCGCTCACTGAAAAACTCCACTCATATTGAGCAGATGTTAGCCTGATTCACCGTTCCTGCACAGATCAGGCTGGCAGCCTGTTTTCGATCCGCCCCATATGCAGCATCAGGCCGAAGCCCGCGGCGCTCATGGCCAGGATGCCGACAGCCAGCGGGGTGATAGACCCGTCGAACATCTGCCCGATAGGCGCTGCAATCGCGGCAGCAAACACGGTCGAGATCGCCCCGATCACCGAGGCTGCCATGCCCGCAATATGGCCCATCGGCTCCATCGCGATGGCGTTCAGGTTGCCCATAGTCATGCCTGCCATAAAGAAAACCGCCGTTTGCCAGCTTACGAAAACTGCGAAGGACAGCGTGGGCGATAGGTCTGCTGCATTCAGGGCGATGACAGCTGTGGTAAAGAGGACTTGCGCGCCCAACGCCCATGTCACGATCCGGCGCATGCCCAATTTGATAACAAGGGCTGCGTTTAACAAGCTGGCTGAGCCCGCCATCAACGCCACGAACCCGAACCAGAACGGAAAACTGTCGGCACTGTCGTGGATGACATCGTAGACCGGTTGAACCATCGTCAGCATGGTGAACAACATGCCCAGACACAGTGTCTGGACCAAAATTGACAGCCGCACCGTTGGATGTGTGAACATCTGGCGTGCGGCGTCCAGTATAAGGGGCAGGCGCAACGGGCGCCGGTTCTCGACCGACAAAGGTTCCGGAAGGCGCAGGCCCATCCAGACGATGGTGATCAGTGAGAACAGGATGAATGAGGCAAAGATACCTCGCCATCCGGTCAGTGCGATCACGCCGGCACCAAGCATTGGCGCAATCGCCGGTACCAGGGTGAAGATCATCATTGCAATCGATACAATCCGCGCCATCTCGCGGCCCGAATACAGGTCGCGAATAATTGCCATGGCCACCACGCGCGGGGCCGCACATCCGATCCCCTGGAAGACACGGGCGACCAATAGCATTTCGAGTGATGAACTGGCCCAGGCAGCTGCCGCAGCGATGATATACAGTGCCGATCCGACGTAAATCACTGGTTTGCGGCCAAAGGCGTCCGACAGCGGACCGGTGAAAAACGTGCCAATCCCCATGCCCAACACAAACGAAGTCAGGATCAGCTGGGCTTTGTTGACGTCGTTGGGGCTGAGTTGCGCGCCGATATTTGGCAGTGCAGGCAACATGGAATCGATCGAAAACGCGATTGTCGCAAACATCATTGCGACAAGTGCTACGAACTCACCCCGTGACATGCGATTGGCCATAGCGCCCTCCTGATCTGTTCGCGCTATCACGGCAAATCAGTTGACGCTAGGTGTCAAATTGCACAGAGGTCTGTGCTAATTTGCAGGAGAAGCCTCAAGTTGAGACATGATTTCAGCAATCACTTTTTCCCACATTTCAGGGGGTTGCGCCCCGGGGACGGCATGTTGATTGGCAACGATGAACGTCGGGACAGAGCTGACGCCCATTTGCCTGGAATGGCTGTCACGGTTGCTGATATCCTCGCGATCGGCATCGGATTTCAGCAGTTTTAGAACGACTGCGGCGTCCATGCCCGCATTGTCGGCAATATCCGCCAGAACCTCATGATCGCCGATATCGCGGGCCTGTACGAAATAGGCATCGAACAACGCATCGACCACGGCGTTCTGTTTGCCTTCAATCCCTGCCCAATGGATCAGGCGGTGCGCGTCCAGAGTGTTGGGCGTGCGCTTCATACCTTCGAAGTCGATCTTAAGACCTGCATTCTCAGCATGATCAACGACCGGAGCATAGGCACGCACCGCGCCTTCCTTGCCCCCGAACTTGCGTTCGAGATACTCGCGGCGATCCATCCCGGCATCCGGCATGTCGGGGTTCAACTGGAATGGATGCCATTCGATCAAAAACGGATGGTCCGGGATCGCCGCCAGCGCCTTGTCCAGATGGGTCTTGCCGATATAGCACCACGGGCAGATCGGGTCGGACATGATATCAAGCTTGACGGTCTCGGTCATGGGTTGGTCGCCTTGAAATAGGCCGGCAGCGCCCGGCGCAGAAGTTTCCCGTTCCCGCCGGTGGGCAGTTCAGGCAGATGGATAAAGGCGCGCGGTTGCTTATAGCGCGCCAGATTTGCCTCGACATAGGTGCGCAGGGCGTTGTCGTCCAGCTTTTCCGGTCCTGTATAGAAGGCTGCTATCACAAATGTGTCCTGTTTAACCTCGACTGCCGCAGCCCCGACCTGCGCGATGCCGGGATATCGGGACAGCGCCGCCTCGACCTCAACCGGTGACACCCTATAGCCGCCCGCATTCATCATATCGTCATCGCGACCCAGATAGGTGATCTGGCCATCCACGGCCATGGCCCCTTGATCGCCGGTCAGGAACCAGTCGCCCTGCATCCGGGCTTCGGCCTCGTCCGGGGCGTTGAGATAGGTCAGCATCAGACCGGGGTCGGACCTGTGTATGGCAATGGTGCCTTCCTGACCCTGAGGTACGGGACCGTCAGGTCCCAGGATAGCCACACGGCGGCCAGGCTGCGGTTGGCCCAATGCATCGGACCGTGCTGGATCCGCCGGGCTGGACGAAATGAAAGTCGAACACTCGGACATGCCATAAGCTTCGTAGAGTTCAGTGCCGGTCGCCTGCGTCCACTGTTCATGCAGATGCCGTGACAGTTTTTCTCCGGCGCATAACCCATGCCGCAATTCCGGCAGGTCCAGGTCGTCTGTTGAGCTCACCACCTTACGGAATACGCCCGGTGCTGCAGCAAAGATGGTGGCCTGATGACGGCGTAGCAGGGTAGGTAGAGCGTCCAGATCGGTGCCCGGCGCAGGGATAAGAGCCGTTGCGCCAATGGTCCAAGGATCCATCAGACCGGTGCCCAAGGTATAGGTCCAGTTGAACGCGCCTGCGTGACACAGGCGATCGGTTTCACGCAGCCCGTACCAGCCATCCACCATCATCTGACGCGCCCAGATGGCACGATGGGCGTGGGCCACAGCCCTTGGTTTTCCCGACGTGCCCGAAGTATAGACGACATAGGCCATCCGTTCCGGGTCACCCATTTGATATTCTGCAGCAGGCAGATCACGCATTCCGGCCAAATCGGACAGGTCAATCTGAACCGGGTGCGCGGCGCACGCAACCTGTGGGTCACGCAGAATGGCGGCAGGTCTGAGATCGTTGATCATGCGCTCTGTTTCCGGCTCGGTCAGCTGCGATGACGTTGGGACCGGGACGATGCCGACAGCAATCGCTCCGAGATAGGCAATCGGGAAATCGACCGTGTTTCCAAGCCGCATCAACGCGATATCGCCGGGCTTCAAACCGGCATTCAACAACCCTGTGCCAGTTCCCAGAATGGCCTGCTGCAACTCGCTATACGTCCAATGCTCGGTATCCGAGGACCCTAGAACAGACAGGGCGGTCTTGTCCGAAAGCCTGTCCGCACAGCGCAGTACATGCGCTGCCAGATTGAACGGAGACGGGCAGGCCGGCGGCGGCCCCTGATCAAAAATAGAAAGCATGGCAACTGGCTAGCGCGACCACTGCTGCGTTGCAAGCACGGCGGGCTGCGCCTATAGAATGACGCATGAGCACCCAAGACCAGACATCTCTGATCCGCATTGCCCGGGACTCGGGCGAACATACGGAAGTTGAACCATTGGACCTCGGCGCGCGTGTGCGCGAGCTGCGGAAAGCGCGGAAATGGACGCTTGAACAGGCGGCCACGCAGGCTGGTCTGGCGCGTTCAACGCTCAGCAAGATCGAAAATGGTCAGATGTCGCCCACCTATGACGCGCTGAAAAAGCTTGCGACCGGTCTTGAGATCTCGGTGCCGCAGCTGTTTACGCCGCCGCAGAGGGACCAGGTGATCGGCCGGATGGCCGTGACGCGCATGGGCGAAGGGTCTGCCCATCCCACAACCACCTATGAACATGAACTGCTGGCCGAAACGCTGACCAAAAAGCAGATGTTGCCTTATCGGGCCCGTGTCCGCGCGCGGTCAATGGATGAGTTCGACGGCTGGGTCCGCCACGACGGCGAAGAGTTCTTGTATGTCTTGACGGGTGTTGTGCGCCTTTATACCGAGTTTTATGAACCAGTCGAAATGCGCCGCGGCGACAGCGCCTATTACGACGGGAGCATGGGGCACAATGTAATCTCGGTCAGCGACGAAGATGCAATGATCCTGTGGGTAACATCACTTACTTAACGACCGGCTGAATTCGCGGTTCAAACCTTCCGTGAACAAAAAGTCCTCAAGCTCTTCGTGGGCTTCGTTCATAGTCAGTTGATGGCGTTCGGCCAGATACGCTTCGAAACATTTGCGGTCTTGGCTTAACCGCACCATGTCCTGATCCCGCAGGTTCGGAAATCTCCGTTTGGCGCGCGTATACATTGCGTCCAGGTCTTGCGTCAGATCGGTCCATTTCAACATTAGACAGCTTTCCGTTTTCATGGTTTCAAACCGCTCGTCCCAAGAACCAGCGTACGAAGGTGGTGGGGGCGTTTGGGTATGACAAAATGTCGCACCCGAGGACGGGAGGCGGTTTGATTTTTGACGGGGTCGAAAGTGCCCGTTGCAGCCTATCCGCAACGGGCAGACGGACCTGATTTTGAGTGAGTGGAGGCCGGTCCGTAAATTCGATGTGCTGCGCACCGGACGAAGAGTTACGTTTTGAAATTCAAAGCAATAATCAATTCGTGCAGCGTACTGCAGTTTATGCACAAGCTATATCGCTAAACCCTGTTCAGTAAAGCTTTTTGTGTGAGTTTTTTAGGGGAGCACTTGACGTTGGAGCAATTGCAACATGTTGGAGCAGCAAAAACTCGACCCGCAATATCCGGTGCTAATAGGCTGTGCGCCGATTTCCGCCCACGTCCCTTTGGTGCTGCGCGTGACCCGTTACTGTTCGTACCACCAAACTTGCGGCATGTACTCTGGCCCATCGCCATAGATCGGCAAGTTTTCCGGCTGCTTGAGTTCCTTGGCGTGGGCGATCCTGCCCACATCAAAGTTCCAGATCGGAATGACATAGCGCCCAGCGGTCAATACACGATCAAGCGCGCGCGTTGCAGCAACGAAATCCTCATGACTTTCCGAGGCCAGCATGGCGTCAATCATTCCGTCCACAGCGGGTGAAGCCACCCCCATCAAATTGCGCGTGCCCGGAGTATTCGCGTTTTCGCTGCCCCAGTAGAGGCGCTGCTCGTTGCCGGGTGACAGGGACAACGCACGACGGAAATAGGTCATGTCGAAATCCAACTCGGATGTACGGCTGGTGAACTGGGCGCTGTCGACCTGCTCGGTGCTCACCGCGATGCCAAGACGTTCCAGTGCGCGCGTGTAGATCTCGATTGCCGTTTCGCTTTCGGTGTCGCCCTGTTGCAGCAACACGGTCAAGGTAAAGGCATCGCCGTTTTCGTTACGCAGCACGCCGTCCTGGATGGTCCAGCCAGCCTCGGCCAACAGTTTGGTGGCGGCGCGGATGTTCGAACGATTGCGGGCCGATCCGTCACTTTCAGGCAATGTATAGCCTTCAAGCGTTCCGGGAGGCAGGTCGTCCTTGAACTCCATCAGCAGCTCTTCGACGCGACCACTTGCCGGGCCGGGCTGCACCGAAAGGTCCGAGCCTGAGAAATAGGATGTGATACGCGGCTGCGCGTTCCCGGTAATTGTGTCGTTGATGAACTCGAAATTGAACGCCAGCGTCAACGCCTCGCGGACACGCCAGTCGTCAAACGGCGCTTTGCGGGTGTTCATGACAAACCCGGTCATGCCCGAGGGCTTGCCGTGCGGGATCTCGGTCTTGACCACATCCCCACGCTGGACGGCCGGGAAACTGTATTGGTTGGCCCATTTGTCGGCATTGAATTCACGTACCGCAGTCAGTTCACCGGCTTTGAAGGCCTCGAACAGAACAGTGCCGTCGCCGTAGAACTCGATCCGCATTTCGTCCAAATTCATGGTGCCATTACGGAAGGGGATGTCGGTGCCCCAATAATCCGGGTTCCGCTTGAGGTTCACGTATCTACCGGCCTCATAGCTGTCGACAACATAGGGGCCTGTGCCGATAGGGATGTCATGCAGCCCGGCATTGGCAAATTCTTTACCTTCCCACTGGGCTTTCTGCAGGATCGGGCGCAGGCCTGCGATCAGGGCAAGCTCTCGGTCAGGTTCGTTAAAGGTGATGCGCACCGAGCGGGGCCCGGTCTGTTCAATACTGTCAATCTTGCTCCACAGCCCGCGATAACGCAGGTGGCCTTCGGTTCCCAAAGTCTCATACGACCAGATGACATCGTCCACTGTTACTGGTGTACCATCCGAGAATTCTGCGTTCTCACGCAGGGTGAATTCGACCCAGGACCGGTCCGGCGCTGTCTCAACTGATTCGGCTAACAGCCCGTAAAGAGTGAAAGGTTCGTCCCAGGATCGGCCCAACAGGCCCTCGTGGGTCCAAAATCGCAATTGCCAGGGCGAGCTGCCTTTTTGCACGAACGGGTTCAAACTGTTATAGCCGCCCGTATTTCCGAACACGACTTTCCCGCCTTTGGGCGCGTCTGGATTTGCGTAGGGCAGGGACACAAAATCCGGTGGTAGGGCCGGGTCACCATACATAGCTATGCCATGGGTCGATTCTGCATAAGCAATTGACGTGCTCAAAAGTGCAGTGATTCCCGCGATCAATGGACGTACGGGGCGTAGAAAATCGGGGCTCATTTTGGAAACAATCCTGCTCTGGCCTTATTTTGTTGGGATTCATCGTAGCTATGATTTTTCTTGTTTTCAAACTTTTAGCTTGGACGAACACAAGAAATTGCTTATAAAGGACGCACTGCTCGATAGGTTTCTTGCCTGTATGAAACCTGCCTCAATAACTTAACGCCCGCTTCGTGCGGGCGTTTTTTTTGTTCGGATCTGTCGTAGGATGCGTCGCCCGAATGTTTCCCCGTTTTCTTTGCAGCTGCAGCATGGCACTGTGCCGCCAAAGTTGATTTTGTGGGAGTTCGGCCATGAGCCTTTCGGGAAAAACAGCAATTATCACCGGATCGAATTCAGGGATCGGATTGGGCGTCGCGCGTGAGCTGGCGAAGGCCGGGGCCAACGTGGTGCTGAATTCATTTACCGACCGCGACGAAGATCATGCGCTGGCCGCCGAGATTTCGAAAGAGACCGGGACCAGCGCACGCTATATCAAGGCAGACATGTCTAAAGGTGAAGAATGCCGCGCGCTGATCGAAAAGGCGGGGGCATGTGATATTCTGGTGAACAACGCGGGCATTCAGCATGTTGCACCGGTTGATCAGTTTCCGGTCGAAAAGTGGGATGCGATCATCGCGATCAACATGAACTCGACTTTTCATACGATGGCCGGCGCGCTGCCAATGATGCGAGAGGCCGGGTGGGGTCGTATTGTGAATATCGCCTCGGCACACGGGTTAACGGCGTCTCCGTTCAAGGCGGCCTATGTCGCGGCAAAGCACGGCGTGGTTGGCATGACCAAAACCGTGGCGCTGGAAACCGCGCAGGAGCCGATCACATGCAATGCGATCTGCCCGGGATACGTCCTGACACCATTGGTCGAGGCACAGATCCCAGGCACCATGAAGGAATACGGCATGAGCCGTGAGGACGTGATCAAGAACGTGATGCTTGAACGGCAACCTTCGAAAGAATTCGCCACGGTCGAGCAATTGGGTGGCACCGCGATCTTCCTGTGCTCGGATGCGGCAGCGCAGATCACCGGGACCACGATCTCGGTCGATGGCGGTTGGACAGCGTTGTGAGGTTTCACGGGGGCGTTGCCCCCGCACCCCCGGAGTATTTTGGAAAAGATGAAGGGGCAGGACAGTGAAACGGATCAATCTGGCTTTGCAGGGTGGCGGAGCGCACGGTGCCTTTACCTGGGGCGTTCTGGATCGAATTCTGGACGAAGAAGATATCGAGGTTGCGGCGATCACTGGGACCTCGGCCGGGGCGCTGAATGGCGCTGCGTTCAAATCCGGGATGGTGCACAACGGACGCGACGGCGCGCGGGCTTGTCTGGACGGGCTATGGGCACGGATGGGTGCGGTAGGGGATATGCGCCTGGCTAACTGGATGCAGGCGCTGGAGCCTGCGCAGATTGCCCAGTCGATGGAGTATTCACTGCCATTCTCAGTTGGTGATGCCTGGTCGCGGATGGTGTCGCCTTATGCCTATGGTCCTTTTTACCGCAATCCCCTGGAACCGGTTGTGGATCGGTTCAACTTTGATGAGATTTGCACGGATCAAGGACCCCAGTTGTTTGTCTGCGCGACCTGTGTGCGCAGCGGCAAGATCCGGGTGTTCACCGGGGAAGAGATTTCCACGGATGCCATTTTGGCCTCGGCCTGCCTGCCGAGCCTGTTTCAGGCCGTCGAGATATTTGACCCCAGCTCGGGCCGGACCGAGGCATATTGGGATGGTGGTTACACTGGAAACCCGGCGCTTTATCCCCTGTTTAACAATGATTTGCCTGAAGATGTCGTGGTCGTGAACATCAACCCGCTTGAACGTGATGAGGTGCCGAAAACTCCGCAGCAGATCCAGAATCGGATCAACGAGATCAGCTTTAACTCATCCCTGTTTCGCGAGCTGCGGGCGATCAATTTTGTTCAGCGTCTGTTGGCGGACGGTAAGCTGACGGCCGGAGAGATGAGCCGCGTGTTTGTTCACATGATCGCGGATGACGAATTGATGAACGATTTGTCCGTGGCAACCAAGACGGTTCCCAACCCAGTGATCCTGCATAAGCTGAAGGAAGCGGGGCGCGCCGCGGCGCACCGGTTCATTGGTGATCACAAAGCCGATCTCGGCGCACGCAGCACTGTCGACCTGCCCGAGATGTTTGGCTGATCACTCGGGTGGCTGCGTGGGGTCTTTTTCGTTGGGGTAAACAAGGCCTGCGGAAATCACCAGCTTTGCGGCGTCCTCGATTGTCATATCCAGCAGGATCACGTCCTCGGCCGGGAAGAACAATAGGAAGCCAGAGGTCGGGTTGGGCGTGGTCGGAACAAAAACGCCCAGCAGTTCGCCCCCGGTTTCAGCCCGCTCGCTGACTTCGCCTTTTGCCGCGGTGGACACGAAACCAATCGCCCAGATGCCGCGGCGGGGGTATTGGATCAGGCATGCTTTTTCGAATGACCGTTCAGTCTGGGCAAACACCGTTTCCGAGATCTGTTTGATCCCGGAATAGACGGATCGAACAACGGGCATCCGGCTGACAAGGCTTTCGGCAATTTGGATCAGGGACCGGCCCAGAATACCTTTGGCGATCCATCCAACCAGAACTGTGAAGATCAGAAAGATGACAACGCCGACGCCGCGCAGGTTGATGCCCACGTATTCCTGCGGCTGGAACCGCTGTGGAATTATGGGCAGCACCGCGCTGTCGATCCAGCCGACCACGGACCAGATCAGCCAGATGGTCAGCCAAACCGGCGCAATCACAACGATGCCCGTCAGGAAAGACGCGCGCAGTCGCGAAAACAGGCCCGGGCGGCGATGCGGTTCTTCGTCAAATGGCGTGTTCATTGCGGTCCTGAGCGGTTTTCTGCCGAGTTAGTTAAGCAGTCGGGTGCCTTGGTACAATAGGCTTAAGTCAATCGGTCTTCGCGGCCAGAGCACGGGCAATCCCGGCTGCCAGTCGCGCGTTGTTGCGGACCAGAGCGATATTGGCGGTCAGCGAACGCCCTTCGGTCTGTTCGTAGATCCGCTGCAGCAGGTACGGCGTGACACCCTTGCCGCTGATCCGGTGCGTATCTGCGTCGGCCTGTGCCGATGCAATGATGGGTGCCAGTTCTTCAGCTGGGATCTGATCGGCGGCTGGGATCGGGTTGGCGACCAACTGACCGCCGGGCAAGCCAAGCGCGCGGCGCGTGGCGTGGGCTGTGGCGATGTCCGCGGCGCTGTCCATGCGCAGGGGCGCGGCATAAGGGGATTTGGCCGACCAGAAGGCCGGGAATTCGTCCTGCCCGTATGCGATGACAGGAACGCCCAGTGTTTCCAGAACCTCGAGCGTTTTTGCCAGATCGAGGATGGCCTTTGCGCCTGCAGCGACAACCGTAACCGGGGATTGCGCCAGCTCATGCAGATCGGCTGAGATATCAAAGGTCGTCTCGGCACCCTGATGTACCCCGCCGATGCCGCCGGTGGCAAACAACTCAATCCCGGCATAGTGGGCGGCAATCATCGTCGCAGCGACTGTGGTTGCGCCAGTGCCGCCGGTTGCCATGCAGGCTGCCATATCAGCGCGCGACAGCTTGGCGACGCCCTGCGCCTGACCCAGTGCTTTCAGCTCATCAGCCTCAAGCCCCACATGCAGTTTGCCTTTGATCACGGCCATGGTTGCCGGAATTGCGCCCGCGTCGCGGATGTCCTGTTCAACCTGAGCCGCAACCTCGATGTTCTGAGGGTAGGGCATCCCGTGGGTGATGATGGTGCTTTCCAGCGCAACGATGGGTTGGCCTGCGTCCTTGGCGGTGCGGACCTCGGCGGAATATTGAATGTCGATCACAGTGGGGTCTCTCCGGATACGTAAGTTGCGGCGGCGTTCAGGGCACGGGTCAGGGCCTCGGCACTGGATGCTCCACCGGATTCTGAGGCGATGTGGGCCGCCATAAATGTGTCGCCTGCGCCGGTTACGCGGGTAACCAGAACGGACGGGGGTGTTTGGGTTAGGATTTCATCCGCATTACCAACCGTGGCCGAGCTTCCGCCGTCGGTGACCAACACCCGCAGCGCGCCACGATCCAGCAGGCCTTTGGCGGCGCTTTCGGAATCCTTGAATTCGCGCTGGCACAGGATGCCGGCTTCTTCGAGGTTCACATACAGCGTGGCCCGCGCATGCTTCAGGAACGGCAGCAAGCGTTCGGCTTTACCGGGCGAGGCCGGTGCCACACGCAGATCGGCGCGCGCAAAGGCGGGGCTTTGGGCGATTTCCTCAAGCAAGTTCAGTGTCAGATTGCCGTCCAGTGCGATAGGTCCTTCAAACGGCTCGTTTTCGTACCCTAGCGGCCCGTGCATTAGCGCGCGCAGGATTTTGGCACCCGCGGCCTCAAGCGAATGCGCATCGGCAATGGCTGCGATCAGGCCGTTGGCCCCTTCGACTGCCATGTACCGGTCGGTCGGCAAATCCTGCGAACGGTAAATGTGATCCGTCACCATGCCCAATCGGGAACAGGCGTTTGCCAGCTCATCACCCTCAGGATCGCGCCCGATGGCAGTCAGCAGAGTGGGGGTCATGCCAAAGCGCACAAGCGTCATGGCGATGTTCATGGCCACGCCGCCGGGCAGGCGGGTGATCCGCCCTGGAACGTCCGAGCCCTGCCGCATGGCGCTGGCGGACCGGCCAATCACGTCCCAAAGAACCGAGCCGATACAAAGGATGTCGCTGTTCTGAGTCATGTCGTCGTCATGCCGCAGCCCCGGCGAAGGTGCAAGCGTTAACGCTCGCACTGATCAGCGCATCGCGTCAGTCAGATCCTTCAGCGCGGCCAGATGGTCATCTTGTGACCAGATCTCGTCCCCGATTCCGAAAAAATCGGTGCAGGGGGCTAGGTCGCGAACCAAGTCGGGATTCAGGCCACCCTCGGCAACGACTGGAACTTCAATCGTCTCAGACCACCATTGGAACAGATCCATTTCGGCCATCGTGCCATCACCCAGCGTTGACGCGCCCACCGGTCCAAAGGCGACATAGTCCGCACCCGCCTCACCCGCGGTCATCCCATCATGGCTGGACGCACCGCAAAAGCTGCCAACGATGGCTTCCGCACCCAATTCCTTTCTTGCAAACCGAACCGAGCGCGCGGCGTCATCCAGATGCACCCCGTCCAACCCCAATCGCTGCGCCAGCAGAACATGGTTCGAGATCACCAGCGCCACATCGCGCGCATGGGCAACCTCACGGCAGGCGTCCGCCGCGCGGGCGATGGTGTCTTCATCGCCACCAGCCAATGCCAGACGGATACAGGCGATCTCTGCCCCGTCCAGCACGCTGGCCAAGCGGTCGGGAAAGCTGCTCAGTTCGATGGTCGGTGGCGTAATCAGGTAAATCTGCGGCTGCTCGGGGGTGTCCATTGGCGCGTCCTTCGCTTTCAGTCTTTTGCGCGGTTTAGCGGATTGCGGCGGGGAAGCAAACTTTTATGCTGGTTTCCGGCCCAAATGAAGCCGCGGATGGCTTGCCCTGCCTTTGCGCGCAGATTAGAGCAGGCGGAACTTTCGGAGACAGCCATGCCCAGCGATAAATCCCAACCCTCATTCGTGCTTGTGCGCCCGCAGATGGGTGAAAACATCGGTGCCGCCGCGCGGGCGATGTGGAATTTCGGGCTGGATCGGATGCGGATCGTGGCACCTCGGGACGGGTGGCCGAACCCCAAGGCTGTGGCGATGTCCAGCGGCGCCGGGCGTCTGTTGGATGAGGCGCAGCTCTTTGACGATCTGGCCGGTGCGCTATCCGACAGCACTTTTGTTTTTGCGACCACGGCGCGACAGCGTGGATTGACCAAGCCGGTCTACAGCCCGGAACGCGCAATGCAGCTGGCTGCCGAAAGGGTTGCTGCTGGTGAAAAGGTCTGTGTTCTGTTTGGCCCGGAACGCGCAGGGCTTGAAAACGAAGACATCGCCAAGGCAAACGCCATCATTTCGGTTCCGGTGAATCCGGAATACGCTTCGCTGAATCTTGGCCAATGCGTGCTTCTGACCGCCTATGAGTGGATGCGCCAAACCGGCGATGTGGTTCATGAGGCCACCGATCTGGGCAAGGGCGACTGGGCCACGGGCATCGAGGTCGAGAAACTGGTCGAACACTATGAAGACCGGCTGGAAGAGGCGGGGTTCTTTTATCCGCCCGAAAAGGCCGACAGTATGAAGACTAACCTGCGCAACCTTTGGTCGCGGATGCGCATGACGCGGGCCGACGTGCAGATGTTGCATGGGGTCATGCGGCAGATGGTCCGCTGGAAAGACAAAGGCTGAGGCTGGACCTATGTTCCGCTTCACCCTAGCTTGCGACGAAATCCAAGGCACAAGAGGACAGCATGAGCGGTAAGCGCAGCATCTTCGAAGACGTCTCAGACACTGAAAAACAACAAGCCGTTCAACCGGGTATGATCGATCGTGGCCGCGGGGGTGCGCGTAAGGCCATTCGCGCCTGGCTGATGATCCTGTTTGCCCTTGTGGTCATCATGATCGCTGTGGGTGGGCTGACACGCCTGACCGATAGCGGATTGTCGATCACCGAGTGGCGGCCGATTACTGGGGCCATCCCGCCGATGAATGAGGCGGACTGGCAGGCCGAGTTCGACAAATACAAGCAGATCGACCAGTGGCGCATCCAGAACCAATGGATGGAGCTGGGCGATTTCAAATCCATCTACTGGTGGGAATGGGGCCATCGTCAGCTGGGGCGCGTGATTGGGCTGGTCTGGGCTCTTGGCTTCTTTGGCTTCCTTGTGGCGCGGAAAATACCAACCGGCTGGACCGGTAAGTTGTTGATTCCGGGCCTTTTGGGCGGTGTTCAGGGCGCAGTCGGCTGGTGGATGGTTGCCTCGGGCGTGACGCAGGGCGAGGGGATGATCGCCGTGGCCAGCTATCGCCTGGCGATTCATCTGGGGCTGGCCTTTGTAATTCTCGGCTTCCTTGCCTGGTACATCTTTGAGCTGGGCCGTGAGGAGCGTGACCTGATGCAGGCCCGTCGCGCGAAAGAGGCGCGTCTGTTCTCGTTGTCCACCGGCCTGATGCATTTCGCCTTTTTGCAAATACTCATTGGCGCGCTTGTCGCCGGGATCGACGCCGGGCGGTCTTATACCGACTGGCCGCTGATCGGCGGGCAGTTGCTGCCGCCTGATATGACGATGCTCGAACCGATGTGGCGCAACATTTTCGAAAGCCCCGGGCTGGTTCAATTCATCCACCGTTGTTTGGGCTATCTGCTATTCATCTTCGCTATCATCGTTTGGCGACGCGGCAACAGCAGCGCCCACCCGCAAACGCGTTTTGCCTTCAACGCGGCCTTCGCGGCGCTTTCGCTGCAGGTGGTCATCGGCATATTGACAGTAATCTACGCCGCGCCGTGGCAGATCGCCATATTCCACCAATTCATGGCCGTCGTCGTCTGGACGCTGATCCTACGGGCGCGTTTCCTGACCGCTTACCCAATAGCAACCTCTCTGCGCGGAGCCTGATTTCCATGAGTGCTTATGACGATTTGATGGCGTTCCAACGCGAAACTTCGGCTTTGGGAGAGATTGCCGGACGCTTGGGTTGGGATCAGGAAACGGTGATGCCTCGGGGGGCCGCGTCGCAGCGGGCCGAGGAAATGGCAGCGATTGAAGCGGTATTGCACGCGCGCCGATCCGATCCCCGTGTGGCTGAATGGCTGGAGCAAGCCGAGCCTCAGGATCAGGTGGGGCAGGCGCAGTTGCGAGAAATCCGCAGATCCTATGAACGGACCGTCAAGGTGCCTGCCGATCTGGCAACGGCCATTGCACGCGTGACGTCAGCAGCACAAGGAACCTGGGCGCAGGCCCGCGCAGACGAAGATGTCGCCGCTTTCTTGCCCGTACTGGATGAAGTCGTGGCGCTAAAGCGTGAAGAAGGTGCCGCACTGGCGCAGGGTGGCAATATCTACGACGCGATGGTTGAGGATTATGAGCCTTACACGACCGGATCGCAGATCGCCGAAATCTTTGACCAGATGCGCCCGCGTCTGGTAGCTCTGCGCGCCGCTGTTCTGGATAAACCTGCACCTCAGGCTTTGACGGGGAGTTTCGATGAGCTGAAACAGATGCAATTGTCCGAGAAACTGGCCACCACTTTCGGGTATGACCTGAATACAGGCCGTATCGACAAGGCCGTTCACCCGTTCAGCTCGGGCAGCGGCTCGGATGTTCGGATCACCACCCGGACCAGTGAAAACGATCCGTTCAACTGCTTCTATTCGACAATCCACGAGGTCGGCCATGCCGCTTATGAACAGGGGATTGATCCGGCTTATGCCCTGACGCCGCTGGGGCGGGGTGTGTCGATGGGTGTGCATGAAAGCCAAAGCCGGATCTACGAGAACCAACTGGGCCGATCCCGTACCTTTACCGGTTGGTTGTTTGGCCAAATGAAAGACGCGTTTGGCGATTTTGGCATCACCGACGCGGATACGTTCTATGCAACGGTCAACGGTGTTCACAACGGTTATATCCGCACCGAGGCGGATGAGGTGCAATACAACCTCCACATCATGCTGCGCTTTGATCTGGAAC
The DNA here is from genome assembly GCF_059611005.1 of Ruegeria sp. CDSB117. NCBI lineage: Bacteria > Pseudomonadati > Pseudomonadota > Alphaproteobacteria > Rhodobacterales > Roseobacteraceae > Ruegeria > Ruegeria sp. CDSB117. The sequence goes on from NZ_JBXWOS010000002.1 coordinate 211,155, forward strand.
GCGCGCTGATGGCCGGTGACCTCCAAGTGGATGATCTTGAGGCCGCGTGGAACGACCGTTTCAAGGCGGATTTCGGATATGCGATCGACAAACCTTCGAACGGATGTCTGCAGGATGTGCACTGGTCAGTGGGTCTGTTTGGTTATTTCCCGACCTATTCGCTGGGCAATGTCTATGCAGGATGCCTTTACCAAGCGTTGCGGAACGCTGTGCCGGAACTGGATGCGCAACTGGCAGCAGGAGACACATCTGGCGCGACAGGTTGGCTGCGTGAGAATGTGCAGCAACATGGTGGGCTTTACGCTCCACGCGAGACCATTCAGCGTGCAAGCGGTATGGAACCCGGACCCGACCCGTTACTTGGGTATCTGGAACAGAAATTTGGCGGGTTATACGGGCTCTGAGGTCAGAAAACGTTTCGTCAAGTTGCCGTGTAGGTGCATTGGTTTTGACCTGAATGAGGGTAGGGTGGTTCGAACGGTTTTACCAAAGGAACCACCTTGTTCTTTGCAACACATGTCAAACCACACTTAGCGTCAATTCTGACCAGCAACACGCGCCTGATGGCGCGTAGGCGCGTGCTGGAGGCAAAGCATCACGTGCTGAACCGCCCGCGCGTTGTCCATTATTTCCATGATGTTTCCGACCCATACTGTCACCTCACCGCACAGGTCTTACAGCAGTTTCGAGACACCTATGATATCGAGCTACGCCCACATCTGATTTCGGGCCCTCCGGCCGAGGCTTTGCCGGACCCGGCAGCACATCTTCAAAATGCTATCAAAGATGCGGCAAGGCTGGCCCGAAAGCTTGGTCTCAGCCCTCCTGAAGGCGCAGTTCCTGACGAGGCTTTCATTGCAGTTGCGAAAAAACAGATGGCAGCCGAACTGACGAATGAGAGCTTTGTTCAAAATGTCCGAGGTATCAGCGAAGATCTTTGGTCGGGAAAGGGCTTTTCGTCTTCGGATCACCCCTTACCGGCTGCGCTGATCGAGGATGGTGACCAACAACTTTCCGCTTTGGGTCACTATCTCGGCGGAACATTTCACTACGATGGTGAATGGTATTGGGGCGTTGATCGTCTTCATTACCTCGAAAATCGGTTGCTGCACGTGGGTCTGGGAAGCGGATCGTCACCGATAGTGTCTTTGCCTTCAGTGCAACTGGAACAAGAGAAGTCTAAAGATCAGCAGATTGAGTTCTTCTTTTCTTTCCGCAGCCCTTATTCGTATCTGGCATTTGACCGAGCTGTCGATTTGGCACGCCATTACAACGCACGGCTGGTTCTGAAGCCGGTTTTGCCTATGTTGATGCGAGGCTTACCCGTCCCTCCACCCAAGTCCTCCTACATCCTTTATGATTGCGTGCGCGAAGCGCGGCGGTTGGGGATCCCATTTGGGCGTATCTGTGATCCTTTAGGCAAAGGAGTCGAGCGTGGCTATGCCGTACTGGATCATGCCGAAGCGCAGGAAAAATTGCCTGAGTTCTGTTCCGCCTTCCTGCGCGGAGTTTGGTCCGAGGGTCTGAATGCCGCAACCGATCGAGGGCTTCGGACTATCATCGAAAACGCGGGGTTGGATTGGCAGAGTGCGAAACCGCACGTTAGCTCGGATCATTGGAGAGATCGGGTAGCGGTCAATCAGGACCGCCTGCAAGAGATCGGGCTATGGGGGGTCCCAAGTTTCCGCGTCGCCGGGGAAAGTGTCTGGGGACAGGATCGTCTTTGGGCAGTCGAAGACCTTTTGATTTGAAAAAGGCGCCACACCCGAAAGTGTAGCGCCTGAATAATTTTATGGATCAGCCGGTTACTCTTCCGCTTCGTCCTCGTCGCCCTGATCGGCGATCCAGGCAACACTTACGACCACTTCGCCTTTGCCGGTGTTGAAGACCTTCACGCCACCGGCCGAGCGGGAACGGAACGAAATCCCATCAACCGGCACCCGTATCGATTGGCCTTTGGACGTCGCCAGCATGATCTGATCTTCCATATCGACCGGGAACGAGGCGACGAGTTCGCCACCCCGCATCGCCTTGTCCATGGCGGCCACGCCCATCCCGCCGCGTCCGCGGACTGGGTAGTCGTGGCTAGAGCTCAGCTTGCCCGCGCCGCCTGCTGTGATCGTCAGGATCAGGTTTTCGGCTGCCGACATCTCGGCATACTTTTCCTGGTTGAAATCACTGCTTGCCGCGGCTTCCTCTTCGTCACCAGCGTCATCTTCGGTAAGCCCTGCAACCGCACGGCGCATTTTGAGGTAAGCCACACGATCTTCGGGGGTCGCTTCGAAATGGCGGATCACCGACATCGAAACCACGCGGTCGCCATTGGACAGCCTGATACCGCGCACACCGGTGGATTCGCGCGAGTTGAACACCCGTACATCGGTGGTGCGGAAGCGGATTGCACGACCCGAATTGGTGACCAGCATCACATCTTCATCTTCCGAGCAGATGCGGGCGTTCACCAGCTCAACATCTTCGGGCAGTTTCATTGCGATCTTGCCGTTGCGTCGGACATTGGTGAAGTCTGACAAGCGGTTACGACGCACGTCGCCCGCGCTGGTGGCGAAGATGATTTGAAGGTTTTCCCATTCTTCATCGGGTACATCTACGGGCATGATCGCGGCGATGGAAACACCGGTTGGGATCGGCAGGATGTTGACGATTGCCTTGCCCTTGCCTGTGCGCCCCGACTGCGGCAGACGCCAGGTCTTGAGCTTGTAGACCATGCCATCCGTCGTGAAGAACAGCAGCTGCGTGTGTGTGTTGGCCACGAAGAGGTTGGTGACAACATCCTCTTCCTTGGTCTGCATCCCCGACAGGCCCTTGCCGCCGCGCTTTTGAGCGCGGAAATCGGCCAGCGGAGTACGCTTGATGTAGCCGCCCGACGTGACGGTCACGACCATGTCCTCACGCTCGATCAGGTCCTCATCTTCCATGTCGCCGGACCAATCGACGATCTCGGTGCGACGGGGCACGGCAAACTGTTCACGAACGCTGCGCAGCTCATCTCCGATGATCGACATGATGCGCTCTCGCGAGGACAGAATATCGAGGTATTCCTGGATCTTACCTGCCAGTTCTTCCAGCTCGTCCGTAACCTCTTTGACACCGATCTGAGTCAGTCGCTGCAGACGCAGGTCGAGGATGGCGCGGGCCTGAACTTCGGTCAGGTTATAGGTGCCGTCGTCGTTCATCTTGGACAGAGGATCGTCGATCAGGCGCAGATAGCTTTCGATCTCAGCCGCAGGCCAGCGGCGGGTCATCAGCTTTTCACGCGCTTGCGCCGCGTCAGCGGATGACCGGATTGTGGCGACCACCTCATCCACGTTCGATACAGCCACGGCCAGGCCACACAGGATGTGGCTGCGTTCGCGGGCTTTGCGCAGGTCGTACGCAGTGCGACGGGCTACGACATCTTCACGGAAGTCAATGAAGGAGGTCAGGAACCGGCGCAGGGTCAACTGCTCGGGCCGGCCACCATTCAGCGCCAGCATGTTGCAGCCAAACGAGGTCTGCATCGGCGAGAAACGGAAAAGCTGGTTCAAAACAACTTCGGGCGTCGCATCACGTTTGAGTTCGACCACGACACGCACCCCATTGCGGTCGGATTCGTCCTGAACGTGGCTGACGCCTTCGATGCGTTTTTCGCGAACGGCTTCGGCAATTTTCTCGATCATCGAGGCCTTGTTCACCTGATAGGGGATCTCGTCCACGACGATGGCGTAGCGGTCCTTGCGGATTTCCTCGACGCGGGTCTTGGAGCGGATTATGACGCTGCCGCGCCCTTCGAGATAAGCTTTGCGCGCGCCGGAACGGCCCAACATCACACCTCCGGTTGGGAAATCAGGGCCGGGGATATATTCGATCAGCTGTTCAGATGTCAGATCCGGTTCATCGATCAGCGCCAGCGTTGCGTCGATGACTTCGCCAAGGTTATGCGGCGGGATGTTGGTCGCCATGCCGACGGCGATACCACCGGCACCGTTGACCAGCATGTTCGGGAAACGGGCGGGCAGAACCGTCGGTTCACGGTCCTTGCCGTCATAGTTGTCCTGAAAATCGACTGTCTCTTTTTCGATATCGGCCAACAGAGATGCGGCGGGCTTGTCCATCCGCACTTCGGTATAACGCATGGCAGCTGGGTTATCGCCGTCCATCGAGCCAAAGTTGCCCTGACCATCCAGCAGCGGCAGCGACATCGAAAAATCCTGCGCCATCCGCACCAGCGCGTCGTAGATCGCGCTGTCACCATGCGGGTGGTATTTACCCATGACATCGCCAACCGGACGCGCCGATTTGCGGTATGACTTGTCGTGCGTATTGCCCGTCTCGTGCATGGCATAGAGGATGCGCCGGTGCACCGGTTTCAGGCCATCGCGAAGATCGGGGATCGCGCGGGACACGATGACCGACATCGCATAGTCCAGATAGGACGTGCGCATCTCGGATTCGATGGATACCGTCGGGCCGTCATATACGGGACGCTGGGGCGGTGTTTCATCCATGTTTTCTGGGGTTTCTGGCGTATCGCTCACGTAACCTGCCCGTTTATTGTGCTGGGTCTATATCTTGTGGATGTACCTTATCAGACCCGGCACATAAGGTGCAAGCAAGCAGCGCATTCTGTGCAAAAAACACCCGTAACACTGGGGTAACATATTGTTAACCAAGGGTTAGGTGGTTTCTGTGTTATGCTGAAGAGACCTTGCAACAATTTTGGAGGTCTGCATGGAGCAAAGCGAAACAGAACTGATGCTCAAGGGGTATGGGCTGACGACGGCCGAATTTTTTTATCACATGCCCGACTATATTCACGTGCTAAATACATTTATCTGGCAGGAATACGACCTTGCGCCGGATCATCCCAAACTATTCGATTTTATTGAATTCTGGCAGCGAGAGATCGAAGGACCGCTGCATTCCGTGCGGTTTACACATCGAAAAATGATCGCGCCCGGGGAATGGCGCAACGTGGTAGGCGAATTCCGAGTGAATTGACGCCCGGGCGCATCAGGCCCAAACCCATATACATTTCCGGTGCATCCGGTATCGTGGCGGCGAAGTCATTGGCCACAAGCGGAAACACGGAATGCCCAGAGTTTTATTGATTGCAGTTGCCATCTGCCTAGCCGGGCCAGTGTCGGCCGAAGGTGTCCTTGATAAAATCAAGAAGGGCGCTGAAAATACGGCTAATGCTGTCGGACGCGGGGCAGAAACCGTCGGGCAGACACTCGAAAAAGGGGCGAACGCGGTTGACGAAACCATCACGTCCACCTCTGATTTGCTGTCCAACGAGGCGACGCCCCAAGAGACCCGCGCCAAGCTGGATGTCATGGCCGTCGATGTGTTGGCGCAGTTGCTTGCCGAAAATCCCGAAGCACAAGCGCTATATGATGTCAGTGCGGGATATGCTGCGTTCGATTCCCGCAAAGTGACGGTGTTCCCGGTGTCCGCAGGGTACGGGCGCGGTGTTGTCGTGAACAAAGAGACTGGTCAGCACACCTATATGAATATGGGAACCGGCGGCGTGGGCGCGGCGATCGGTATCGGCGGGTTCGAAACCAAATTCGTGATCCTGTTTGAAACCCAAGCAGATTTGGACAGTTTTATCACGCAAGGTTACGACGCGACTGCGGAATCCGGCGCGATGTACGGCGAAGAGCGCACCGATGAAACGCTCAGGTTCACAGATGGGCGGTCGTTTTTCGTACTCAGCAAAAAGGGCTGGCGCGTCTCGGCTGGGGCGTCCGGCACGAAATACTGGAAATCGCCCGAGCTGAATTGATCAGCCCGAGCAGCTGGCGCCGCCCAGAACGCAGAACTTTGCGCAATGCGGGTGGTTGAGGTGCACGTCGGCCTCGGCCTCGGCCAGTGTGGTGCCCATTTCAAACTCAGGCTCGTACGGCAGTAGGGTACAGGCCAGAACGGCAGGCCGTTCTGCGCCTTTGCGTTTGACCACCATGCGGGCATTCGAACACATTACAGCCTGGGGTGTTTTGTTCAGAATGCCCCAGCAAGCGGTTGTGATTTCCGGGACTTCGACGGTTTCGTCCATCTCGGGGAACAAAACGGTCTGGCCAGGATTCTGTGCGTCGATGTCAAAGCTGTGCCGCTTGAAGAACGCCTCATACCCGGCGCGGCTGTCGGCGTCGCTGTCACCCCAGACCGTGCGGCCTGCGATGGCGATATTGAACCCGTTGTCGCGCAACCACTCCATGCCAGTGATGGTCTTGTCAAAGCTGCCTTTACCGCGTTCCTCGTCATGCAGTTCGGGGCGATAGTGGTCCACGGAAACTCGAAGTGTAAGCTTGTTTCCATAGTTGCGCTTCAGATCCAGCAACCCTTCGCGCATCTTGCGGCGCATCATCGGCAGCATTGCATTCGTCAGAATCAGGACCTCATAGCCGCGCTCCAGCGCGGCGCGGGTCATGTCGATCATCTCGGGGTTCATAAAGGGCTCACCCCCGGTGAACCCAATCTCACGCACCGGCCAGTTGCGTTCTTCGATCTGGTCCAAGTAGTCGCGCACCTCTTCGGTGGTGATATAGACCAGCGCGTCGTTGGTTGGACTGCTGGCGATATAGCAGTTGACGCATTCGATGTTGCAAAGGGTGCCGGTATTGAACCACAACGTCTCGGGGTTTCTCAGCGCTACGGAAGCGCGGGTTTGCCCATCTGCTGTCACCAATTTGTTCTGAAACTTGCCGATATTGGCGGTCTGAGGCGCGTTGTCTTTCATTCCGGTATCCGGTTCTTTGAAGTTACTTCTGATGTAGCTGCTCGACTCGGATTAGTTAAGTCAGGCAAGTGCGACCTGACAGAGTTTTGATGATGGGGGATTTACGCTGACCGATTGCGCTAACATTGGACATGCCCGGCGGGGCAAGATAAGGAAAAACCATGGTTTCTCGCGTCATACCTGTTGATCCGTTCGATCTCGTCATTTTTGGCGGGACCGGTGACTTGGCGCAACGCAAGATTTTACCGGCCCTGTTTCGGCGCTTTTGCTCGGGGCAGTTGGCCGAAGGTGTGCAAATCATAGGCGCGGCGCGCACGGTCCACGACCGCGCGGGGTTTCAGGCAATGGTCGCCGAATCGCTGCGAACCCATGCGGCTGCACAATGCCAGGACGAGGGCGCATTGCGCGCGTTTCTGGACCGCGTCGATTACGTGACCCTCGACGGATACTCGAACGAAGGCTGGGATCAACTTTCTGACAAGCTGAACCAAGATCGGGTGCGTGCGTTCTATTTTTCGGTTGGTCCGCGCCTGTTCGGGCCTTTGGCCGAAAGGATCAAAGCGCATGATCTTGCAACGCCAAGCACGCGGATTGTCGTTGAAAAACCCTTTGGCCACGATTTGGAGAGCGCACGGGCGTTAAACGCGACCTTGGCAGAGCATTTTCGGGAGAGCCAGATCTACCGGATCGACCACTATCTGGGTAAGGAAACCGTCCAGAACCTAATGGCCGTCCGCTTTGGCAATATGCTGTTCGAACCGCTGTGGAATAGCCAGTATGTTGATCACATCCAGATCACGGTGGCCGAATCCGTAGGTATCGACGGGCGGGAAGAGTACTATGAGCGCGCAGGTGCCATGCGCGACATGATGCAAAATCACCTGATGCAGTTGTTGTGCCTGATCGCGATGGAGCCGCCGGCAAAGTTTGATCCGGACGCAGTGCGGGATGAAAAGCTAAAGGTCATTCGCGCCCTCGATCAGGTCGAACCACATCATATCGTGCGCGGGCAGTTCGATGGAGGCGGCAGCGGGAACGGATACCGCGAAACCGTAGGCAATCCGCGCTCGACCACCGAAAGCTATGTGGCGCTGCGGGCGCATATCAGCAACTGGCGATGGGCGGGTACGCCGTTCTATCTGCGCACGGGCAAGCGTCTGGTGGCGCGGTCTTCGGTGATCAATGTGATGTTCAAAGACGCGCCGCATTCAATTTTCGGCGAAGAGGCTGGACGCCACGCGAATGTCCTGTCGATCCGGCTGCAACCGAACGAAGGTATTACGCTGAAGGTGACGATCAAGGAACCGGGGCCGGGCGGTATGCGCCTGGTCGATGTACCCTTGGACATGAGCTTCGCCGAGGCGCTGGGGTCGGGAAACCAAGACCCGCCGGATGCATATGAACGGCTGGTGATGGACGTGATCCGTGGCAACCAGACGCTGTTCATGCGCGGGGATGAGGTTGAGGCCGCATGGGCCTGGACCGACCCGATCATCGCGGGCTGGCACGCGCGCGGTGACGTTCCAAAACCTTATGAAAGCGGCAGCACAGGCCCGGGCGACGCTGAGCTGCTGATGAAACGAGATGGTCGCCGCTGGCAAGGAATAAACCCATGAAGATTCAGGAATATGCTGATCGCGACATGCTGGCAATTGATGTCGCAAACGCCTTGGCCGGAGAGTTGGAGGCTGCCTTGCTGCATCACGACATGGTTTCGTTGGCCGTGCCGGGCGGCACGACCCCCGGGCCGGTATTCGATGGCCTGTGCGCGGCTGATCTGGAATGGGACCGTGTGCGGGTTTTGCCCACGGACGAACGCTGTGTCCCGGGTGATAGCGACCGTTCGAACGAACGGCTGATCCGGCAGCGCTTGCTGACAAACCGTGCTTCGGCTGCGCAATACGTGCCCCTGTATGTTGAAGGTAAAGAACCGGACGATGTCCTGCCGGAAATCGAATCCTTGATTACACCAGTCTTGCCGCTTTCGGTTCTGGTTCTTGGAATGGGCGAGGATATGCACACAGCTTCTCTGTTTCCGGGGATGGAGGGGCTTGAAGACGCGCTGGATAGTCACGCGCCACCGCTTGCAGTCGCCCGTCCCGAAACCCAACCCGAGGCGCGGATCACGCTGACTGGCCCCGTGTTGGATGGAGCGCTATCCAAACACCTGATTATTTTTGGCGCCGCTAAGCGCGATGCGTTGGACAAAGCCATGTCTCTGCCACCGGAAGAAGCCCCGATTGCCGCCGCGCTGACCGGCATGACAGTTCATTGGGCGGAGTGACACAGATGCAGTTGGACCCGCTCAAAAATCTAGCATCCGAAGTGCAGAACGAGGCCATCCTCGGGCTGTTTGAAAGCGATCCGAACCGGGCTCAGAGTTTTTCCGCGTCCACCGGAGATCTGCTGTTTGATTATTCCAAAACCCAGATCACAGATGACGTCCGAAAGGCTTTGATCGCGTTGTGTGATGAGTCAGGTCTGGCTTCGCGCCGCGCGGCGATGTTCGATGGTGAAAAGATCAACGAAACCGAAGGCCGTGCCGTTCTGCACACAGCGCTGCGTAATCTGGATGGTGGCCCGGTTGAGGTCGATGGTCTGGACGTCATGCCCGATGTTCTGGACACTCTGCAACGGATGCGTGTCTTCGCAGAAGAGGTTCGCGGCGGGGCGGTCACTGGGGCAGGGGGCGGCTTTACCGATGTGGTCAACATCGGCATCGGTGGTTCGGACTTGGGTCCTGTGATGGCGACGCATGCGCTGTCCCCGTATCATGATGGTCCAAGACTGCACTATGTCTCGAATGTGGACGGCGCACATATCGCCGATACGCTGCGCCAGCTTGATCCGACGCGGACGCTGGTGATTGTTGCCTCAAAAACCTTCACAACCATCGAGACGATGACCAATGCCCGAACCGCACGGGCATGGATGGAAGATGGCGGCGTCAACCCGGCCAGACAGTTTGCCGCCGTGTCCAGCGCGCTGGACAAGACCCAAGCCTTTGGCATCCCCAAAGAGCGTGTGTTCGGTTTTGCCGATTGGGTCGGCGGGCGCTATTCGGTCTGGGGCCCGGTGGGCCTGCCGGTAATGATCGCTGTAGGATCGAATGCCTTTGACGCGTTCCTGCGTGGTGGAGAGGCGATGGACGTCCACTTCCGCGCCGCCGACTGGATCGAAAACATGCCGGTCATGCTGGCTTTGGTCGGCATCTGGCATCGCCAGGTTCTGGGTCATGCCAGCCGGGCCGTGCTGCCATACGATCAAAGGTTGCTACGTCTTCCCGCGTATTTTCAACAGCTTGAGATGGAATCGAACGGCAAGTCTGTTGCCATGGACGGCAGTACTCTGACCGTGCCTTCGGGTCCCGTGGTTTGGGGAGAGCCGGGAACTAACGGGCAACATGCGTTCTATCAGTTGATCCATCAGGGCACCGACGTGATCCCGTGTGAATTCATGGTCGCGGCCGAAGGGCACGAACCTGAACTGACCCACCATCACCGCCTGTTGCTGGCCAATTGCCTTGCACAGTCCGAGGCGCTGATGCGCGGACGGTCGCTGGGTGAAGCACGGCAACGGATGGCGGAGAAGGGGTTGGAAGGGGACGAGCTGGAACGGCAAGCCCGTCACCGCGTTTTTCCGGGCAACCGTCCATCCACAACGTTGATGTACCCAAAGCTCACTCCGTTTGTTCTGGGCCAGATCATCGCGCTGTACGAACATCGTGTGTTTGTCGAGGGCGTGCTATTGGGCATCAACTCGTTTGACCAGTGGGGCGTTGAGTTGGGCAAGGAACTTGCGACATCTCTCGGCCCGATCGTTGATGGTGAAGAAAGCGCATCCGGCAAGGACGGCTCAACTGCTGCTCTGGTTGCCTATACAATGCGCCACCGCGATCAGTAACGTGATTTTTGGCAGCCTGCCGTAAAGGCAGACTGCATTCTTTTATTGTCAGACAATTAAATGATTGGCAGGGTCAGTTCTTAGGGAACGCCCTGAACTCTCTGCTTTGCGCACGCGGATAAGAGACTTCGGGCAAGCAAACAGCACTGCCCAACAGAGCGGTGCTGACAACGGGAGGATGTCCATGCTGGGACAGATGATGACGCAGCCTTTGCTGATTTCGTCGCTGATTGATCACGCCGAACGCTATCACGGCCAGACCGAGATCTACTCGGTCGAAACCGATGGGTCGGTCACAGAAACCAATTGGGCGCAAGTGGCACAAAATGCGCGTAAGCTGGCTTCGGCGCTTTCCAAGCTGGGACTGGAACCCCAGGACCGCATCGGCACGTTGGCCTGGAATAACCGACGACATCTGGAGATCTACTATGCCACGTCCGGCGCGGGTTTCGTGTGCCACACGGTGAACCCCCGGTTATTCCCTGAGCAACTGACTTACATCATCAACCACGCAAAAGACCGGGTTCTGTTCTTTGATGAAACATTCATCCCTCTGGTCGCCGCCCTGCACGAACACTTGGCCGAGGTACGCCACTTCGTTTTGATGGGGCCACGGAATGAGGATGCCATTGCCCAAATCCCGGGCGTGGTTTTCTATGATGAACTGATCGAAACCGGCGATGACGATTTCCAATGGCCCAGTTTTGATGAAAACACGGCGTCCAGCCTTTGCTATACCTCGGGTACGACGGGCAATCCCAAAGGCGTTCTGTATTCCCATCGTTCCACAGTTCTGCACAGTTTCGGATCGAATACGCGTGATGTCATCGGCTTTTCAGCTATGGATGTCGTGATGCCAGTGGTTCCGATGTTCCACGTCAACGCCTGGGGGTCGCCCTATGCCTGCGCCATGTCCGGCTCGCGCATGGTGCTGCCGGGGCCGGGCCTGCATGGCGAAGCCTTGGTGACTTTGGTCGATAAATATGGCGTGACGCTTGCAATGGGCGTTCCGACGATCTGGCAGGGCTTGCTGGCACATGCCGAAAAATCAGGAAGCAAACTGGCCAGCTTGAACCGCACCGTGATTGGTGGTGCTGCGTGTCCGCCCTCGATGATTGAGACCTTCCGCGAAACTTATGGCGTTGATACGGTTCACGCGTGGGGTATGAGTGAGATGAGCCCGTTGGGTACAACGAACAATCCGTTGGCCAAGCATTTTGACCTGCCGCTTGAAGAACAACACAAGCTGCGCGAAAGCCAGGGCAGACCGCCTTATGGCGTCGAGTTGAAGATCGTCGATGATGACGGCAAGGATCTGCCTCACGATGGCGTCACGCAGGGCGATCTGCTGGTGCGCGGGCATTGGGTGTTGGACAGCTATTTCCAGATGCAGGATGAAGACCTGCTGCAGGGCGGCTGGTTCGCGACCGGAGATGTCGCAACGTTGGACCCGGACGGATACATGACAATCCGGGACCGGTCCAAGGACATCATCAAATCCGGGGGTGAATGGATCAGCTCGGTCGAGTTGGAAAACATCGCCGTCGCCCACCCACAGCTCGCCACGGCAGCCGTTGTTGGTGTGCCTCATCCCAAATGGGACGAACGCCCCTTGTTGGTGGCCGTCAAAGCCGAAGGTTCCAACCCCAGCGAAGAAGAGTTGCTGGCCTTCTTTGACGGCAAAATTGCCAAATGGCAGGTTCCCGACAAGGTTGTCTTTGTGGACGCGCTTCCATTGAACGCGACCGGCAAGGTCCTAAAGCGCAACCTGCGCGCGGACTTCGAGGATGCCTTGATGGGCTAAGCGCCTGATATTTTTGAAAATGGCTCCGGCGGTAGGGATCGAACCTACGACCAATTGATTAACAGTCAACTGCTCTACCGCTGAGCTACGCCGGAACGGTCCGCGCCGTATAGCAACCTGTTTCTACGGCGTCCAGTGGGGGGCAGAATTTTTTTCGCTAAAATGACATCAATCCAAACAGTGCCAAATTTGGCGTCGTATGAGGGTCTTGATATCAGGGGATTTTGGCTCCGGCGGTAGGGATCGAACCTACGACCAATTGATTAACAGTCAACTGCTCTACCGCTGAGCTACGCCGGAACTGAGGGGCGTATAACAACCCGTTTTTTGCCCGTCCAGAGGAGAACTGCATCAATCGGAAAAAAAATTGAACAAGTCATGCGGTTCTGAAAAAATTGGCATTTCCCGATAGCGCATCAGGTGTGGAGACTTTTGATTTACCATATAGATCAATTAGATGCGCAAACACGTTGCGCTCGGCGGCTGGCAGCAGCGCGATAGGCGTATCGGTGTAAATGCGCTCGGCAAGCTGGCGGGCGGTTCCGGGCTGATCCTCGAGCGCCGCCAGTATCTGAGCTTCGCGCGTGAGGCGGTGATTGATCAGCCAGTCCAAACGTTCGCCAGGATCGGTGATCGGTGCACCATGGCCGGCGTGAAACACGGACCAGTCCCGGGCGCGCAACCTTTGGCAGGCTTGCATGAAATCCGTCAGATCCCCGTCCGGAGGGGAGACCAGCGAACTGGCCCAGCCCATGACGTGATCGGCTGTAAAGCAGACATTGCCCCATCCCAGGGCGATATGGTTTCCCAGATGACCGGGTGTATGGATGATCTCAAGTTGCCAGTCTTCACCCTCGACCATCTCGCCGTCCGCCAGTTCGATATCCGGACGAAATGCGGTGTCTATCCCTTCACCTCCGCCGACCAGACCTTGTTGCGCCAGTTCGGTCATCACTGCACTGCGCCCGGCCTGTGGCCCGCCAAAGGCCAAAATCGGCGCACCGGTCCGTTCTGCCAATGGTGCCGCAAGTGGCGAGTGGTCGAGATGGCTGTGGGTGACGATGATGTGGCTTATCCGTTGACCAGGCTGCATGGCGTTCAGAATCGCCTCAAGATGCGCGTCGCTCAGAGGGCCGGGATCGATGACCGCCAGATCGCGCTCTCCCAATAGATACGTATTCGTACCGCGATAAGTCATCGGAGACGGGTTTGGTGCCAGAATCCTCCGCAGGCCAGTTTGTAATTCGGTTGCCTGACATGGTGGCGGGTTGAAATCGTCGGGCACCTGCATTCTGAGCTCTTTCTCTTGGCGGATCAGCCCGTTAGGTTTAGCGCATGTTCAGTCGATGGCTCAAACACTATATGCCGCGCAGCCTTTATGCCCGAGCAGCACTGATTCTGGTTCTTCCGGTTATCGTTCTGCTGTTGGTGGTTGGAATTGCCTTTTTGCAAAAGCATCTTGAGGACGTCACCGCACAGATGACCCGATCCGCGGCGCGCGAAGTGACTCTGGTGCTTGAAACGATGCAGGAGGCCGAGACCCGGCAGCAGGCATTGGCAGCCATTCGCCCGGATTTGGTTGCGCTTGAGATGAAAGCACGCTTTGTCGACCCCGATCAGGATCCTTTGACCGACAAGCGGCGGTGGTACGACTTCATCGCACCTCAGGTCGAGGCAAACTTGCAGATGCGATTGCCCGATCTGGTTTCTGTGGCCTTGCCTTCGGGTGACGAGGCACGGTTGTATCTGGAAACCGATCTGGGGCTTCTGCAGCTGACGATAGATCGCCGCCGCTTGTCACCCACGGCGCCGCATCAGTTGATTGTGACTATGGTGTTTTTTGCCGTGGTCATGACCACGATCTCATTCCTCTATATGCGCAATCAGCTGCGGCCCATCACCCGGCTTGCTGACGCCGCGCAGGCTTTTGGCCGGGGCAGGGTGGTACCCTATTCGCCAGGCGGTGCGATAGAAGTGCGCGCAGCCGGTAGTGCGTTTCTGGAAATGCGGGCAAGAATCGAGCGCCAGATGGAACAGCGCACGATGATGCTGTCGGGGGTCAGTCACGACCTGAGAACACCGCTGACGCGCCTGAAACTGGGCCTGTCCATGTTGCCCGAGGATGAGGCGGCACCGCTGAAACAGGACGTGGACGAAATGCAATTGCTGCTGGATGCGTTCCTTGATTTCTCACGCGGTGTCGCCGAGGGGCCAGCCGAGGCGATCGAACCTGCAGTGTTGTTGCATCAGATCGTCGAAGACGCGCGCCGGGCAGGTCATCAGGCCGAATTGGTCTCAGTCGAAGGTGACGGCACGGCGATGCTGCGCCCCATGGCCATTCGCCGCGCGGTCGAAAATTTGATTGGCAATGCGGTGCGATATGGCAACCGGGCCGAGGTCAGCCTGTCCCTGACGCCCAAAACCACGCGCATCCGGGTCGAAGATGACGGACCAGGCATTCCGGTAGAGCAGCGCACTGAGGCTGTAAAACCGTTCTCGCGTCTTGATCCCGCACGCAACCAGAACCAGGGCAGTGGCGTTGGTCTTGGGTTGGCGATTGTCGCGGATATTGCCCGCGCACATGGCGGTGTTCTGCGGCTTGGTAAAAGTGAAAGGCTGGGCGGTCTTTGCGCAGATATCATTGTTGGGCGATGATTTTGGTAGGACCGGAATTCATGATTTGTGTCGCAGCCACAAGCGGCGCGTAAAATTTTTCTTTGGTCTAAAGCACCGATCACCCCGTACAACCTTTAGAATGGGAGGAAGTCATGACCAATAGTTTCGACGTGAAATCATCGTGGGTATCGGTAATGGATGAAACGAAAAACCCACTAAAAAAATACTCTCTATCCTCAGCACACATGCTGATGCAGATGTTGGCATGGATGTGGAGCGCAATCTTCTCGCTGATGGTTGGTAGCTATTTTGTTTTCGGTGTAACCGCATTGGGCCATTTGCTACTGATCGGCGGGTTGTTTGTCACCTTGGCAGTTTTCCAAAAGGCTGAAGCGACAGATCCTGAAGCGTAAAGTTACCTCCTCATATTAGACCGAACGGCTTTACCCGGGGTTTTTTAGTCCAATTCTTGACCCGCTCCGTATCGCCTTCACTACCCCAACTGCCTCCCGCGTTGTTTGTAACGGTTTCCCTCCGAACAACGCGGGTTTTTTGGAGCGGGAACGAGTGGCTACCCTGGTGCTTAACGGGGTGTAACTCCCCCATTAGACTTGAGGCGCATTTCTATCGTAACGTTGCAGAACGTCTTTTGCGGCATAGGTTTAGGTATGGACAACACTGTATTGTATTTCTTGGTTGGTATATTTGTCGTCGGGCTTTTGACGCTTGGATATTACTCAAAAAGCAGTGGTGCATTGATCTCGATTGTCATCGTAGTTGGCGTATTGGGTGCGATGGTCGGATACTTTGGTGGATACTTCGGTGAACCTCCAAGGTAAGATTCACTTGGAGGTTTGTCGGTGCGCTTTGTCTTTGGAGGCTTTTTTTCAAACTAGAAAGGGCACAAAAAAACCAGCTTCGTGGTCCGAGTGAGCGGAGGGGTCGCGAAGCCGGTCAATTTCCTCCTACTGGGTGCTAGTCGGAGGCTGGGATGCACATGTATGGGACGTGCAAGATCATAAAAACATGAATTTACAAGTTTTACTAAATGGAAATGGGATAGCCAAAAACCCATTCGAATAGGTGATATGTCCAAAAGTATAGAATGCGAATGTGTCAATTCTCTTGAATATACCAAGTGGCACTTCCGCTTGAGCGGGGATTCCGTACTCTAGGGGCATGAATAAGGTTAAGAGTTACTGGGCAATCCTGCAGATTTAGAAGAATGCATCTTATGTTTGGGCAGGACAGTAGAAACACCATGCATCGCTGGTCTGGCAAGTATGTGTAACTGATAACAATGAAAAAGTAGACGGTGGTAGGCCCGGCAGGACTGGCTATTTCGGGAATTTATTGTTTGTTTTCAGCGCGGGTGTCCCACGCTGGAATACCTCGTGGGACACCTTACCAGTCCATGTTGGCCAGTTTGGAGGCTCCCATTTCCGCCAATTTCATGCGTTCGACACTCTCGGTATAGACCTCAGAAGTGCTCGCCTGGGCATGACCATGGATGGACATAATCTCATATTGTGTTGCCCCGTGCAGGGCTAGAAGGTGGCCAGCGGCTTTTCTGATTCCGTGGCTTGACCGGTCGGCCAATCCCGCTTCGATGCACCAATCCTTAAACTTGTTCCGTAACGCTTCCGGGCTCGCTTGCCGCAACTCCGGGTCTAAGTATCCCGTCCTACGACCAGACCGCAGACCCCGGCCCAAATATCACCGTTCCAGGTGGACAGGTCGCGGATAGTGCAAGCGTCAGGATCACGGCTACACAGGTTTGAATCCTAGTCAGTTTTTCTAGGTTTAGCCGTGCAATTCTTCCATCGCGGGCTTTTCCAACGCGCGCGCCGGAATTCCAACAACAACCGAGTTTGCTTCAAAGCTTTTGGTTACAACCGCATTCGCGCCGATTTTAACGTTGTCGCCTATATTGATTGCACCGAATAGTTTCGCTCCGGGGCCAATATAGACATTATCGCCAATAGTCGGTGCGTCATTGCCTTTTGCGCCAATGTTGACGCCACTATGCAGGCGGGCATTCTTGCCGATCTGCGCTTTGCCTGAGATGACTAAGGAACCCCAGTGAACAATCACAAGACCCGGCCCGCAGGTTCCTGGGGGAACAGTGAGGCCCAAGTGTGTACCCATCCGTCTCGCCTTGTACGACCAATATCTCGCAAGTAGTTTTGCGATTGTGCCCCTGCGGCGCGCAAAGTGTTCGGCGCACCTCAGACGGTAGGTAAAGCACACTAGAGGTCGACGCCAATAGGCGAAACGAGGCATGGATTTGAGCCCCCGAGCCTTAAGATCAGCGTGAAAATCATCTGGCATCCAAACCGATCGCAAGGCTAATCCCCCAAATTATTTTTAAACCGAATGCGGAAAGAGTACGAGCCTACCAGTGAAAATGGCAAGACTATTTCCAACCCGATGTACGGCATCTCGGATTTTGGTGTTGAATCATGATTGGCCATGAACCTGCCACATCATGTGGAGTTTGCGGCAATTGCTAGAAACACCCCGCGCCTGGGTGAGGCGCACATCAACAATGAAAGGAATTTGAAAGACATGATGTTCCGGCACCGGAAAAACTGCCTGCATGGCCAGAGCAGGATTCGCTTACGAATTTCTGATTTTCGTGGGACACTTGCCTCTTAACCCATTGGAATCATATGGGTCACTATAGACGGGTCGTGGGACACCTGCACTTTGATTTTAAAGGAAAAAATGCGGTTTTTGGTAGGCCCGGCAGGACTTGAACCCGCAACCAAAGCGTTATGAGCGCTCTGCTCTAACCAATTGAGCTACAGGCCCGCCTGAGCGCTTTGAGTACCATGGTGAACGGCCGCGTCAAGCCTGACCGTTGCAACAAGTCGCACAATCGAATAACCCGCGCGGGAACCATTCATAAGGGGCTGGCCATGACCACGGGCAAGAACGGAATCACCTATGCCGATGCGGGCGTTGATATTGATGCGGGGAATGCCCTTGTCGACCGGATCAAGCCGGCCGCAAAGCGCACCAACCGCTCAGGCGTGATGAGCGGGCTGGGCGGCTTTGGCGCTCTGTTCGATCTAAAGGATGCCGGATATCAGGACCCGATTCTGGTTGGGGCCACCGATGGGGTGGGCACCAAGCTGCGCATCGCCATTGATACCGGCGTTGTCGACGGCGTGGGCATCGATCTTGTGGCCATGTGCGTCAATGACCTGATCTGCCAGGGCGCTGAGCCGCTGTTTTTCCTGGATTATTTTGCGACCGGCAAGCTGGATACGGATACGGCGGCGCGGATCATCGAAGGCATTGCCGAAGGCTGTGTCCAATCCGGATGCGCCTTGATCGGCGGTGAAACCGCGGAAATGCCCGGCATGTACCCGGATGGCGATTTCGATCTGGCCGGGTTCTCGGTAGGCGCGATGGAACGTGGGGCTCATCTGCCGGCCGGCGTTCAGGCGGGCGACGTGCTGTTGGGGTTGGCCTCGAACGGTGTGCATTCCAACGGGTACTCCCTTGTGCGCAAACTGGTAGAGATTTCGGGTCTGGGCTGGGATGCCGCGTCACCGTTCAGTGAAGGATCGCTGGGCGCAGCTCTGCTGACACCCACACGTCTGTATGTGAAGCCAGCTCTGCAGGCGATCCGAGCAGGGGGCGTGCATGCGCTGGCCCATATCACCGGCGGCGGCCTTACAGAAAACCTGCCCCGTGTGCTGCCCGTGGGGCTGGGCGCCGAGATTGACCTGAATGCATGGGACTTGCCGCCTGTATTTCGCTGGATGGCGGAAACCGGTGGGATTGTTGAGGCCGAGATGTTGAAGACCTTCAATTGCGGCATTGGCATGATCGTCGCGTGTGAAGCGGATCGCGCGGATGATCTGGCGGCGTTACTGGCCGACGCGGGCGAAACGGTTGCGCGGATCGGCACTGTGACCGGGACAGCGGGCATGGCCTATTCGGGCACCCTGTTGTGATCCACAAGCGCGTCGCAATTCTGATCTCGGGGGGTGGCTCGAACATGGTGTCGCTGGTCGACAGCATGACCGACGATCACCCTGCGCGGCCTTGTCTGGTTCTGTCCAATGATGCGAATGCGGGTGGCCTGACAAAGGCGGCAGAGCGGAGCATTCCGACGGCTTCGGTGGATCACCGACCGTTCAAGGGCGACCGTGCCGCGTTTGAGGCCGAGTTGCTGAAACCGCTGGAAGAAGCGCAACCCGATATCGTTTGTCTGGCTGGCTTCATGCGTGTTCTGACAGGCGATTTCGTGTCACGCTTTCAGGGACGGATGCTGAATATCCACCCTTCGCTTCTGCCGAAATACAAGGGTCTCAACACCCATGCGCGCGCTATTGAAGCCGGGGATGCTGAACATGGATGTTCGGTTCACGAAGTCACCGCAGCCTTGGATGACGGTCCGATCCTTGGGCAAGCGCGAGTAGAAATTGAATCGGGTGATACGTCCGAGGCATTGGCCGCCCGGGTGCTGGTGTGGGAACACAAACTCTACCCCGCAGTGTTGCGCCGTTACGCCAGTGGGGATCGGACTCCGGTGTTGCTGCCCTGATCGTCTTGGGATGATTTACACGCGCGTCAAATTCATCCTATGGTCCGCAATACGGCTGGGTACGGAATGAAACAGACAATCAGCCGCACAGAACAAGAGCAAGAACAGCACCGCGCATGAAAACCCTGACGACGACGCAAGAGCTGGCCGAATTCTGCAAGGCCGCGGCGGAATATGACTATGTCACCGTAGATACCGAGTTTCTGCGCGAACGGACTTACTATTCTAAACTTTGTCTCGTTCAGTTGGCGGTGCCATCTGACGATGAAGACAGCGCCGTCCTGGTGGACCCATTAGCCGACGGCCTGTCGCTGGACCCGCTTTACGACCTGTTTCGCGACGAAAGCGTGGTCAAAGTGTTTCACGCCGCGCGACAGGATCTTGAGATTTTCTGGGTCGAGGCGTCCGTATTCCCGCAACCTCTGTTCGACACTCAGGTCGCCGCGATGGTCTGTGGCTTTGGCGAGCAGGTGGGATACGAGACTTTGGTGCGCAAAATCTGCAAGGAAGGGGTCGACAAAACCTCGCGTTTTACCGATTGGTCACGTCGGCCACTGACAGATGCGCAAAAGACCTATGCCTTGGCGGATGTCACGCATTTGCGGCAGATCTACGAATATTTGGCGGCCCAGTTGAACAAGTCGCAGCGAAGCCATTGGGTGTCCGAAGAGTTGCGCACCCTGACCCAACCCGGAACCTACGATATCCGTCCCGAAGATGCGTGGAAACGAGTTAAGACGCGGACAAATTCAGCCAAGTTTTTGGCTGTAGTACGCGAGCTGGCACAATTTCGTGAAGCTTACGCGCAGGAAAACAATGTTCCGCGCAGCCGAGTATTCAAGGATGATGCCTTGATCGAGCTTGCCTCGACTAAGCCCAAATCTCCGTCGGACCTTAGTGGTTCTCGCCTGCTGCTGCGCGAGGCGCGCAAAGGCGCGATTGCCGATGGTATTCTGGCGGCGGTGAAACGGGGGGTGAATTGCCCTGCCGATCAGATGCCGCGCGTCGATAACAGCCGTGACAAGTTAAAGATAAACCCGGCGCTCGCCGATTTGCTGCGCGTTTTGCTCAAGTCCAAAACCGAAAGCTCGGGCGTGGCGG
Source organism: Ruegeria sp. CDSB117 (assembly GCF_059611005.1). NCBI lineage: Bacteria > Pseudomonadati > Pseudomonadota > Alphaproteobacteria > Rhodobacterales > Roseobacteraceae > Ruegeria > Ruegeria sp. CDSB117. The sequence continues at coordinate 231,879 of NZ_JBXWOS010000002.1, forward strand.
CCAAGTTGATCGCCACCAGTTCCGAACTGGACCAGTTGGCTGCGGGCGAGCGCCAGCTGCCTTCGATGTCAGGCTGGCGATTTGAGGTGTTTGGCGAGGATGCCCTGAAACTGTGTGACGGCAAGATCGCTCTGGCCGCCAAGGGGCAATCCGTACAAGTCGTGTCGCTTTAGCGGCGGTTAACGCCGCCGGGACTCAAGTGCATTCTGTTCGCCACGAACGCGAACCAGACGGGTGTTTCGCAGCTCGGCCCGGCCAAGCGTCGTGGCACCATTGACCTCACGCGATTTTTCAGAGCCCTGATTGGTTGCGTAGCTTGGGTAGCTGACTTCGAACGTGTATTCCAGAATGCCGTTCTTTTCGTTTTCTTCGCTTTCCACGGGGACAAGGCGCGCATTATAGGCGCCCTGTCTTGCGGCCGTACCTTTGACATAGACGATTGCCCCGGTAGACGTGGGATCGATGCGCAGCTCATCTACCTTGGTTATGGCAAAGCCGATCACTTCCTTTTCGGGTCGCGAAAACAGGCCCGGGCCGTCGCGCCCTTCGGGCACCAGAGCATCAGCTTCGTTTACGGATACTTCAGTAGGGGCGGGTGTACTGGACCCGAACCAATTGGTCGGGTTCACGCGCGACTCGCTCCAGCCGCTGCAGGCGGCCAGTGTAAGCGTGCCGACCAATAGTAGAGGTGTTGATTTTTTCATGGTCCCAAAGCCCAGAGAAGTATTTTCAGCAATGGGTTATCGTAAATTCCAAAGATTGAAAACCCACACCGGGGCTGGACAGGTGCCCAACAGAGGCATAGGTCACAAATGTGATCGCAACAAAAAGGACCGCTGCGAAATGGCAACGCCCGCCTTTGAGGAAATCGTCGAGGATTTTGAGTTTCTGGATGACTGGGAAGACCGGTATCGCCATGTCATAGATCAGGGCAAAGCGATGGAGCCGCTGGACGATGCGTTTAAAGTGCCCGCCACAAAGGTCCACGGTTGTGCCAGTCAGGTGTGGTTGCAGCCCACGATCCAGGGTGGCGTTTTCCGGTTCGACGGCGATAGCGACGCGTTGATTGTGCGCGGGCTGATTGCGGTGTTGCGGTCTTTGTATAATGGCTTGCCTGTTGGCGAAGTCCCAAAGGTCGACGCGGGCGGCGAGTTGGCGCGCCTTGGGCTGAATGATCACCTGTCCGCACAACGCTCTAACGGATTACGGTCAATGATCGAGCGTATCCGCGAAGTCGCGCAAGAGAACGCCTGACGATCAGGCGGTCGGCTTGCGGGCGGCCCACTCGGTCAGGGTGGTTTCCAGATCGCCATAGCCGGTGAACCGGCGTTCAAACGTCAAACCCATGCGTTCGGCGCATTCCTGAGCGCGTGCCGTCAGGTCCGGATCGTCTGTCTGGGCTTGATAGACAAGCTTGGTATAGTTCCCGAAATACATGTCCCGCAGTTGGGGGTGACGGTCCAGGCCAAGCGGTTTCCACACAAAGGCATCGAACTGGCGGGCCAGAAAATCCGTCAGGTAGAAGGCTGTTGTTTCATCATCGCCATGGTTTTCAAAGGCTTGATTTCCTTCGAAAAAGGAATAGCAGTGCGGGCCTTTGATCATCTCGATGCCCATCTCTTTGCAGGCCTTCTGCAACAGCCCGCCGGTACCACAATCGGCATAGACGACGAAGATCTGGTCAAAGCTACCGCGGTGCTTGGCAACCGCTTCTTCGACGGCCTGCGTGATCCTTTCAGGGTGGACGTGCAGTATGGCGGGCAGGCAAGTCAGGGTCATATGATCCCAGCCGTTACGCTTTTTCAGATGCAGGATTTCACGCGCCAGTGCACCGCATGCCAACAGCAGTATGCCGCCTTGCCGAGTGTCTTCGGTATAGCCTTTTGTCGTCAGGCTTGCGTCATCCGGTGTGCTGTTCTGCTGCATCGTCAATTCCCTGAAGGATTGCAGCATCAAAGAATGAATGACGGATCAAGGCAAGCCTGCTTCCGACATCCCGTGTCAGGCCACCGACGCAAGCGTTTCAAAAGATTGAAGCGATGGGCGGGCAGGGGGACCATAGGCGGTGATCCCGTGGCTGGCCAGTTCCGGAAACAGCGACAGGATCTCTTGCTGTGTGTCATCCTCAAAACTGTTCCACGCCTGGATTCCAGGGTGAAAGCTCTCGCTTAGGCACCCTTCGGCCCAGATCAGTTCGTGCTGATCGAACATCAGGTGATAATAGGTCACAAGACCGCCGGGCTTCATCACGATATCGCGGCCATTCACCAAATGCTTGGCAGGCGCCAGCGCCTCAGCATGGCCCGTATGCAGTTCAACACGCCAGTCGCTGATCAGCATCCTGTGCTGTTGTGAGACCAAGAGGTCGCGATCATTGCCAAGCACACCCGCCTTGATCAACACAGGCGTAAACTCCCCCGAGGCGCGCGCAGTTTGCGACCCGACCCAGCGCAGCGTTTGCAACCTATGATCCAGCGTCGGAATCCTGTCGCCCACGCGCAAATCCTCAACCTTGACCAGGCCGCGATCCGTTTTGATCAAAGTGCCGGTCGTAAAACATCTCGCGATGTCCCATTCTTGCCGGTTCGAGTTTAACCCCGACGCGTCATCGGTTCTGACGCTGATCAAAGTAAGAGATCTAATGCCTTGGACTTCCAACGCGGCCTGATCCGCATTGTTTGAAAATTCAGGCACCAGAAAGGTGTTGCCGAATGCATCTTGGGCAATGACAGCGGTTATGTTGGCTGGTGTTCCGTCGACATATGTGATCGTGGCATTATATTCGACGGCCGCGTCAAATTCAGTTTGTTGACCGTCGATTGTGAAATCGTCGAGGTCGACAGTTCCATCATTTTGGTAGGTTTGGCCTGGATTCCCGACAGGACTCCATACAACCGCGTTGTTTAGAAGGGGGTCGCCGGGTCCACCAAAAGTTAGTCCTTCAAGGGCGCCTGCGTTTTCTGCGGTATTGTTGCCCTCAGTGGGGTCAATAATACTAAGTTGGCCAAGAAAAATAGCATTAAACGTCGTAGGCATAACCCACCCTATATGTACTCGTTAACAACACGTGCGTCACAACAGATTCGCACTATCACAATTGACAGGTAATAAAACCTGTACTGCTTATCAAGCAGTTGAAGACAAAAAAGCCGCCCCGGAAAGGGCGGCCTTGATCATTTTCGTGTCACCTGGATTAGCTGGCCAGTTGGTTATGCTTGCGGGACACAAAGTCTTTGGCAGTTTCCACCGCAACCGCCGCGTCACGGCAATAAGCGTCTGCGCCGATGGCCTTGCCGAATTCCTCGTTCAGAGGGGCGCCGCCAACGAGTACGATGTAATCTTCACGCCGTCCCTGTTCGATCAGCGTGTCGATGACCACTTTCATGTAGGGCATCGTAGTGGTCAGCAGGGCAGACATGCCCAGAATGTCAGGCTGTTCGGAATCCAGGGCTTCCAGATAGTTTTCGACCGGGTTGTTGATGCCGATATCGACAACTTCGAAACCAGCGCCTTCCATCATCATCGACACCAGGTTTTTGCCGATATCATGGATGTCGCCTTTAACGGTCCCGATCACCATCTTGCCAACGCGAGGCGCGCCGGTTTCGGCCAGCAGTGGTTTAAGGATCGTCATGCCACCTTTCATCGCGTTGGCGGCCAGCAAAACTTCGGGAACGAACAGGATGCCGTCCCGGAAATCGTGGCCCACGATGGTCATGCCACCGACCAGAGCTTTGGTCAGGATGTCATATGGTGTCCATCCGCGTTCAAGCAGGATGTTCACACCTTCTTCGATCTCTTCTTTCAGGCCGTCATAAAGATCGTCGAACATCTGTTCGACAAGTTCGTCGTCGTTGAGTTCGGACAGGACGATGTCTTCTTCATCGGACATGGGGCATTTCCCTGTGCTGGGCGGGCCATCGGCCCGTGGTGGCATTTTTTCCGTTTTGGCCATTTCGTCGCAGTTAGACTGTTACGATTGCGACCTTGGCGGTTCCGGGACCGACCTATACGTCAAATTGTTTGCGATCACGATGGAATTATCTGCAACAACATCCTGCATTCTGTTCACAAACGGGGAAAACCTAGGCGCCCAAGATCGGGGGCTAAAAGGGCGGTTCGCGCAGTTTTCCTTGTCGCATGGCGATACAGGGTTTATTGATTTCTGAGCAAGAACATAACAGGAACAAATATGCCTGGACTCAACATAAAGGCTCGCGGCGTGGCCAGCAATGAATCAGGCAGATTCGAACGCTTTGCGACCGAGGCATGTGACGATGGCTGGGAGATGGAAGAAGAACTTCCCCAGCTCAGAACCGAGGTCCGAGAAGAGGTAGCGCGCAGTGTGGTCACCTACAACCGATCGCCCGATCTGCCGTTCGACCGCTCGATTAACCCGTATCGCGGGTGCGAGCATGGGTGCGTGTACTGTTTTGCCCGCCCGACACATGCCTATCTGGGATTGTCGCCGGGATTGGATTTTGAAACCCGGCTGATTGCACGGCCAAACGCGGCAGAGGTTCTGAGGAAAGAACTGTCCTCAGCCCGGTACAAAGTGGCGACCATTGCGATGGGAACAAACACCGACCCGTATCAGCCGATCGAAAAATACCACCAAATCACACGGGCTTGCCTGCAGGTCTTGCAAGAGTTCCAGCACCCGGTCGCAATCGTGACCAAAGGTGCGATGATCGAGCGGGATTTGGATATCCTTACCCCTATGGCGCAACTTGGATTGGTTCGGGTCGGCATTTCGTTGACAACTTTGGACCCAGGCTTGTCTCGACGGATGGAACCACGCGCGCCATCCCCTGTAAGACGGTTGGCGACGATCCGACGGTTGACCGATGCAGGAGTGCCGGTACGCGTCATGACATCGCCTTTGATACCGGGTCTGACGGATCACGAATTGGAATCCATTCTGGAATCCGGGCGAGACGCGGGCGCTGATTCCGCAACCTGGATAATGCTGCGCCTTCCGCGCGAAGTCTCTGAGCTGTGGCAATCCTGGCTGCATCAGCATGAGCTGGCGCGAGCTGAAAAGGTCATGTCCAAACTGCGCGAAATGCACGGCGGTCGTGACTACGACCCGCGTTGGGGGCACCGCATGCGGGGGGAGGGTGAGTATGCCGGGCTGGTGGCCAAGCGCTTCAAGCTCGCGGTCAAACGTTTGGGGTTGGCCACAAGAACGCCGCCGCTACGATGCGATCTGTTTTCCAGGCCCGCGCAGGCAGGGGACCAATTGACCCTTTTCTGAAACGAAAAACGCCCCGGACACGGGTCCGAGGCGTTTCGAAATTGTAACCGGCAATCAGCGGTTTTCGATGTCCACATAATCGCGGGTCGTTTCGCCCAGATATAGCTGACGCGGACGACCGATTTTGTTCTGTGGATCTGCGATCATCTCTTTCCATTGGCTGACCCAGCCAACGGTGCGCGACAGCGCGAAGATCGGCGTGAACATTGAGGTGGGGAAACCCATCGCCTCGAGGATGATGCCCGAGTAGAAGTCCACGTTCGGGAACAGTTTTTTCTCGGCGAAATACGGATCTTCCAGCGCCTGCTTTTCCAGTGCTTTGGCAACCTGCAGCTTCGGATTGTTCTCGACGCCAAGCAGTTCCAGCACTTCGTCGGCTGATTGCTTCATTACAGTCGCGCGCGGGTCGAAGTTCTTGTAGACGCGGTGGCCAAAGCCCATCAGGCGGAACGGGTCGTTCTTGTCCTTGGCACGGTCGATGTATTCCGGAATACGATCGACGGAACCGATCTCTTCCAACATCTCCAAACAGGCCTGGTTTGCGCCACCATGGGCAGGACCCCAAAGGCAAGCCACACCCGCCGCGATACACGCAAACGGGTTGGCGCCTGACGAAGACGCCAGACGCACGGTCGAGGTTGACGCGTTTTGTTCGTGATCCGCGTGCAAAGTCAGGATCCGGTCCATCGCACGGCTGAGGATCGGGTTCACCTCATATTCTTCGGCGGGAACGGCAAAGCACATGCGTAGGAAGTTGGACGCGTAGTCCAGATCGTTGCGCGGATAAACGAAGGGCTGGCCGATGTGATACTTATAGGCCCATGCGGCGATCGTCGGCATCTTGGCGATCAGACGGTGCGAAGCGACCTCGCGCTGATGCGGATCAGATACGTCGGTTGAGTCGTGATAGAACGCCGACATTGCGCCAACGACACCCACCATGATCGCCATCGGGTGCGCATCCCGACGGAAGCCGCGATAGAAATACTGCATCTGCTCGTGCAGCATGGTGTGGCGCGTGATGGTGGTTTCGAACTGCTCAAGGTCTTTGGCTTGGGGCAGCTCTCCGTACAGCAGCAGATAGCATACCTCTAGGAAATGCGATTTTCCGGCCAGCTGGTCGATCGGATAGCCACGGTGCAGCAGCTCACCTTTTTCGCCGTCAATATAGGTAATGGTGCTGTCACAGCTTGCGGTCGACGTAAAACCGGGGTCGTAGGTGAACACTCCGGCATCGCTGTACAGCTTGCGGATGTCGATGACGTCAGGTCCAGCGGTCGGAGAATGAACCGGCAACTCGTACGTTTCACCATGGACTGTCAGAGTGGCTGTTTTATTGCTGTCGGTCATAGTGTCCCTTCCTCATTCTTACGCATGTCGAATCGCTGTCCGACCTTGCGGGCAACGGCTGCGCGCGGGCGCGCAGTCCGGGTGTTAGCGGAGCAGCGTTACCCAAATATGAAGATTGGGTTTACGTCGCTGCGTCAGAAAGCCGGGCCAGGGTTTCTTCCTTCCCCAGCACAAGCATCATGTCAAAAACTGAAGGCGTCACTGCCCGACCTGCCAACACGGCCCGCAACGGGCCCGCCAGTTTGCCGAACTTAACCTCTTTCGCTTCTGCAAACGAATTTAGGGTTTGCTCCAGTTCGTTTCGCGTCCAGCTAGCATTTTGCACGTGCGGCGTCAATTCACTCAGTATACCATCGGATACTGAGGCCAGCGCTTTTGCAGCCTTTTCATCGGGGTCAATTGGCCGAGATGTCAACACAAAGTGAGCTTTTTCAAGAAGTTCCGGGAACATCCGCGCGCGATCCTTGAGGCAATACATCGCACGTTCCAGATCACCGGATTGTGTTTCCGTGAGGTTAGGTAAATTTGCCGCTGCCAGATAGGCTTCGATCTCTTGCCGCAATGCAGCATCATCCGCGATGGCGATATGCTGCCCGCACAGATTTTCCAGCTTTTTCAGGTCGAAACGGGCAGGGCTTTTGCCGATTCCGTCAAGATCGAACCACTCTTTGGCCTGCGCGTCCGTAAAGAATTCATCATCGCCGTGGCTCCAACCCAGACGCGCTAAGTAGTTGCGCATACCTGCGGCTGGATAGCCCATGGCCTGATATTCCTGCGCGCCCAAAGCACCGTGGCGTTTGGACAGCTTTTTACCATCCGGCCCGTGGATCAGGGGGATGTGCGCCCATACCGGAACGTCCCAGCCCATCGCCTGATAGATCATCATCTGCCGCGCGGCGTTGTTCAGGTGGTCGTCGCCACGGATCACATGGGTCACGCCCATATCGTGATCGTCGACCACAACTGCAAGCATGTAGACCGGAGTGCCGTCCGACCGCAGCAGGATCATGTCGTCCAGCTGGTCATTGCGAATAGTCACGTCCCCCTGAACCTGATCGCGGATTACCGTCGTGCCATCCTGAGGCGCTTTGATGCGGATTGCATACGGGGCGTCCGGATGGGTGGAAGCATCTGCATCGCGCCAAGGGCTGCGGAACAGGGTCGATTTCCCCTCGGCCCGCGCTTGTTCGCGGAAGGCCGTGATCTCGTCCTGCGTTGAAAAGCACTTGTAAGCTTTGCCCTTGGCCAGCAACTGATGTGCTACCTCGGCGTGACGCGCGGCACCGTCAAACTGGCTGATCACATCGCCGTCGTGATCCAGGCCCAGCCACTCCATGCCTTGCAGGATCGCAGCCGTTGCTTCTGGGGTCGAACGCTCGCGGTCGGTGTCTTCGATCCGCAACAGGAACTTGCCACCACGTCCACGAGCATAAAGCCAGTTGAACAGTGCGGTACGGGCGCCGCCGATATGCAGAAAGCCGGTTGGGGACGGGGCGAAACGAGTGACGACCTGATCGGACATTGTGTGGATTAACCTTTTGGTAACCGTGTCGGGCATAGATTGGCGTCTGTCTAACGAGCCGGAAGGACGGGGGCAACCATGAGTGTTCTGGCACGGGTCGAGACCGCATTGCTGAACCAGACAGGGTATTTGTTTCAGTGGTCTCCGGTGTGTCTGGCAGTCGGTATTGGTCTGTATTTCAGCCTGCGGTTTGAACCGGGGTGGATCGTCTATGCAGGCCTCGTGGTCGTGATTGCCATTTGCCTGGGCGTGGCGCGCAGACTGCCGTCTGGCTGTTTTGCGTTGACAACAGGGGGGGCGCTGATCGCTGCCGGGTTCATCCTGGCGGGCGTGCGCGCCCATACGGTGGCAGAGCCGGTCCTGTCATGGCGTTACTATGGCCCGGTCGAGGGGCGGGTCGTTGCCATGGATCGCTCTGCGTCGGACGCGTTGCGGGTGACGCTGGATCGGGTGCGCATAGGGGATGTGCCCGGTGACCAGCGCCCGCAGCGCGTCCGGCTTTCCTTGCACGGAGGCGCACGGTCGCTAACGCCTGGCCAAAGGATCATGACCACAGCCCATTTGTCGCCCCCGCAGGGCCCGGTGGAACCGGGAGGGTTCGATTTTCGGCGACACGCGTGGTTTCAACGGCTGGGGGCTGTGGGATACACCCGAGTTCCGGTGCTGATCGCTGCGCCCGCACAGCCCGAAGGCATCCGCATTACGGCATGGCGAATGGCGATTTCCCACCACGTCCGCACGATCCTGCCGGGTGAGATCGGCGGGTTTGCGGCCGCCGTTACAACGGGTGATCGCAGCGGTATGGGGCAAGAAACGCTGAAGTCACTGCGCGCATCCAACCTGGCGCATCTGTTGGCGATTTCGGGCCTCCACATGGGCTTGCTGACCGGGTTCGTCTACTTGATGTGCAGGCTTTTGTTTTCAACCATTCCTGCGCTGGCTCTCAGATTGCCAGTGCGAAAAATGGCGGCTGTCTGTGCGATGGTCGCGGCCACGATCTACTTGTTGTTGTCTGGGGGAAACGTCGCCACGGAACGCGCTTTTGTCATGGCAAGTGTCATGCTGATGGCCATCCTGATTGACAGACGCGCGATTTCCCTACGGGCCGTTGCGGTCGCCGCACTTATCGTACTCAGTCTGCGCCCCGAATCCTTGCTTAGCCCAGGGTTTCAAATGTCTTTTGCCGCAACGACAGCGCTTGTGGCGGTGTTCGGAGCGTTGCGTGACATTGGACCGATTCCGGGGCCAAAGTGGCTGAAACCTGTTGCGGGCCTGCTGATGTCCTCGGCTATCGCGGGGTTTGCAACCGCGCCAATTGGTGCGGCGCATTTCAACACATTGTCTCACTATGGCCTTCTGGCCAACATGCTTTCGGTGCCGGTTATGGGCATGGTTGTCGTCCCCTCGGCCGTGGTGGCAGCACTGCTGTCGCCATTCGGCCTTGAGATGGTGCCGCTGGCAGTGATGGGGCTGGGTTTAGAGTGGATTCTTGCGGTTTCTCAATGGGTATCGGGATTTGACGGCGCGCAAGGATATGTTGTCGGCCCGCCGACCCCTGTCCTGCCGCTAATTGCGCTTGGCGGCCTGTGGCTTGCGCTGTGGCAAGGACGGGCCCGATGGGTTGGGGTGGCACCAATGGCCGTGGCGTTGATGTTATGGGGGCAGGGAAATCGCCCTGAAATACTGGTTGCGGATAGTGGCGGTCTTGTTGGCGTAATGACTGAACAAGGACGCGCCTTGAGTAAGAAAAAGGGAAGCGGGTTTGTCGCAACCGTCTGGCTGGAAAATGACGGGGACGGGGCAGATCAGCTGCAGGCGGCCAGCCGTTGGCCGCATGATTCCGGCACCATTCAGCGGTATGACTGGCAGGGCAAAGAGGTGTTGCACGTTACAGGCAAACGCGCGGCGCGCGGGTTCAGTGCCTGCAATGCCGATCAGATCGTGATTTCTGCCGTGGCGCTGCAACTGTCCGGTGGCTGTGAAGTCTTCGATCCGAAACGGCTGCTAGCAACGGGAAGCCTGTCCCTGTCCGGCGGCAAGATCACAACGTCTAGAGAAGCGATGGGCGACAGGCTCTGGTCCCCGAACACATCCGGGAACCGGGATACCAAGCAGTTTTAGTAGCTGCGGATCAGTCCAACCAGACGACCCTGCACCTTGACCTTATCTTCTGGCAGAACGCGGGTTTCATAGGCAGAGTTCGCGGCCTCAAGCGCAATCGCCTGACCTCGGCGGAAGAACCGCTTCAAGGTGGCTTCCTGATCTTCGACAAGAGCAACAACGATATCGCCGTTATCGGCAACCGAGGTTTCCCGGATTACCACTACATCTCCATCGTTGATCCCTGCGTCAATCATCGAGTCGCCGCGCACTTCCAGTGCGTAATGCTCACCCTTGCCGGATACCATTGAACCGGGCACGGCGACGCGGTGCGAGACATGGCTGATCGCTTCGATCGGGACGCCGGCAGCGATGCGGCCCATCACTGGCAATTCCATCGCATCCACGGTCACCGGCTCAAAATTCGCGGGGCGGGGGCCGGACGGCTTGTCGCCTTCGATCACACGCGGCTTGAAGGCCACTGTGGGTTCTCCACCCAGGCTTTCCGGCAGTTTGACGATTTCGATGGCCCGCGCGCGGTGCGCCAGACGCCGAATGAACCCACGTTCTTCTAACGCCGTAATCAATCTGTGGATGCCAGATTTGGACCGAAGGTCCAGCGCGGCCTTCATTTCATCGAAACTGGGCGGAACACCGTCCGCCTGAACGCGTTTGTGAATGAATTCCAACAAATCCAACTGCTTCTTGGTCAACATTGCTCACACCTCATCGGTCATGCGTTTTTTTTGTTCTACGCATGTTCACGTTTTGTGTCAACGGATTTGAGCGGGATTTAGATCGGCAGGTATTGAACCTCATCCCCGGCAGGTCGGGCGGGGTCATGCGGAATCCTCACCAACAGAGCGTTTGCCTGCGCCAAAACGCTGAGCAGCGAACTGTCCTGATCGGAACACGCGCGAATACCGGTTTCGTCCAGCATAGCCCGCATATAGTGTTCACGCGGACCGTTTTCGCCCAATGGTTCAGCAAGCCTTGCGGTTCGCAATGGGGGCAGAACCTGTTCGACACCCAACATCCGGCGTACCATCGGCAACAGGAAGAGATAACCGCAAACCATTGCACTGACAGGATTTCCGGGCAAACCGACCATTGCCGTTTGTCCCAATCGACCCGCCATCAGAGGTTTGCCGGGGCGCATTCGGATCTTGTAGAAAGATTGCTCCATTCCCAGTCCGGTTGAGACATCTGACACCAGATCGTAGTCTCCAACCGATGCGCCGCCGATGGTCACAACCAGATCCGCTCCTTCGGCCAGTCCGAAGGCAGTCTCAAGCGATGAGACCGTATCGCGCGCGACCGGAAGGATGCGGACGTGCGCGCCAGCGCCCTCCAGCAGTGCTTTCAAGCCAAACGTATTGGATGCGATGATCTGATCGGGGCCCGGGGTTTCGCCCGGCATCACCAATTCATCACCGGTGGAGATCAGCGCAATAACAGGCTTTCGAGTCACTGGTACGGTCGCAATATTCATCGCCGCCATCAGCGCGATGTCCTCGGCGCGCAACTGACGTGGGGCCGAGATCTTTGTGCCTGCTTTGAAATCGACGCCCGCAGGTCTGATATTCGTTTTTGGGCCGGGCAGGTCCGAGATAGTGATCAGGTCGCCGCGACGTTCGGTATCTTCCTGTATGACAATGAAATCAGCACCTTCGGGAACCGGGGCACCAGTGAATATGCGCACCGCCTGTCCGGGCCCGACGCGACCGGTGTAGCGGTTGCCAGCTGCCGACTCGCCGATGACCTTGAACATGGCGTGCAGCTCGACCTCGGTCGATTTCAGTGCGTAGCCGTCCATCGAGGACGCTTCAAATGGTGGCTGGTCACGGGTGGCCTCGACATCTTGTGCGAGAATACGACCCGCCGCGTCCGACAAAGCAACGGTCTCGCTTGTCAGTGGCGAGACCAGATCAAACAACAGCGCGCGGGCCTCTTCGACGGTGATCATTTTGCTTCGTAACGTCCTGACTTACCGCCATCTTTTAGCAATACGCGGATACCGCCAATTTCCATCGCCTTATCCACGGCCTTGGTCATGTCATAGACCGTCAAGGCAGCGGTAGAAACGGCGGTCAGCGCCTCCATCTCGACCCCAGTCTGGCCGGAGGTTTTGACTGTGGCCTGGACCTGCACACCGGGCAAGTCCGGATCCAGCGTCAGCTCGACAGCGACCTTGGTGACTGGCAGCGGGTGACACAAAGGGATCAGATCAGGCGTTTTCTTTGCGCCCATGATGCCCGCAAGACGTGCCACGCCCAGAACATCACCTTTCTTGGCGCGGCCTTCGGAAATCAGATCAAAGGTGTCCTGCGCCATTTTGATGTGACCAGCCGCCACGGCGACGCGGTCGGTGACTTCCTTGTCCGAGACATCGACCATATGGGCCTGTCCCTGAGCATCAAAATGGGTCAAGGGCATCACATGACTCCGGGGATCAGAGGGCTTGCGAGAAGGTGGCGGGTGGCTGCTGCCACGTCGTCCTGACGCATCAGGCTTTCACCGATCAGGAAGCTGCGCGCGCCGTAACGTGCGATGTCGGCCAAATCTTCAGGCGTGCTCAGACCGCTTTCGCAGACGATCGTCCGGCCCGCTGGCACAAGCTTCGACAGGTGGCGAGTGGTATCAAGAGATGTCTCGAAGGTCTTGAGATTACGATTGTTTATCCCAATCAGTGAGCTTTTCAGCTCTGCTGCACGTTCCAACTCGTTCTGGTCGTGAACTTCGATCAGGACATCCATGCCCCAGTCGAATGCAGTCTGTTCCAGTTCGGCGGCTTGGGCGTCTTCTACCGACGCCATAATTATCAGGATGCAATCCGCACCCAAAGCACGCGCCTCGACCACTTGATAGGGGTCGTACATGAAATCCTTGCGCAGCGCCGGAAGCTCGGTGGCAGCCCGGGCTTCGGTCAGGTATTCCTTTGCACCCTGAAAACTGGGTGTGTCGGTCAGCACCGACAAACAGGCTGCGCCGCCTTCCTCATAGGCTTTGGCCAGAGCGGGTGGATCGAAATCCGGGCGGATCAGACCCTTGGACGGGCTGGCTTTCTTGACCTCGGCAATCAGGCCGTAACCCCGACGCGCCGCTGTTCGAAGCGCATCGGCAAAACCGCGGATCTCGGGCGCGTTGCGGGCCTCGCTTTCCAGTGTTTCCAGCGACTTCTGCGCTTTGTCTGCCGCAACTTCTTCAAGTTTGTAGGCTTTGATCTTGTCCAGAACCGTCTCGGTCATGCGGCCTCCTGCGTAATTCGGGCCAGGGCCGCGATTTTGTCTTTAGCTTTTCCGCTGTCGATGCTTTCCCGCGCCTTGGCAGCGCCGTCTTTCAAGTCATCAGCAGAGCCAGCAACCACAAGGGCCGCGGCGGAATTCAACAACACCGCGTCGCGGTAGGCCGATGGCGCGCCGTCTAACAAGGCGCGGAAGGCCACGGCGTTTTCCTCGGGCGTTCCGCCGATGATATCCTCGAACGGGTGGACCGGCAGCCCTGCGTCTTCAGGATGCAACTCGACCTCTTTTACAACGCCATCTTCCAGCGCGGCGACCCAGCTTACGCCGGTGATCGTCAACTCATCTGTGCCATCTGATCCGTGCACTAACCAGGCGTGTTCAGCGCCCAGCAGTCCCAACGTTTCCGCCATTGGGCGGATCAGGTCGCGACTGAACGCACCGGTCAGTTGACGCCGAACACCCGCGGGGTTGGTCAACGGGCCAAGAATGTTGAAAATCGTTCGCGTCCCAAGCTCTTGCCGGCTGGGCATGACATGCGCAATCGCAGGATGGTGCATGGGTGCCATCATAAAGCCGATGCCGACTTCTTGCAGAGCCTTTTCAACGGTTTGCGGGCCAACCATAACGTTGATGCCCAGCTGTCCCAAGGCGTCCGCGGCACCTGACTTGGAACTGAGGTTTCGATTGCCGTGTTTGGCGACAGTGACACCAGCCCCAGCCACAACAAACGCCGTGGCGGTTGAAATGTTCAGAGTGCCTTTACCGTCGCCGCCCGTCCCAACGATATCCATCGCACCCGCCGGTGCTTTCACCGCATTGCACTTTGCGCGCATCACGGCGGCAGCAGCTGCATATTCGTCTACCGTTTCACCGCGTGTGCGCATCGCCATCAGCAGGCCGCCAATCTGGCTGGGCGTGGCTTCGCCATCAAACAGGATGCTAAAAGCTTGTTCAGCCTCGGCACGCGTTAAGGGACGATCGGCAGCGGCTCCGATCAGTGGCTTCAGAGCGTCGCTCATGCAGGAACTTTCATCTCGGACAGGAAATTCTTGAGCAGAGCGTGGCCATGCTCAGAGGCGATTGATTCCGGGTGGAACTGTACGCCGTGAATGGGCAATTCTTTGTGTTGCAGGCCCATGATGGTGCCGTCTTCCAGTTCTGCTGTGATCTCAAGGCTATCTGGCAACGTGTCCCGATCCACGATAAGCGAATGATAGCGGGTCGCCTCAAACGGGGTGGGCAGGCCAGCGAACACGCCTTTACCGGTGTGGTGCATCATACCCATCTTGCCGTGGACAATCTCGTGGCAGCGGACAACATTGCCGCCAAACACCTGCCCAATCGTCTGATGACCAAGACAGACCCCCAGAAGCGGTGTCTTTGTTTCGGCTGCTGCTTCTGTCAGCGCAAGGCAAATACCGGCCTGATCAGGATCGCACGGGCCAGGGCTGAGGAGAATTCCTGCAGGGTTCATCGCCATGGCTTCTTGTACATCCAGGGCGTCATTCCGCCGAATGACCATTTCGGCGCCAAGTTCGCCTAAATAGTGTACCAGATTGTAGGTAAACGAGTCGTAGTTGTCGATCAGCAGCAGCATTTGGGCACTTGTCTCGGCTTGGGCATTTCGGACTGGCGATACAGCCCTTGGCCACGGTATAATGTCGGGACATACATGCTCAGGCTTGCGGGGCAGCGTCAAGAGGACATCCTGTTCAGGGCGCAATCGCAGGCCAAAGGCGCGGTAAACGGCGTTGAGGCGATCGAAGCAGGATGAAGGCGAGAGGCAGTTAAGATGGGCGGATTTTTAGGCGGGATGATCGCAGGGGCGGTCGTTGTTGGTCTGCTTGGTGTGGTACTATCCCTGAATACCCCTTTGACCCGGAAACCGGTTGTAAACGCCGAGGCCCCCGAGCCGGCACCGGCTGCGGCCCCCGAGGTCAGCACCGAAGCGGCCGAGACGGTGGCAGATGCCGATCTGGTGACCGCGCCGCCGGTGGCATCCGATGCTTCCGAGGATCAAACGGACAATCTTGCCGGGCTGGCGGACGTGGAGACTGTGCCAGACTCTGAGCCGACGATCAGTGAGGTCGTCACGCAGGTCGAAGGGGTCGAAATACCTGAAACGGTTGAGGTAACCACATCAAACGAGGCTCCGGTCGTGCCGCAGTCGCCTGCGCAATTGCAGCCATTGCCCAGCACCGAAGGTGAGCCGATCATTTCGGAAACCGCGCCCGAGCCGCCGGTTGCACCCAAGCAAGAAGAGACCATTGCTGAGGTTGAGCCGCAGCCCGCGCCCGAAGTCCTGGAAATACTGCCCGAGCCGGAAGTGGAACAGGTGCAGCCCGAGGTGACAGAGACCCAGCCTGAAATCGCAGAGCCGTTGCCCGAAGTCACCGAAACGGAAATCGAACCAGAACCTCAGCCCGAGCCCGAGGTCGCAGCGGTTCAACCGGAACCCGAGCCGCAGCCTGAACCCACGGCAATCGAACCCCTGGAGCCCGAGGTCGATCCGCTTGAGGAAAACCCGATTGCCGTAGAAGGGGAAGAAGACCCACAGCTTAAAAAGCTGCCCCGGATCGCAGCGGTCCCACAGATCGGCGGTGAAGAAACGGATGCCGACGGTCTGATCGTTGGCAAACGAGTCGTCCCGTTGACTGAACGCGATGACGCGCCGGTTTCAGCGGACGAGCAACCCGCGGTACTTCTGCCCGGTAAGCCAATTGATGCCTATGCCGCCAAGTTCGAAAACCCCGAGGCCAAACCGCTTATGTCGATCATTTTGATTGATGATGAAGGGGCCTTTGGAGCCGAGGCGTTGAAGGATTTCCCATACCCACTGAGCTTTGCCGTCAGCCCGTCTGATCCCGATGCGGCCGAAAAAATGGCCCGCCATCGCGCAGCGGGTTTCGAGGTTCTGGCCCTTGCCGACTTGCCCAAGGCGGCCAGCGCACAAGATGCTGAGGTTTCGATGGCTGTCTGGCTGGACACTCTGCCGGAAACCGTTGGTATTCTGGAAGGCGTGGGAACCGGCATTCAGGGCAATCGCAAATTGGCCGATCAGGTGGCCGCAATTGCCGGTGATACCGGGCGCGGGCTTATCACTCAGGATAATGGCCTGAACACCGTCCAGAAACTGGCCGCTCGCAATGGCATTCCTTCCGGGGTCATCTTTCGCGACATCGACGGTGCCCGTCAGGACCCCACGATCATGCGACGTTTCTTGGATCAGGCGGCGTTCCGGGCTGGTCAGCAGGGAACTGTCGTCATGTTGGGACGGCTGCGCCCGGACACGATCTCGGCCCTGTTGCTATGGGGACTGGAAGATCGCGGTGGCCGCGTGGCCATGGCCCCGATTTCAGCGGTCATGACGCAAGAAGCTCAGTAAGGCTGATAATGAAAAACGGCTGACCATGAGGTCAGCCGCTATTCTTTAAGAGTTGCCAGAGCCAGTAAACCGGGCCGCGTCTGCAGCCGCACGCCGAATGGCGTTCGATTTGTGAACGGTTTCCATGAATTCGGCCTCGGGGTCGCTGTCATAGACCACGCCTCCGCCTGCCTGAATATAGAGCTTCTGGTCTTTCACGATGGCCGTACGCAGAGCGATACACATATCCATGTCGCCGCCAGCACTGAAATACCCCACACCACCGCCATAAACGCCGCGCTTTTCGGGCTCGAGCTCGTCAATGATCTCCATAGCGCGAACCTTTGGCGCGCCTGAAACGGTGCCCGCAGGCATTCCCGCAAAGAAGGCATCCAGCGCGTCTTTGTCCTCGGCCAACTCACCAACCACGTTGGAGACGATGTGCATCACGTGGCTGTAGCGTTCGATGATGAACTCTTCGGTAGGGCGCACAGTGCCGATCTTTGCCACGCGCCCGGTGTCGTTACGGCCCAGATCCAGCAGCATCAGATGTTCTGCCAACTCTTTCTTGTCGGCCAGCAGATCAACCTCGTTGGCCTTGTCCTCTTCGGGGGTCGCGCCGCGTGGCCGAGTGCCGGCGATGGGGCGGATCGTGACCTCATCTCCGAAAACGCGGACCAGAATCTCGGGGCTGGCGCCCACGACCTGAAAGCCGCCAAAGTTGAAATAGAACATGAAGGGCGACGGGTTCGTGCGCCGAAGCGAACGATAGAGCGCGAAGGGAGGTTGCGGAAAGTCCTGAGTCCAGCGCTGTGCCGGAACAACCTGAAAGATGTCGCCCGCGCGGATGTATTCCTTGGCCTTTTCGACCGCTTCTAAATAGCCGGATTTGGTGAAATTCGACACCGGTGCCGCGACCTCGGAGGCATCCCCAAGATCGCGCGTCTCGGCGGGCATGGCGCGTTCCAGATCGCGCACCGCGTCCATGACACGTTCTGCGGCCTGTGCATAAGCAGCCTTGGCCGATTGCCCCTCGCTAACCCATGCAGGCGACACAACCGTGACCTCGCCCTTGACGCCGTCCAGTACCGCGATGACCGAGGGTCTGAGCATGATGGCATCAGGCAGGCCAAGCGGATCGGGGTTCACATCGGGCAGGTATTCCACCAGCCGCACCATGTCATAGCCGAGATAGCCAAACAGCCCGGCTGCGGCTTGGGGTAGGTCGTCCGGCAGGTCGATCTTACTTTCCGCCAGCAGCGCCCGCAGGTTATCCATCGGGTTGCCCGTTTCGGGCGAGAACGCGTCAGGGTCGAACCGGGCCGAACGGTTCAGCGCAGACGTCTCGCCTTGGCACCGCCAGATCAGGTCCGGCTTCATCCCGATGATCGAATAGCGGCCACGAACCTCACCACCGGTAACCGATTCCAACATGAACGCGTCTTTCTGCGCGCCTGTCAGCTTGAGCATCAAGGAAACCGGCGTGTCCAGATCAGCGGCTAAGCGTGTGTAGACAACCTGATTCTCGCCTGCCTCATAGGCGCGGGCGAAGCTGTCAAAGTCGGGGGTCAGCGCCATATTCAGTCTCTTTTAATAGCTCGCCTGAACAGCATTCAGGGCCTGCTGATCTACGACGGGACGGGCACGGACCTGTGCATCGCGGACAAACGCATCAAAGATGTTCTGTGCCAAAGCCTGATCCAGCTGCGCGGTAAGGGCCGCTTGGACCTGACGCAGCTCATCTGTTTCGGCAGGTGGCAACTGTTCATCCAGACGCACGATAAACGCGGTTCCGGCACCGGGAATGACGCGCAGGTCACCTTGCTCCATTTCAAAGACCTGAGTCATGAAGTCTGCAGGTACATCTTCCAAAAAGGCCGTGCGGGTCAGGGCGTTTTCGACGCGGAACGGCAATCCGGTAGCCGTAAACTCACCATCGGTCTGCACCTGCTCCAGAACAGCATTTGCCTGTTCTTCCAACGCCTTGTTGGTTTCGGCCTGGGTCCAGGCGGCAACAACGCGGTCACGCGCAGAATCAATCGGTTCCGGCCGGGGTTCAAGAACCTCATTCAGACGCAGGGCAAAGATCGAGCCATCTTCAAGAAACGCGACCTCGGGAAAGTCGCCATCCTGCACGGCTTCGGCTGCGCTGCGGAACCCGTCATAGGCGGCGACGCCTTCACCGGTTTGCGCGCTCCAGTCGATTTGGCCCAACTCCATTTCGGTCTCGGACGCCAGTTCTTCCAAAGTCGCGCCACCGGCCAGCAGGTCATTGATATCCTCGGCCTGCGCCTCAATCTGGCGGCGGGCACGATCGGCTGCCAATTCCTCGCGCAGGGCAGGGGCGGCATCTTCAAACGACGTGTTGTTTTCGGCAAGCGAGCCATTGATGCGGAACAGCGCCGGTCCGAAGGTGGAAGGCAGCGGGCCGATAACAGCGTCCAGATCGGCAGCAAAGACACCATCGGCTGCTTCGCCCAGATCCTCGCGGGTGACGTCGCCAAGGTCGATATCGCTGAGCTCAAGTTGGCGATCCCGAACCAGTTGTTCGAAGGTTGCACCGCCGACCTCTAGCTGAGCCATGGCAGTTTGTGCTGCTTCTTGATCCGGAAAGGTCAGGCGTTCAACTAGGCGACGCTCGGGCTGTTGGAATTCAGCTGCGCGCTGTTCGTACAAACGCTTTACCGAATCCTCGTCGACTTCCACGTCGTCGAGCAGCATTTCGGGTGACAGGATCGCATACGTCAGCTTTTTGGTGCGCGGCAGGGCGAACAGCTCGGTGTTCTCATCATAAAACGTTTGGACCTGCTCGTCGGTCGGGGCGGCAACAGGTGCGGGCAGGGCGTCAGGCGCCAAAGTTGCGACGGTAAAGCTGCGGCGGGCACCAACGTAGTCGGTCAACACCTGCGTGAGGGTTTCGGGCATCTTCACACCGCTAACCACGGCACTCTGCACGATTGTGCGGGATGTTTCCTTGCGCAGGTCCGATTCGAACTCGGTGTCTGACATGCCGACCTGTTCCAGTTGGAACTGATACGCGTCGCGGTCAAATGTGCCGTTGACGCCCTGAAAAGCCGGAATCGCAACAATTTCTTCCTGCAGGTTCTCATCGCCGATCGAGATGCCCAGCATACCGACCTCATTGTCCAGCGCTGCTAAAGCCGTCAGGCGCGACAAGGCAAGACGATCCAGACCAAACTCAATGGCCTGCGACATTTGCAAAGGCTGGCCTGTCTGTTGTTCAACCGCGCGAATTTCGCGCTGCAGCTCGCGGACATAGTCATCAACCGAGATATCCTCATTCCCGACCTGGGCCACCGAACGCACGGTGCCAGAGAGGCTGGTTGCGCCAAACCCTGCAAGTCCGAGCATCAAAAGGCCCATGAGAATCCAGACAAAGGTCTTTGATAACTTTTTTACGCCTGCGGCCATTGTGCCCTCTTCGTGCTTTTGTCGGCAGGTAACTGCCCTGTCGGTTGCGGCCCTGAATACGACGCGCACCGTCGGGGGGCAAGCTCAGAAGGACAGAGCCTGCAGACGTTCGAACAATTGCCCCAAACCGTCGCGGTCCAGATTGGCAAATGCGATACGAACCTGACGTTTTCCGGCCGCATCATTTTCGGGCATGAACATTGTGCCGGGCAGCAGCAGGATGACGGCCTCGGGGACCAGTCGTTGGGCCAGTTCGTCGGATGGGATATCGAACGGGTGTTCGAAATATGCGAAATAGGCGCCCAGACCCAACAACCGCCAACCCTTGTTGGTCAAGCTTGGCAAAAGCTCGGCAATTGCGGCGCGGCGGTCGAGGATCTCATCCCGTTCACCTGCCAGCCATTGCGACAGGTTCTGCATTCCCCAAAGGGCTGCGTGCTGGCCGATCTGGCTTGGGCAGATAGCGACCGTGTCCAAAAACTTTTCAATCTCGGATAGCAGGTCAGTGCCGGTCGCAATCGCGCCGACACGGTGGCCGGTCAGCCTGTATGCTTTTGAAAAGGAATAGAGGTGGATCAGGGTTTGATCCCAGTCAGGCTGGGCGAACAGATCATGCGGTGGGCCGCTGCGGCTGTCGAAATCCCGATATGTTTCGTCCACGATCAGCCGGATGCCGACCTCCCGCGCAATATCAAAGAATGCGCGCACCAGAGGGGCAGGGTATTCCACTCCGCCGGGATTGTTCGGGGTCACAAGAACGATGGCGCGGGTTTTGTCGGTGATCAGAGCACGGGCTGCGTCCGGATCGGGCAGCAGAGCGTCATCGGTTGGCAGGTCCACGGTTCGGACGCCCGCCATGTCCAGCCACATCTTGTGATTAAAGTACCAGGGCGTCGGAACGATGACCTCGTCACCCTGATCGGTGATCGCTGTGATCGCAGCGGCAAAGGCTTGGTTGCACCCCGAGGTGATCGCCACCTGATCGCTGGTCACTTGTCCTTTATAATGCGCCCCGATCTGGCGAGCGAGTTCGGATCGCAAGTCCGGATTGCCCAGAACCGGTCCATAAAGATGGGCGCTGTCTTCGGTCACGGCAAAGCTGGCAATCGCTTCGCGCAACGCCAAGGGCGGTGGATCGACCGGGGCCGCCTGGCTGACGTTGATCAGCGGACGGTCATCAGGAAACGCCACCCCCTCCAACCAGCGCCGCGCCTCCATGACCGGAGGGGCAAATGTCGCGGTGGTACGGGACTGGGTCATGACGGGCCTGTCCTTTGTAAGGCTTTGCCTCACTCTTTGTGGGTTGAGAGGGTTCTTTTAGTCGGTCCCGCGGTAGGGCTCGACATATTGCAGGGCCATATCCCAAGGGAAAAAGATCCAGGTGTCCTGGCTGACCTCGGTGATGAACGTGTCCACCATCGGGCGCCCCTTGGGTTTGGCGTAAACTGTCGCGAAATGCGCTTTGGGGTACATTGCGCGCACCAGCTCCAGCGTTTTGCCGCTGTCGACCAGATCGTCGATGATCAGAATACCTTCGCCGTCGCCCATAAGCTGGGCATCGGGGGCTTTGAGAACCTCAGCTTCGCCTTGGTCCTGATGGTGGTACGAGCGCACGCTGACTGTGTCGACGGTGCGAATGTCCAGCTCGCGGCTGACGATCATCGCAGGTGCCATACCACCACGGGTGATGGCCACAACTGCGCGCCATGCGCCGTCGTCCGGGCCTTGCCCGTCCAAACGCCAGGCCAAGGCGCGGGAATCACGGTGAATCTGATCCCAGCTGATGTGAAACCCTTTTTCGTGGGGCAGGCGATCCTTGGCGCTCATGTCATTAACCCTTTTCGACGTCAGGTGCGTCGACGGCTTTCATGCCGACAATGTGATAACCCGAATCCACGTGCAGGTTTTCTCCTGTTACACCGCTGCTGAGGTCAGACAGCAGATACAGAGCAGATTTGCCGACATCGTCGATGGTCACGTTGCGACGCAGGGGCGAGTTATACTCGTTCCATTTCATAATATAGCGGAAGTCGCCGATGCCGCTGGCGGCCAGCGTCTTGATCGGACCGGCCGAGATCGAGTTCACGCGGATACCGTCCTTGCCCAGATCCTCGGCCAGATATTTGACCGACGCCTCAAGTGCAGCTTTGGCGACACCCATCACGTTATAATGCGGCATCACCTGCTCAGCACCGTAATAGGTCAGGGTGACTGCGCTGCCGCCTTCGGACATCATCTTTTCGGCCCGTTGCATCACAGCGGTGAAGGAATAGACCGACACGTCCATGGTCAGTTTGAAGTTCGCACGCGACGTGTCGACGTAGCGGCCCCGAAGTTCGTTCTTGTCCGAAAAACCGATGGCGTGAACAACAAAGTCCAGCTTGCCCCATTTCTCTTCCAGAGATGTGAACAGCGCATCAATCGATTCTTCGTCACTGACGTCGCAGGGCAGAACAATTTCGCTGCCAAGCTGTGCCGCCAGTGGATCAACGCGTTTCTTAAGTGCGTCGCCTTGATATGAAAAAGCCAGCTCCGCTCCGGATTCGGACAAAGCACGGGCTATTCCCCATGCGATTGATTTATCATTGGCCAGTCCCATGATGAGGCCGCGTTTGCCGGCCATCAACTGATTTGACATGTTTGGTTCTCCGCCTGTCTTCGCGTTATGTTGGGATGGTTTATGCCATTGGGTGCGCTGCATCAAGGCCGCGCGCTCTTGCCCGTGGCGGGTTCTCGCCCTAGGGTGGACTTTATTAGTTTCCAGGGGATGGGAATGAGCGAACGTAGCGGCATATTTGCCGGCACCGATCCGTTTGAAATAGCGGGGCGGTGGCTGGCTGAGGCCAAAGAGAATGAACCGAACGATCCGGATGCGATCGCTTTGGCGACCGTCGATTCGGACGGCATGCCGAATGTGCGCATGGTTCTTCTGAAAGAGATCGAACCGGCGGCTTTTGTGTTCTACACCAACTACGAAAGTGCCAAGGCGGCCGAGTTGGACAGCGCCGGAAAAGCTGCTTTTGTGATGCATTGGAAATCTCTGCGGCGGCAAATCCGAGTTCGTGGTACAATAACCAGAGAAAGCGGGCCGCAGGCAGATGAGTATTATGCGTCCCGCTCGCTAAAAAGCCGATTGGGGGCCTGGGCGTCCAAGCAGTCTCAGCCTCTCAGCAGTCGCTCGGTTCTGATGGCCGAGGTGGCCAAGGTAACAGCCAAGTTGGGCCCGAACCCGCCACGCCCGCCGTTCTGGGGCGGCTATCGGCTGGTGCCAACCGAAATCGAATTCTGGGCCGATGGGGCCTTTCGGTTGCACGACAGGTTCCGATGGCAGCGGGATCAAGTGGGTTCCGACTGGCAGATACAGAGGTTGAATCCATGACGTTCGCGTATCGTGAAATGCAAGAGGCCGAAAACAAAAGGTTTTTTCAGCTTGAATTTGCGCGCCATTCCCATACACATCGGACCCTTAACGAAATGACAATTTTCGCGATGGGAACGCCGTGCCAGAAGATCTGAACAACATGTACCGCGTCCGTGGACACGTGAAATGGTTCGACCCTGCAAAGGGATTCGGATTTGTTGTGTCTGATGAGGGCGGTCCGGATATTTTGTTGCACGTCAATGTGTTGCGCAATTTCGGCCAAAGTTCGGTCGCGGATGGTGCGGGCATAGAAATCATGACCCATCGCACGGACCGTGGTGTTCAAGCGGTTGAGGTCATCAGTGTCGATCCGCCCGCCCGGACGGACACGATGATGCTGGCTGATTTTGCCGAGCTTGATCCTGTTGAGATCGCCGCTGCCCCGCTAGAGGCCGCGCGAGTCAAATGGTTCGACAAAGGCAAAGGCTTTGGGTTTGCCAATGTTTTTGGCTGCGGTGAAGACGTGTTCCTGCATATCGAAGTGCTGCGCCGCTCTGGCCTGTCGGATCTGCAGCCGGGCGAGGCCCTCGCGATGCGTGTCATTAGTGGCAAGCGTGGACGTATGGCGGCTCAGGTATTGGCCTGGGAAGCTGCTTTGGACGACTGAGTGATTCATGCCTAAGTTTCTTCCGGGTCTATTAGCGATTTTGTTGCTTTGGTCCGGAATGACCTGGGCTGCGTGCAAGCCTGATCAGATCGACATCAAGAACGACTCGGCGCAGATCCGATTCAATATCGAATTGGCGATTAGCCCGCAGGATCGGTCGCGTGGACTGATGTTCCGCGAGTCGCTGCCAAACCGTTCGGGCATGCTGTTCGTTTTTGACCCGCCGCAACCGGTGGTGTTCTGGATGAAGAACACACTGATTCCCTTGGACATCATTTTCATCGATAGGGCTGGGACCGTGACGCATGTTCATCAAGGTGCGATTCCCGGTGATCTGACACCAATCGAAGGTGGCGATTCCGTCTTTGCGGTTCTCGAAATCAACGCGGGACTCGCCGCGCGCTACTCAATTAAGCCCGGAACCGTCATGCGGCACGAAATTTTTTCGCAAGGTCCTGCAATTTGGTCCTGTTAGGGCTTTTCAAATCAGATTGGCATGGTTAGGAAGGCGCACGGTTCGGGGCGTGGCGCAGTCTGGTAGCGCACCTGTTTTGGGTACAGGGGGTCGTAGGTTCGAATCCTGCCGCCCCGACCACTTCTTCCACTTATGTTGGCGATCCACCCAACGCTTGGTAAAGCGCGCCAAGCGCCTTATCCAGCGTTTCGCTTTCCACTGGTACTTTGACCGACGGGCCGCTTTTGCGTGGGACGTTGAAATACAGCTCGGCATCGACACGGTAGCCCGAGTTGTTCTTGGTCGTTGTCAGCCGCATCACGCTTTTGGGCAGGTCCTGAGGGTATCCGTCATAGTTGAGAATCAGAAACGCGGTTGTGTCTGGGGGCAGAAACTCGGTGCATTCAAATACCCGATTCCCGGTTTTTTCAAAGCGCTCGCCCGGGCCGTCGCAACTGATCTCGAACGTGTCGAACAGTTTTTTGGGGTAGCTGTCAAATTGAGCGCTGCGCGCCGGTGGGGGCACATCTTGTGGTGTGCAGGCCACGATCAGGGCCAGAATCGGAATTAAACGTAACAACGACATCTGTCCGCTCCCCTTTGAGTGATCGCGCCCGGCGGTTTACCCAGCGCCGCGGTTCAAAATGACCGCTTCGTGATTCTACGCCAACGTAGACACCTTAGCGTTAGATTATCAAATTCCGATAACTGTGCCGGGAAACACAGTTAATTTACCCGCAGGTTTTGGGAATCGACGTGCGCACGTGGTGGATGAACCTGTGGAGGAATCAGAACAGGGTGTCCCGAAGCAAGTTGTCAGAAATGGGTCAACACAAAAGATATCAAAAATGACTTAAAAATGGCGTTGACGATCTATGGGTCGATACGTCAAGTTGTATGGGCCGGAAGGGATGCCACAAAATCTGGTACCAAAACCAGTATAAGGCACAGGGCGAGGGTCGGAAAGCACATCATAGTAACGTGCAACCGTTTGATCGGTTTTGCGCTGCGGAATGCAGCGGCTGGTCAATTGCGCCCCATTTTATACGGCATGGCGATCGGTCCGCGTCTGAGGACCTGACGCTGAAAGACAAGTTGATTGAATCTAGGGCGTGCGGACATGAAGATTGACAGGAAATTTACGAAACCGGGGCAGGACGCTTATGCGGAACTGGACTTTGTCTCAGCGACGTCTGAGATTCGAAACCCCGATGGCACCATCGTTTTTCGCCTGGACAACATCGAAGTGCCCACGCGCTGGAGCCAGGTTGCCAGCGACGTCATTGCGCAAAAGTATTTCCGCAAAGCAGGCGTCCCGTCCAAGCTGAAGAAAGTTAAGGAAAAAGACGTCCCCGAATTCCTGTGGCGTTCGGTCCCCGCCGATGGCGCAGAATTTGATGGCGAGACGTCTTCGAAGCAGGTTTTTGACCGCCTTGCAGGAGCCTGGGCTTATTGGGGCTGGAAAGGTGGCTATTTCTCGACCGAGGAAGATGCGCGCGCTTACTTTGACGAGATGCGTTATATGCTGGCGACACAGCGCGCCGCGCCGAACAGCCCGCAGTGGTTCAACACCGGTCTGCACTGGGCTTACGGAATCGACGGTCCTGCGCAGGGTCACCACTATGTCGACTACAAAACCGGCAAGCTGACCAAGTCGAAATCCGCTTACGAACATCCGCAGCCGCACGCATGCTTCATCCAGTCCGTTGATGATGATCTGGTGAACGAAGGCGGCATCATGGATCTATGGGTGCGCGAGGCGCGCCTGTTCAAATACGGCTCGGGGACCGGGACCAATTTCAGCCACTTGCGCGCAGAAGGCGAAGCACTGTCAGGTGGCGGCAAGTCTTCTGGCCTTATGGGCTTTCTCAAGATCGGCGACCGCGCCGCTGGCGCGATCAAATCAGGCGGGACAACCCGTCGAGCAGCAAAGATGGTAATCGTCGATGCCGATCACCCTGACATCGAGAAATTCATCGAATGGAAGGTGATCGAAGAGCAGAAGGTGGCCTCGATCGTTGCCGGATCGAAGATGCACGAGAAGATGCTGAACGGCATTTTCGAGGCCATCCGCTCATGGGATGGTGCGCAGGACGATGCGTATGATCCCAACAAGAATGACAGCTTGAAGAAAGCGGTTCGCGAGGCCAAAAAGGTTGCGATCCCCGAGACTTATATCAAGCGCGTGCTTGATTATGCAAAGCAGGGCCACGATAGCATCGAGTTCCCGATCTACGATACGGATTGGGATTCGGAAGCCTACAGCTCGGTCTCGGGCCAGAACTCGAACAACTCGATCCGTGTGACCAACGCATTCCTGACCGCAGTTGAAAAAGATGCGGATTGGGAACTGATCAACCGGACGGATGGTAAGGTTTCCAAGACCGTCAAGGCGCGTGATCTGTGGGAGAAAGTCGGCCATGCGGCATGGGCCTGTGCTGATCCGGGTATCCAGTTTCATGACACCGTCAACGAATGGCACACTTGCCCCGAAGACGGAGCCATCCGCGGCTCGAACCCTTGCTCGGAATACATGTTCCTCGATGACACGGCTTGTAATCTGGCGTCGATGAACCTTCTGACCTTCCTCAAGGATGGTGAATTCCAGGCGGCGGACTACATGCACGCTTCGCGCCTGTGGACCCTGACGCTGGAAATCTCGGTCACGATGGCGCAGTTCCCATCCAAGGAAATCGCGCAACTGTCCTATGATTTCCGCACCTTGGGTCTGGGCTATGCCAACATCGGCGGTCTGCTGATGAACATGGGCTACAGCTACGACTCGGATGAGGGTCGGGCGATCTGTGGCGCACTGACCGCGATCATGACCGGCGTGGCCTATGCCACCTCGGCCGAGATTGCCGGAGAGCTTGGACCCTTTAAAGGCTATGAGCGCAACGCAGACAACATGCTGCGCGTCATCCGCAACCACCGCCGTGCCTCGCAGGGTGTGACCGATGGGTATGAGAAACTGGCCGTGAAGCCGGTGCCTCTGGACCATGGCAACTGCCCGGACAAGCGTCTGGTCGATCTGGCGATGTCGGCTTGGGACGAGGCGCTGAGCCTTGGCGAAAAGAACGGCTATCGTAACGCGCAAGCCACGGTGATCGCGCCCACCGGCACAATTGGTCTGGTGATGGATTGCGACACGACCGGGATCGAGCCGGACTTTGCCCTAGTGAAGTTCAAAAAGCTCGCGGGTGGCGGTTACTTCAAGATCATCAACCGCTCGGTGCCGTCGGCGCTGGAAAAGCAGGGCTATTCCTCGTCCCAGATCGAAGAGATCGTGGGTTACGCGGTTGGTCACGGCACCATCGGTAACGCGCCGGGGATCAACCACACGTCGCTGACCGGTCACGGCTTTGGCCCCAATGAATTGGCCAAGGTGGATGCTGCGCTGGAAAGCGCTTTTGATATCCGGTTCGTCTTCAACCAGTGGACACTGGGCGAGGATTTCTGCACCGGCGTTCTGGGCATCCCGGCCACCAAGCTGAATGACCCAACCTTTGATCTGCTGCGCCATCTGGGCTTTACCAAGGCGGATATCGACGCGGCCAACGACCATGTATGCGGAACCATGACGCTGGAAGGCGCACCGCACCTGAAGGAAGAGCACTACTCGATCTTCGACTGCGCCAACCCGTGCGGCAAGAAAGGTAAGCGTTTTCTTGGGGTTGATAGCCACATCACCATGATGGCAGCGGCGCAAAGCTTCATCTCAGGTGCGATCAGTAAAACGATCAACATGCCGAATGACGCAACCATCGAGGATTGCCAGAAGGCTTATGAGCTCAGCTGGTCGCTCGGTGTGAAGGCCAATGCGCTATACCGTGACGGCTCGAAACTGTCGCAGCCTCTGGCGGCAGCGCTGGTCGAGGATGACGACGAGGCGGCAGAGGTGCTGGAGAGCGGCACGGCCCATGAAAAAGCCGTCGTTCTCGCCGAAAAGGTCATCGAGAAGGTCGTCGTCAAGGAAATCATCCGCAGCCATCGTGAGAAACTGCCGCATCGCCGCAAGGGCTATACCCAGAAAGCGATCGTGGGCGGCCACAAGGTCTATCTGCGGACGGGTGAGTTCGAAGACGGCAAGCTGGGCGAAATCTTCATCGACATGCACAAGGAAGGCGCTGGCTTCCGGGCGATGATGAACAACTTTGCCATCGCAGTGTCGGTTGGCCTGCAATACGGCGTGCCGCTGGAAGAGTTCGTCGACGCCTTTACCTTCACCAAGTTCGAGCCGGCGGGGATGGTGCAGGGCAACGACTCGATCAAGAATGCGACGTCGATCCTGGATTACATCTTCCGCGAATTGGCCGTGTCCTATCTGGACCGCACCGATCTGGCCCATGTGAAACCCGAAGGTGCAACCTTTGACGATCTGGGCCGCGGCGAGGAAGATGGTCTGTCCAACGTATCAGAGATCAGCGACAGCGCCGCGTCCAAGTCCTTGGAAGTGTTGAAACAAATCAGCTCGACCGGTTATCTGCGCAAACGTCTGCCGCAGGATCTGGTGGTGTTCAACGGCGGCCAACCGGAAGTGAACGGCATGGCAGAACCAGCTGCGCAATTTGAAGCTCCGGTTGCGGAAACTGCCGTTGCCACGGGCATGGACGCACGGACCAAGGCCAAGATGCAGGGGTACGAGGGCGATCCTTGCGGCGAATGCGGAAATTACACACTGGTGCGCAATGGCACCTGCATGAAGTGCAACACCTGCGGGGCGACCAGCGGGTGTAGCTAAGGAAAACGCCCCGTCAGGCGGGGTGTAGGGATCAGGGTTTCCCCTCGGATGTCCGATCCCGACGAACACGGAACAAGGCGTTGAGACTTACCAAATACGCCTTGGTCCACTCGGTCGACATGCCCGTGTCGACCGGGAACAGGGTGGGGCGGAATATTTGCTCTTTCCCACTCTCTCACGGGACGGGTGCGCTCGTCCCATGCGACGTCCAGGCCGCAGGCAAACAAAACACCGGGCGGTCAACGAATGGAGCCTGGATGGCGAAACTGACAGGGGGCTTCGGCCCCCTTTCTTTTTGCCCCCCGAGTCGGTGATTTAGGCAGGGCCTTGCCGGAACGGCACAGGCGCATCGGGCAAGAACCGCCGAAACGTGGATTGTACGTTTCGCCCAGCGGTTGATTGCAGACGCGACTCGGACAAACACGCGGAGAATGGCGCGAAACAGGGCGTGTTGCCGGGTTGGGGTGACGGCGTTCATCGGTTTGGTGTCTGTGGTGCCTGTCCGGACGAAAATACACACAATACCACTTAGGAGGCATCACAATGAAACCGCAAAACCTGGCAATCATTTCCGCATTCGTATTGGGCCTGCCGGCGATGACTGCTGCGCAGTCATCAGCAGACACCAACGGCGACGGAGTTCTGACCATAGAAGAGGTTCAGGCCGTTCTGCCCGAGGTTGACGCCGATGGTTTCTCGGCGATGGACGCCAATGGCGACGGGTCGCTGGACGCAGATGAAATTGCCATCGCGCAGGAAGCAGGGTTGCTACCGCCCAGCAACGGCTAATCCCGCGAAGGCATCGGCGGCCCGTACCCCCACGGGCCGCCATATTTCAATGGGTTACGCCGGCAAGTAAATGTTAAACCTGCCGCGCAACTCGGCATCCAAAAGCGGATCGAATCTGGCCGGAGACGGCGTCGAGAGAATCTCTTCCTTCCGCTTCACCGCCTTTTCGATCAAATCGGGCTTGCCAATTTCAACCCATTCTTTCGGGGACGACCGGTCGCCAAAAGTCGGGTAGACATAGTCCGCCTGCATGCGGCTCAGCGTTGCATCGGTTCCCAGATAGTGACCCGGTCCGCCGATACAGACTTCGGCCATCTGATCCAGTGCCAGCGTTTCGTCCGTCACTTCGATGCCGCGTACACAGCGTTGCGCTTGCCCGATAAGGTCATCGCTGAGGATCAGACTTTCATGGCAGAATCCCAGCAGCGAGGCATGCATGCCTGCGGACTCATACACCATGTTCAAACCCGAAAGCCCGGCCATGACATTCGAGCACATCTGCTCCCACCCGGCTTGCATGTCGGGCAGTTTCGCATCCGATGCACCGGCGGCCGCGCCGCCCGGCAGGTCGTAGAAGTGGTGCATTTGGGCGCAGCCCGCTGTCAGGAGTGCTTGTTCGCCAGACCCGATGGACATCGCACCTGTGCGCAGATCAAGGCCAAAAGGCCAGGTGCCAAAAATCGCGGGTGCACCAGGACTTACGGCGTTTACATAAACCAACCCGGCCAGGCATTCGGCGGTGGCCTGCGCAATAGCACCGGCGATTGTCGAAGGCGCGGTAGCGCCGGCCATTCCGGCCGATAGCAGCAGAACGGGCATACCCGCTTTGATGCATTCCTCCATGACTTCGCAGCTTTCGGTTGCGAATTTCATCGGCGGAACAACAAAGCAGTTCGAGTTCGACATAAAGGGCCGTTCACGCCACTTATCCTCTCCACCAGCGATCATGTGCAGCATCTCAATCGCAGGGGCCACGTGGCTAGGTTCGGTGAAGGACGTGCCGATATGTTTGAACGTTCCGGACGTGGTGGCGTAGACCGTGTTCAAATCCATCTCGAGGTTGTCGGCGATGTCGCGGCACACCATTGGGCGCTGAACAAAGTGAATGTTTTCAAGTTGTTCACAAATTCGGGACGCGTCGTGCAGGTCTTGAAGGGTCGAATCCCGGTATTCCTGCCCGTGAACATCAACCATGCTGACAGCCGCGCCGGCAGTACCAAAGTGGACGCGGTTGCCCGACAGTTCCAGATCGGAGTTGCCATCCCTTGAATGCAAGGTGACCGAGCGATTGGCCTTGGCGATCGTGTCTTCGACCAAGGCGCGGGGGAAGCGGATACGCCCATCGTCACCCAAGATACAGCCAGCGCCGACAAGATAGTCGATCCCGCTTTGTGGGGCGTCCGCCAGACCAATGGTTTCCAGCGCGGTCAGCGCGGCCTGGTGAATACGCTCGATCTGCGCCGGGGTTAGCACTTTCAGCATGCCACCCTCCATGCCGGGGCGGATCGGGCGCAGATGTTCGGGCAGCGCTGTGGCACGGGCTGCACGGCGCGCGGCACGACCGCCGCTGCGCGATGAATTTCGGGTTTGTTCGTTCATAATTTAAGGTCCGGTCGAAATAGTACGTTCAGGGTGAGTGTACTTGGACCACAACCGGTCGCCCCCGTGCGGCACGCCCGCGATCCGCACCAATGGTACGGCTGATCAGGCGAATCTTCCAAACGTCACTTTGCATGCGGGTCCTCAATTGGTGATGTAAACTCTCTCAATACGAGGGCGCACAATCTGTCCTGTTTGCGACCTGAGGGGCCAAAAACGAAGTGTTGTGCCCTGTCGGCACCACGTTCTTGCCGTGGGGTAAAGTTTTTTCCCGAATGCGGGAAATTCTGTTAAGCTTCTATCACTTATTTAAGAGTGGTCCGTGATCTCAATGGATTTTTAACGATTGCAGGCCAAGTTTTATTTGATGAAGCCCGTTATCTGTCGGGCGCGCTGCAAGGAATTTTGGAGAGGTTGATGAAAGCCCTGATGGCCCTCATGACCACTTGCCTGACAATCGGCATTGCACCGGTATATGCAGAGGATTGGACGGGGGCGTATGCGGGCTTCAGCTTTGGCTATGCGGATGTAGATGGCCCAAATAGCTCTGGCGGAAACGACACGACTTTTGGCCCGCTTGTCGGTTATGACCATGACTTCGGTAATTTTGTTCTTGGCGGTGAGCTGGAATACAACCGGCTTTCTCTGGATTTGGGGCAGGGTGAAGGCAGCGTGGACAGTCTGACCCGCCTTAAGTTGCGCGGGGGTTATGATTTCGGACCGGCCTTGGGTTATGTCGTCGTGGGCGCGGCCCGATTGGATGCGTCACCGGAAAATGACACCGCCGCAGTGTACGGCATCGGAATTGCCTATCCCATCGGCGACAGTTTCGTCATCAGCGGTGAGGCCTTGCGTCAGGATTTTAACGACGTCACACGAAGTCAGGGCGATATTGACGCCAACGTGTTCAACCTGCGTACAACCTTCCGATTTTGAGGCCGTCTATTCTGCCGCGTGACTTTCCGCCAGAACGGCGGCGAAATTGCAAATCGTTCTCAGTGCTGCAGCAAAGCGGTCGTCATCAATTGTCATCGCAACGCGCACGTGACCTGCCGCCGCGTCGCCAAAACTTTCACCCGGCATGACAGCAATTGCGTGAGTGTCCAGCAGCGCGTTGGCAAAGTCCTTGCCGCTCATCCCGGTGGCCCGAATGTCCAGCATCAGGTACATCGCACCCTGCGCGGGCACCAGGCCGACGATGTTTTGTTGAGCCATAATGTCGACCGCCAATGCGCGACGACGCCGGAACGGGGCAGCGATTTCCTCTTCAAGATCATGACCCGCGCTCAAGGCAAAACTGGCGGCGTCCTGAATGAACCCGGGCACGCCGTAAGTTGTGTGCGTTGCCAGATTGATGAGATGGGTGATCACCTCTTCAGGCCCGACCACCCAACCGCATCGGGACCCGGTCATCGCGTGTGACTTGGACATCGAACCAACGACCAAGGTACGCTCGGCCATTCCGGGCAGGGTACGTGGAGAGATATGCTCACCTTCCCAGACCTGCGTGTCGTAGACTTCATCTGAGAACAGCCACAGGTCGCGGTCACGGCAGACACCTGCAATACCGTTCAGTGTCTCGCGCGAATATACGACGCCAGTGGGGTTGTTCGGGCTGTTGATCAATAGCGAAACCGCACCATCTGCCGCCGCATCGATCTGCTGCGCGCGCGGCTGGAATGCATCCTCGGCGGTGGTCAGGATGGCCCGGGCTGTCGCACCGGCGCCCCGGATCGTGCCGGGGTATGTCGCGTAATACGGATCGAGATACAGACCGACATCACCGGGATCGCACACCGCCACGTGGGCAGCAAAAAGGGCAGATTGGCCGCCCGGGGTGATCAACACGTTGTTTCGGCTTGTCTTCTGACCAGTGCGGCTCTGAATGCGCGCGGCAACAGTATCGCGCAGCAAATCAGACCCGGGCACCACAGCGTAGCCGGTGTTTCCCTGACGTGCCGATAGATCCATGGCATCCAGAATGGTCGGGTGCGTGCGAATGTCATGCTCACCAATGGTGAGTTCAGTAATGACGTGCCCTTCGCTGATCATCCGGCGCGCGCGGTAAAATACATCCCACCCATCACTGCCACCTCCGGTCAGATGAGTGATACGCTGCGACAGTTTCATGGCACGCTCCGATCTTGTCTTCAGCGCAGAATGGGCCAGAGGCATTGGAAAATGTCAATCAGCTTCGTGGGGTCAAAGTGGACTGCACTTTTTTCGTCAGGGTAGACCGCACCAGATCGTAAGATGTGGCCAACCGACGACGCAGTTCATCCTCGTCACAGTCAAACGGCAGCCGGATCCAGCTGCGATGAAAATAGGGGGCTTTGGTACCGACGCCTGCTTCGATCAGCATCTGAGCTGTCTCGATATCAGGCGTTTTGACGGACACGCCATCGTTGGCGGTGCCGATGCAGGCAAACATCTTGCCGCCAACCTTCCAGGCATCATGGCCTCCGCCCCAAGGGTCGGAAAGGTCAGCGCCTGGAAACGTGCGGCAGATGGAATTGACAAATACTCGGCTCATGGCCGAAAGGGTGCGCCACCTTGAGATTGAACTCAAGACTTGGCTGAACGCGTTGTCCATGCTAGGGGAAGGACATGAACCGTATGACCTGCATCATTATCTGCTGCATTACCTGCTGATTTATCAAGCGGGCCGGTTTCTTTCGTTTTCATCCCTGAGACAAGTTGCTAAGCCCGCGCCAAGCGCAAGCATTTGCTGTCTTTAGGAGCCGACCGATGACGACGATCAAACTGCACAACACACGGACACGGACGAAAGAGGATTTCGTTCCGATCAGTGCCGATGACGTGCGGATGTATGTCTGCGGACCCACGGTTTATGATCGCGCCCATTTGGGCAACGCGCGGCCCGTGGTGGTGTTTGACGTGCTGTATCGGTTGCTGCGCCATGTCTACGGCGCGGATCACGTGACCTATATACGCAATTTCACCGACGTGGATGACAAGATCAACGCGACCGCGCTGGCGCGTCAGAAAGCGGGCGCTGAGGGCACGCTGGAGCAGTTGGTGCAGGAACGGTCGGATGAAACCATCGGCTGGTATCTGCATGACATGGGCGAGTTGGGGGCGCTGAAGCCCTCAATTCGGGATGAGCGCCATGAAGAAGCTATGCCGCGCGCGACGCAATACGTTGCGCAGATGATCGCGATGATTGAGGACCTGATCGAAAATGGCCACGCCTACGCAGCCGAGGGGCATGTTCTGTTCGCCGTGGACAGCTGGAAAGAGAAATACGGCGCTTTGTCCGGGCGGTCTGTCGATGACATGATCGCCGGTGCCAGGGTTGAGGTTGCGCCATACAAGCGGAACCCGATGGATTTCGTGCTGTGGAAGCCCTCGACCGATGAGTTGCCGGGGTGGGACTCGCCTTGGGGCCGTGGTCGTCCGGGCTGGCACATCGAATGCTCGGCCATGAGCTATGAGCTTTTGGGTGAGAGCTTTGATATTCACGGTGGCGGAAACGACCTGATGTTCCCGCATCATGAAAATGAGATCGCGCAGAGCAAATGCGCCCATCCGCACGGTGAGTTCGCGCGGTACTGGTTGCACAATGAGATGTTGCAGGTTGAAGGCAAGAAGATGTCCAAATCGCTGGGCAACTTCTTCACTGTGCATGACTTGTTGGAACAGGGCGTTCCGGGTGAGGTGATCCGGTTTGTCTTCCTGCAGACCCATTATCGCAAGCCGATGGACTGGACCAAATCCAAAGCCGAACATGCATATCATGTACTCGACGACTGGCATCGACTCACTGTTGGTCTGGAGCCAACGCCTTTCGAGGACTTTGTACCTGACTCGAGGATAGTTGAAGCTTTGTCGAGTGACCTGAACACGCACCTGGCTTTGATGAATCTTGCGGCTATTGCGTCTCGAAACCCTCAAGCGCTTCTGGACAATGCACGCTGGCTTGGCTTCCTTTCCGATCAATCGAGAAAGAAATGGAAGGATGAGTTTCTCCTTAGTCCGTCGGGAGCAGGTGTTTCCAGTGACCCAGTTTTGGCCAGCCTAGCGGCGGAGCTGGACGAGCTTCGCACCCACGCCAAAATCACTAAGGACTTCACCGAAGTAGATAAACTGAAGAAAAAATTGATCGGCGCGGGCGTTGAAGTTCGCATGAGTAAAGGTGAAGTGGATTTAGTTCCCGGTCCGGACTTTGACCCTTCAAAACTGGAAGGTGCTTAAGCAGCCGTTTTCCCCGAACAAGCCAAAGAGCCAAAATGATGACCAAAACACGCCTCTACCTCTACGACACTACTCTGCGCGATGGGCAGCAGACGCAGGGGGTGCAGTTCTCGACCGCTGAGAAGGTGCAGATCGCGCAGGCTTTGGACGAGTTGGGCGTGGACTATATCGAGGGCGGCTGGCCGGGGGCGAACCCGACGGACAGTGCGTTTTTTGATGCGGCTCCCAAGACGTCAGCTTGCCTGACGGCCTTTGGGATGACCAAGCGATCGGGCCGGTCGGCCGAGAATGACGATGTTCTGGCGGCGGTGATGAACGCGGGTACGCGGGCGGTCTGTCTGGTGGGTAAGTCGCACGATTACCACGTGACCCATGCCCTTGGCATCTCATTGGATGAGAATGTCGAGAACGTCCGTGCCTCTGTTGCACATATCGTAGCGCAGGGGCGCGAGGCGCTGTTTGATGCCGAGCATTTCTTTGATGGCTACAAGGACAATCCAACCTATGCGCTTGAGGTTTGTCGGGCCGCGATGGATGCCGGTGCGCGCTGGGTTGTTTTGTGTGACACCAATGGCGGCGCTTTGCCTGCGGAAGTGTCTCGGATTGTGTCCGAGATGGTCGCGGCGGGCCTGCCAGGGGACCGGCTGGGTATCCATACGCATAACGATACGGAAAACGCGGTGGCCTGTTCTTTGGCGGCTGTCGATGCGGGCGCGCGGCAGGTTCAGGGAACCTTGAACGGATTGGGAGAGCGTTGCGGAAATGCGAACCTGACTTCATTGATCCCGACGCTGCTGCTGAAAGAACCTTATGCATCGAGCTTTGACATTGGCGTCAGTGTCGAGGCGCTGGCGGGTCTGACCCGCGTCAGCCGCATGCTGGACGAGATCCTGAACAGGGTGCCCAGCAAGCAATCGGCCTATGTCGGGGCGTCGGCTTTTGCGCACAAGGCAGGGCTGCATGCCAGCGCGATCCTCAAGGACCCGACGACCTATGAACATGTGGATCCGGCGTCGGTTGGGAACACACGGATCATTCCGATGTCGAACCAGGCGGGGCAATCGAACCTGCGCCAGCGCTTGATCGAGGCCGGTTTGTCGGTCGAACCCGGTGACCCGGCCTTGGGCCGTATCCTCGAGCGGATCAAGCTGCGCGAGGCGGAAGGTTACTCCTACGACACCGCGCAGGCCAGCTTTGAGTTGCTGGCGCGGGACGAACTGGGTCAACTGCCCGAGTTCTTCGAGGTCAAGCGTTATAAAGTCACCGTTGAACGGCGCAAGAACAAGTACAACAAGATGGTCAGCTTGTCCGAGGCCGTTGTTGTGGTGAAGGTCGATGGTGAAAAGAAGCTGTCGGTCAGCGAGTCTCTGGATGGGTCCGGCGGCGACCGTGGTCCGGTGAACGCGCTGGCCAAGGCGCTGGCCAAGGATCTGGGGCAGTATTCGCGGATATTGGACGATATGCACCTGGTCGACTTCAAGGTGCGTATCACGCAGGGCGGCACCGAGGCCGTGACCCGCGTCATCATCGATAGTGAAGACGGGCAGGGGCGCCGGTGGTCCACCGTCGGCGTCAGCGCGAACATAGTCGACGCCTCGTTCGAGGCGTTGCTGGATGCGATCCAATGGAAACTCGTGCGCGATTGCGGCCCACAGTCGGCAGTCGCCGAGTGAGTGCTCCATTTGACGATGACGTCAAGGCCTGTGCCGCGCTGTTACACAAGGCCGATCCCGACCGGTTCATGGCGGCCATGGCGGCCCCGGTTTCCGCACGGGCGGTGTTGTTTCCGATCTATGCGCTGAACATCGAAGTTGCCCGGGCACCCTGGGTGACGCAAGAACCGATGATTGCCGAGATGCGCCTGCAATGGTGGCGTGATGCGTTGCAGGAGATTGCCGAAGGTCCGACTGTTCGCCGGCATGAGGTCGTCACACCGCTGTCGCGTGTCTTGTCCCCTCATCTTGCGTCGATGATGGATGAATATGTGGCCGTAAGGCGTTGGGATATCTATCGCGACCCGTTCGAGGACGAAGATCATTTCGACGCGTACATAAACCACAGCGCGGGCACGCTCACGGTGGTAGCGGCACAAGCGCTGGGGTCGGCGGATGAGGATGTCGTGCGGGACTTTGGTTATGCCGTTGGGGTCGCCAATTGGTTGCGCGCCATTCCGGATCTGGAAGCGCGTGGGCGAATTCCGCTGCTGGATGGCACGCCTGCGGGTGTTCAGCGTCTGGCCGAAAAAGCGTACAGGCGGTTGAAACGGGCACGTACTCAGCGACACTCGGTTTCGGCAAAAGCTGCTGCCGCGTTGCATGCCGGTTGGCAAACTGAATTGGTTCTAAAGCAGGTCATTGCGCGCCCGGACAGGGTCGCCTCTGGAACCCTTGGGCCGGGTGAAATCCGCCGCCGCCTGTCATTGATGGTGCAGGCGGCAACGGGGCGCTGGTAGTTACTCCCAGCCGCCGGCGCGCATTTCGGCCGAGATTTTCAGCTGCACCAAGTCTGACGTTCCCGGGGCAAACATCCCGACGCCATACTCGCTGCGCAAAAGCTGGCTAGCGGCTTCGACGCCAACCCAGTCACCTTTGTAATAATCGAAAAATCCGGCCAGGGGATGTTCGCCCATGAAGGTTAGGTCGATCTCAAGCGTTGCGGGCTTGGTCTGATCCTTGATTGTCAAATCTCCGATCATTTGCAGGGTGCTTGCGCCGGTTTGCACTGCCGAGGTCGAGACGAATTTGATACTTGGGTACGCCTCGACGTCGAAGAAATCACCGCTTTTGAGGTGATCGTTGAGCGGCCCCCAACCGGTTTCAACACTTGAGGCGTCGATTGTGATATCCGCGCTGGTTGCGGTGACATTTTCGGGGTCAAACTCGACGGTGCCGGATACGGCGGTCCATTCGCCGGATTGTTCGGTCAGTCCCGCGTGGTTGTAGTAGAAACGGATTTCGGTGTGACTTTGATCAAAGTGATAAGTTTCGGCAAGGACTGGTGTGGCCAGTGCCAAGACGAGGGCAGATGCGGTAAACAGCTTCATGACATTTCTCTGATTTGCAGGGTTGATAATTAACATGTAAATGCATCTAAAATGATGAGCAAAGGAAAACCACAATCCTCGCGGAGGCGTGATGAGCGGATTTGAAGAACGAGAGGCGGCTTGGATCGCACTGAACCAGACACGCACCCGGATCTTTTCCCGGGCTGAGCGCGCGCTGGTGGCAGCCGGATATCCACGACTGCACTGGTATGATGTTCTTTGGGAGTTAGAGAGATCGCCGGACGGTCTGCGCCCCAAGCAACTAGAGCAGCAACTTCTGTTTGATCAGTCCAGCTTTTCTCGTCAGGTCGCACGGATGGCGGAAGACGGGTTGCTGACACGCCATGCTGCAGCTGGGGATGGGCGGGGGAAGGTTCTTCGCATTACAGACGAAGGCCGCACCCTGAGGCGGCTGATGTGGGATATCTACCGCAAGCACATTGATGAGGGGATCGCCGAGGCACAGAAATTAGGTACCTTTGCACCGATACTGAACCTTAACGATTAGGCCGTTCGGGGCCGCATCGTCAGCCACAAAAGCGCGCCGCCCGCCAAAGTCAGAAGGGGGATCATCGCGACGTTCACCGCGGTCCAACCTTCGATCGGAGAGCCGCCAGAACAGTTCATTAGCCCGCCTGAAGCAAGCGAGGCAAACGTGACGCCACCAAACACTAGCAGGTCGTTCAACCCCTGCATGCGTCCGCGCTCGCTGACGTCGTGCGATTCAGCCAACATGGTGGTTGCGCCGATAAAACCAAAGTTCCAGCCGATGCCCAGCAGGATCAGCGCGACAAAGAAATTACCCAGCTCAACGCCCTGTAAAGCGACCACTCCGGCCGCGGCAAGAATGAGTAGGCCCAGTGCCACGATCCGTTCGACCCCAAAACGTGCGATCAACTGTCCGGTGAAAAAGCTGGGAATATACATCGCCAACACGTGGCTGGTGACGACATCCGCCGCGTCATTGGCGCTGAACCCGCAGCCCACGACGGCCAGCGGTGTCGACGTCATCACAAGGTTCATCAGCGCGTAGGACACCATGGCGCAGATGATCGCAACCGCGATGCGCGGCGTCTTCAGAAGCTCGATCCGGGACCGACCTTTGGGGGCATCAGCGGCAGGTTTGGGCGGGGTCGGGATGTCGAGGAAAAAGAACAGGGCCGAGCCAATGACGTTCACCGCGATGACAGCGATATACGTGCCGAGGAATGGAATGACATACGCGGTCGAGGTCAGTTTGACGATCTGAGGCCCGATGATTGCCGCTGCCAGACCACCCGCCATGACGTAGGAAATCGCTTTGGGACGGAAATCGTCCGATGCGGTGTCAGCGGCGGCAAAGCGGTAGAAACCGTGCGCGCTCATGTAGATGCCGGTCAGCAGGCTGCCAGCAAGAAACACTGGGAATGACCCCAGAAACAAGCCATATGCGCCGACTAGCCCGCCGCAAGCCCCTGCCGTTGCCCCCACCAGAAATCCAGCACGGCGACCCCAGCGTTGCATAATGGCCGAGATCGGCGTCGCCGCCAGCATTGAGCCAAGGACGATCAATGATATGGGCAGAGTCGCCAGGCAGGGATTGGTTGCCAATGACTGTCCGGCCAGCCCACCGACGATAAAGATCATCGGCATCTGCGCGCCCAGCAGGGCCTGCGCAGCCACCAGAACGGCGACATTGCGTTTGGCCTGACTGTTGTTGTCCGGGGTTGTGGCGGTCATGGTCATGAGCACATGCGTAATGGCGAAAACGATTGTGCACAAGCGGGTTGCATCTGCGGCAAAGCGGCCTAACGTGCAGTCGATCATCGAGGCCGGAGAGCACATGTCCGTTGGACGGATCATAGAAACACCCGATTGCGTGGAAGAAGGCGCGACATGGCTGGCCGAAAGCTGCCCGCGCATGGCCTATGCGATGGAACAGACCGGTCCGTTGCCCTTGCGCCGTCGCCCGGACGGGTTTGCGCAACTGCTTAGCGCCATAGTCAGCCAGCAGGTGAGTGTGGCCTCGGCCAATGCGATCTGGAACCGGTTGAAGGATGCGAAACTGACCGGCCCGCGCAAAATCATGTGGGCCACCGACGATGATCTGCGTGCTGTTGGGTTGAGCCGGCAAAAAATTCGCTACGCCCGCGCTTTGGCTGAGGCGCGCATTGACTACAAAGCCTTGCGGGACGTTTCAAACGATGACGTGGTGGCGATCCTGACCGAGGTGTCGGGTATTGGCGTCTGGACCGCCGAGATCTACGCCATGTTTTCGCTTGGCCGCGCTGACGTGATCGCGCCGGGCGATCTGGCGCTGCAAGAAGCTGCGCGCATCCTCTATGATTTGCCCGATCGGCCGACCGACAAACAGCTGCGCCAGATGGCCGAGGCCTGGTCGCCCTGGCGGTCGGTTGCGGCGCGGGTTTTGTGGGCCTATTACCGGGTGGCAAAAGAACGAGAAGGGATCAGATGACACGGGTTTTGAATGCGCTCCGAAAAGAGCCGGTTTCGGGCGATACACGCTCGGTCGTGGTGTTCGTGCACGGCTATGGCGCCAACGGGGCCGATTTGCTGGGGTTGGCCGATCCGCTGGGGGAACATCTGCCCGACACGTTGTTCGTGTCACCCGATGCGCCGGAACAGATCCCCGGAATGCCCAACGGATTTCAGTGGTTTCCGATCCCGTGGATTGACGGATCGTCCGAAGAAGAAGCACGCCGTGGCATGGAAATGGCCACCGACGATTTCAACGCCTTCCTCGATGCGCTTATGGTGGATGAGGATGTGCTGCCAGAGCAGGTGGTTCTGTTTGGGTTCTCGCAAGGTACGATGATGAGCCTGTACGTCGCTCCGCGCCGCGAAGACCCGGTGGCCGGGATTGTTGCGTTCTCTGGCCGGTTGTTGGAACCGGATCTGCTGCCCGACGAAACCGTCAGCCGGATGCCCATCCTTTTGGTGCATGGTGATGCCGACGACGTGGTTCCCCCGCAATCTCTGCCTGAAGCCGCCGAAGCGCTGCAAGCGGCGGATTTCAAAGAAGTTTATGCGCATGTCATGAAAGGCACCGGCCACGGGATTGCCCCGGACGGTCTTAGCGTCGCGCTGGCCTTTATGCGCGACAAGCTGAGCCTGTAGCGATGATTGCGGTCCGTCCCATGATGCCTGAGGATGTGGCAGTTGCCTGTCGGATTCTCAACGAAATCATTGCTATCGGCGGGACGACCGCGTTTGAAACACCGTTTTCTGAGGCGCTGTTTGACCAAGTCTACCTGAATGGCGCAGACAAAATCTGTTGCCACGTTGCCCTTGATGAACAGGGTGAGGTGGCCGGGTTTCAATGGCTTGGCACGAATGGGAACCTGCCGGAAGATTGCGCGGATATCGCGACTTTCACCCGGCGAGAGCCGGTGTTGAAAGGGGCAGGGCGGGCGTTGTTCTCTGAAACCGCGACCTATGCCGCGGCCCTTGGGTTCAGCGCGCTCAACGCGACGATCCGGGCCGACAACCGGCAGGGGCTTAGCTATTACGACAAGATGGGTTTCCGCGACTACTCGGTCACATATGCTGTTTCTCTGCAAGACGGAACGCCAGTCGACAGGATTTCGAAACGGTTTGAATTGAAGAAAGAAACGACATGCTGATTGTCACCGGAACGGTTGAAGTGTCGCTAAATAGTGTCGACAAAGCTATTGAGGCCGCACAGAAAATGGTCGCCGAGACCGTAAAAGAGTCCGGCTGCCTGATCTATGAATTCAGCCAAATACTCGGGCAATCCAACAAGTTCCGCGTGTATGAAGAATGGCAGGATCAGGCCGCGCTCGAGGCGCATTTCGCTGCCCCGCATATGGCCGAGTTTCAAGCTGTTCTGGGCGAAGTGGGCGTTGTTTCGAGCGACATCTACAGGATTGTCGGGGGAGAAAAGCAACCGCTGCGCTAAGTGATCAGTTCCACAGGTGACCTTCAGCGAATTCCACCGAATTTCCGGCGGGATCCCGAATATACAGCGATCGTGCCCCGCTTGGCCAATCGAACTCGGCGTCTATGGGGATGTTCCACTCCAGCAGATGCTTGCGCATTTCGTCTATCTCTGTCCGCGATAAAGTCATGCAGACGTGGCCGGGACCGCGTGCGCCATGCGGCGGGACGGGCAGGTTCGGATTTTCCGGCGGTTTTGCCGTCTCATCAGCGTTGAACAGCAACAACACCGATCCGCCGACACGGAAAAATGCATGCCGGTTCGCGACGCGTTGAATACACTCTAGCGCCAGTATTTCACGATAGAATCGTTCGGCTGCATCTAGGTCGCCGACGTAAAGCGCGGCCTCAAGGATACCCTCTGGGGATGGTGTGCTTCGGGTGACTTTCATGCCTTAAGTCTATTACAAAAGGACGTTTTTGTCACCTGCGCGGTCGGCGGTCCCGTTTTCGTTGCGGCGCGGAATCCAATGCAGGGGCTGTCAGGCTGTCCCATTGGCCGGGCTCTAACCCCTCTAGCGTCCAGTCCCCGATCCGGGCGCGGATCAGGCGCAGGGTGGGATGACCGACCGCTGCCGTCATGCGTCGAACCTGCCGGTTGCGGCCTTCGCGCAAGGTCAGCTCAATCCAGCTGTCCGGTACTGTTTGGCGTACGCGGATAGGTGGGTTTCGTGGCCACAGGTCTTCCGGCTCATCCATCAACCGGGCTTTGGCCGGGCGCGTTTTTCCATCCTTCAGATCGACCCCGTCGCGCAGCGCTTTCAGGGCAGTAGCATCGGGCAGACCTTCGATCTGAACCCAATAGGTCTTGGGCATCTTGTGCTTGGGGTCCGATATTTGCGCCTGCAGCCGGCCGTTGTCAGTCAGCAGCATCAGGCCCTCGCTGTCGCGATCCAGCCGCCCAGCCGGATACACACCGGGCAGGTCGATGAAATCCGACAAAGTGCTGCGCGGCGAGTCGGCGTTTGCACGGTCGGTAAACTGCGGCAAAACATCGAAGGGTTTGTTGAATCGTATGAACCAGCTCATGATCTCGCCATAGCCCGCCGGGCACAGCGAATGCAACCTGTGGATAACTGTCACGCCTCTGTTACGGAACAGGCATACCCAATACCCGAGATGTTGTGGAAACTCAGGGCTTGTCAGAGTTTTAACACGATATATAGTTAAGTTAAGGCCGGGGCGGGTGTTCCCCGCTCTGGTGTCAATAACGGGCAGAGCAGAGCGAGGAGCGATTCCGATATGGACGGAGAATTCAGGACCGAATTTGTCAGGGAACCGGGTGCTCTAAAGCACCATCCGGCATTGGTTTTGAACGCCGATTATCGCCCCTTGTCCTATTACCCCTTATCCCTGTGGCCCTGGCAAGAAGCGATCAAGGCGGCCTGGCTGGACAGGGTGGACATTGTGGCCGAATACGACGAGGTCGTCCGAAGCCCAAGTACCGAGATCCGAATACCGTCGGTCGTTGTCCTGAAAGACTATGTAAAACCCAGAAAGCGCGTGGCCTTCACGCGCTTTAATTTATTTTTAAGGGACGAGTTCCGCTGCCAGTATTGTGGAAGCCGGGACAACCTGACCTTTGACCACGTTGTACCGCGGGCTGCCGGGGGTGTGACTAGTTGGCAGAACGTTGTGGCGGCGTGCAGTCCCTGTAACCTGAGGAAGGGGTCGAAGTCGCTGCGGCAGGCGGGCATGTCGCTG
The DNA here is from genome assembly GCF_059611005.1 of Ruegeria sp. CDSB117. Classification (NCBI taxonomy): domain Bacteria; kingdom Pseudomonadati; phylum Pseudomonadota; class Alphaproteobacteria; order Rhodobacterales; family Roseobacteraceae; genus Ruegeria; species Ruegeria sp. CDSB117. Next base: position 276,679 of record NZ_JBXWOS010000002.1, read on the forward strand.
CGCAAGCCGCCACGCCAGCCCGATGCTGAGGCGTTGCGGAATATCGGACGGAAGTTCCCACCAAACCACCTGCATGACAGTTGGATCGACTTTCTTTATTGGGACGCCGAACTGGACGAGATGTAACCCTTACTTCGCCCGGAAGGCGGCCAGCCAGATCAGAACCAGCCCAGCTGAGAGCAGGGCGTTCCACCCTGCCATCGACAGGCCGAACATTTCCCATGGGATATCATCACAGCGCACAAGTGGCGCGGACATGATTTGATCCATCAGCTCCTCAGCCGACAAACCGCCAATATCGCCCGACGTGCAACTGGTTGGACCTTCCCACCATTTCTGCTCGACGCCTGCGTGGTATATGCCAATCCCGGCAGTTACCATCGCAGCAACTGCGCCCAAAAGGGGCAGGGGGCGAATGCCCGGAAAGGCAAAGGCCAACACGCCAATCAGAACGGCCGCGCCGTGGGGATAGCGTTGCCAGATGCACATTTTACACGGGGCCATGTCGCCCACGTGCTGAAACGCCCACGCGCCCAGCAAGAGTGCAGCGGAACCGCCGGCCGCTATCAGGATCAACAGTTTTTTGTGTGTCATAGGAACTTCACCGCTAAGAACCCACCGAACAGCAGGATGACAAACAGAGTGAACATAAGCCCCAGACGCTTTTCGATGAAGTTGCGAATGGGTTCACCAAAGCCCCAAAGCAGTCCGGCAACAATAAAGAACCTGAGCGCGCGGGCCAAAATCGACGTGGCGATGAATGTGCCCAGCGGCATGCCCGTCCAACCGGACATGATGGTGATTACCTTATACGGGAATGGGGTAATCCCTGCGCCCAGCACGGCCCAGAATCCGAAATCGTTGAACTTGGTGTTGAACTCTTCCATGGCATGCGCCTTACCCATGGATTCGAGGATGGGTTGGCCGATGCTTTCATAGAAGAACGCGCCGATCGCATATCCCAGCATGCCTCCCAGCACCGACGCCACCAGAGCGACCGTTGCAATCAACCATGCACGCGACGGGCGCGCAAGAATCATGGGAATCATCAGAACGTCCGGGGGAATCGGAAAGAACGAGCTTTCGACAAATGCCACAATGGCCAGAGCCCAAAGCGCGTGCGGGTGTTCGGCCAGACGAATGGTCCAGTCATAAAGCGATCGCAACATCAGATGTTAAAATCCCGTTCCTTTGTTGCGTCAGCCAAACCATGCGCCTGATGGGCCGTCAACCGTGCCCGGAGAAAACAAACTGAATATCGGTTGTTTTTTGCCTCTGGACCTTCCCGAATATGAAGGCTAATCCAGTGTTCGTGGCCCAAGTGGCGGAATGGTAGACGCAGGGGATTCAAAATCCCCCGGTAGTGATACCGTGCCGGTTCGAGTCCGGCCTTGGGTACCAAGGTAAAAACAGAGGGTAAGGGGAACCTGCTCTCTGTTTTTTCTTTTTTGGCGTTTCAAGTGCTCATTTTGCCACTTTTGGTCGGGTAGCAATAATCTCGGGGTTTTGACGGTCGTTGGAAAGCTTGGCGACAATCAAAGTTCCGGATTGCGCGCGCAGTTTATTCGGTCAAGTTTTCCGGCAAACTCAGGAAAAAGCAAACAGACTTGGGATGTTCAGGGCGAATCCATTCCCAGTTCCTGTGCTCACTTACTGCGTCGCAGGATCAGCCACGCCAGAAACCCGATATAGGCGAAAACGCTTAGGTTCAGTGCGGTGTCGATCAGTTGGCCACTCATGATCGGTCCTCCTGCGCCAGACGTTTGAACAGACAGACAACAAGAATTGGCACGATAAACACGAAGGCGATGGCTGACAGCGCTATTATGGACCTTACCAGAGAGATATCGCCCACCAGAATCATCGCCATCCCTAACGCGCCTAGGATAATGCCCCAGATTGTACGAATTCGGGGAGAGGGGTTGTCGTCGCCTCCGGTCCCTATCATCGCAAGGGTGAACCCGGCGCTGACGACGCTGGTGACCACGAACAGGAATGCGGCCAGGATTGTTGCCATTCGTGTGATACCGTCCAGCGGGAAGCGCTCAAGCAACGCAAATGTTGTTGCGTCGAGGTTCTCTGCGTTGACGGCTGATAAGGCTCCGTCCTGACGCAAAGCATCGAAAAAACCCAAGCCGCCAAAAACGCCGAACCACAGGATAGAGAACAGTGTAGGGGTGACGACGACTCCGATCAGAAACTCTCGGATCGTGCGTCCGCGGGAAATCCGGGCGATGAAAATGCCCACGAAGGGTGACCAAGCCAGCCACCAGATCATATAGTTCAGCGTCCAGCCGTGGAACCAGTCGACCAACAGGTCGTCGAAGAACTCAGCGGTCGAGAATCCTGCTGGCAGGACACCGAACAGATAGCGTCCGAATCCGGAAACGATGCCGTCCATCAGATAAGAGGTTGGGCCCAGCACCAGAAGATAGACCATCATCCCGACGGCGATCAGCATTGCCGCGTTGGATAGAAGGGCCATTCCGTCGCCCAGATCGCGACGCAAAGGTATGATGAATGCAATACAAAGCGCGGCAAAAACAGGCAGCGTCAGCACGCCTGGGGTTTCTAAACCCAACAGGCCTGCCAGTCCGGTCTGGATCTGAAACACCCCCATTGCCATTGAGCCCGCCAAACCGACGGCAATTGCGACGATCGAGAGTAGATCGAAAATCCACCCCAGCGCCTTTGTCCATCCTGCTTCACCAAGTGCGTCGGTGACTGGGGCACTCAGTAACAAAGTGCGATTTCGGCGATAGGCAAAATAGGCGATAACCAATCCGACGATTCCGTAAATCGCCCAGGCGTGGAACCCCCAGTTCAAGTAGGTCACGAACATCGCATAACTGGCCGCTTCCGCGTCGCTATTATATTGACGCAGCACTTCGTAGTGGGTCAGCGGCTCGGCTGCGCCATAGAACAGTAGACCGACACCCATTCCTGCGGCGAATAACATCGCGATCCATGCGGTCGTTGAAAACTCTGGTTCGGCTGTGTCAGGGCCAAGGCGGATATCTCCAAATCGTGACAGGGCCAGAAAGAGGACCACAAACAAAAGCCCGCTGACCTCAAGCATGATGAACCAGCCGCGGCTGTTGAATTGCGTCTCAACCGCCGATGCAGCAATGCGACCCAGGCCTTGCGGGTCAGCAATGCCCCAGGTTGCGATGGCCGCACTAAGGGCTAGGGCGATCACAAGCATCGGACTGGGTGATTTGCCGTCCACTGTCCAGAACCCTTCCGCGTAAATTCATGAAACATCGGGTCGTTTGGCCAAGCCTAGGTTGCGGAATCCAAACTTTCAAAGTGTTTTTGGATATTTAGCTGGCGCAGTTTCTCATGATCCGGCCCAGTGATGCCGATCTGTGCGAAACCGCCCCGTTAGAGGGGGAAACTTTCGGAAATCTCCTCACATCTGCGGATCGGGGCCTTCATACCCCGCGCAGGGGTTGACAAGCGGAGTGTCTGAATGAAACGTCAAAGGCGTTGGGAGACTTTTAAATTTCAGATGCTTGACCCGTTGCAAGACGGGTTCGCTTGCCGTACCGGCAAGGTCCCTGGATGGGGGCCGCTGAACTGTCTCTCATCCACAATAAGAGTTGGGAGTTCTCAAAAATGAAAAATAGCAGCAAGCTTAGCCTGGGCGCGGTCGTTACCGCAGCTCTTATGGCTCCGGCCGCTTATGCAGAAGAGTTTATCACCATTGGTACCGGCGGTGTGACCGGCGTGTACTATCCGACTGGTGGCGCGATCTGCCGTCTGGTGAACAAAGGCCGCAAAGAGCACGGCGTGCGTTGCTCGGTCGAGTCGACCGGTGGTTCGGTCTACAACATCAACACCATTCGCGAAGGTGAACTGGAGTTTGGTGTTGCCCAGTCCGACTGGCAGTACCACGCCTATAACGGCAGCTCGAAATTCGAAGAGGCTGGCCCCTTCGAAAACCTGCGCGCCGTCTTCTCGGTACACCCCGAACCGTTCACCGTTGTCGCACGTGCCGATTCCGGCATCACCAACTTCGAAGACCTGAAGGGCAAGCGCGTCAACATCGGCAACCCCGGTTCCGGTCAGCGTGGCACGATGGAAGTCCTGCTGGGCGAAATGGGTTGGACCACCGACGATTTCGAACTTGCGACCGAGCTGAAAGCGGCTGAACAGTCGGCGGCTCTGTGTGACAACCAGATCGACGCGATGGTTTACACCGTTGGTCACCCGTCGGGTTCGATCCAGGAAGCCACCACAGCCTGTGACTCGGTTCTGGTGAACGTCAGCGGCGACGCCGTCAGCAAGCTGGTAGACGACAACTCGTTCTACCGTACTGCGACAATCCCTGGTGGCATGTACCGTGGTTCGGATGGCGACACCTCGACCTTTGGTGTGGGCGCGACGTTCGTGACCTCGGCAGACGTGTCGGATGACGCGGTTTATGCGGTTGTCAGCTCGGTCTTCGAGAACTTCGACGACTTCAAAAAGCTGCACCCTGCATTTGCCAACCTCAAGCCCGAAGAGATGATTGCAGATGGCCTTTCGGCTCCGCTGCATCCGGGTGCCGAGAAATACTACAAAGAAAAAGGCTGGGTTCAGTAAGCCAGACCTAAAGCAGGGTGCCCAACGGGCGCCCTGCAACCAAAACCCGAACAAATCGGGTGGTTCAGAAGGCCAAAAATGGCCGCGACGGGGAGACATTTCATGAGTTCCGACACACAATCCAATCGTCCGCTATCCGAAGAAGAGCTACAGGATCTTGTGGCCTCATCCGATGCGGGTGGACGTAATCCGGTCGGTAATGTCGGGATATTCCTGGCCGTTGTGGCCGCGATCTGGTCGATCTTTCAGGTCGTCCTGGCCTCGCCACTTGCGAACTATGTGCTGCCCGGCAGCGTTGTGAACAACGCGCGGCAGTTTCACCTGGCCTTTGCGTTGTTTCTGGCCTTTGCAGCCTATCCGGCGCTGAAATCAAGCCCGCGCAACTATATCCCGGTTCAGGATTGGATCATGGGGCTGCTGGGCGCGTTTGTCGCGCTGTATGGCTATTTCTTTTACAACAAGATCGTCGATGCAGGCGGTCTTGCGGATGACACCGACAAATGGGTCGCCCTTGTTGGTCTGCTGTTGTTGTTCGAGGCCGCGCGTCGCGCGCTTGGCCCCGCGATGGCGATCATTGCGACGATTTTTCTGGTTTATGTCTTCTTCGGTTCATCCGACTGGGTGCCCGAAGTTATCCGCTGGAAAGGCGCAAGCCTGAAAAAGGCGATGAGCCACATGTGGATCACCTCTGAGGGCGTGTTCGGTATTGCCTTAGGTGTCTCCACCAAATTCGTCTTCCTGTTCGTGCTGTTTGGGGCCTTGCTGGATAAGGCTGGGGCAGGGAACTACTTTATCAAGATGGCATTCGGCGCCCTTGGCCACCTGCGTGGTGGTCCGGCCAAAGCAGCTGTTGTCGGTTCGGCCGCGACCGGCCTGATCTCGGGTTCGTCCATCGCCAACGTTGTGACCACCGGTACATTCACCATCCCGCTGATGAAGCGCGTGGGCTTTAGCAGCGAACAAGCTGGATCGGTCGAGGTTGCCTCATCCGTGAACGGACAGATCATGCCGCCCGTGATGGGGGCCGCGGCCTTCTTGATGGTGGAATATGTCGGCATTTCTTATGTCGAGGTGATCACCCACGCCTTCCTGCCTGCCGCGATTTCATACATCGCGCTGGTCTACATCGTTCACCTTGAGGCCGTGAAGCGGAACATGCCCACGCTGGGCGACCGCGACGTAAAGCTGGCGCGCACAGTTGTAGGTATGTTGTCCTTCTTCCTGGTCTTTGCCGGGCTGTGCTATGGGTCTCAATTCCCGGTCGAAGCAGTCACAAGCTGGGTGCCGTCTTCGGCTGGGCTGGTCCTCAGCTTGATTGTCTGTGCCATCTATGTGGCACTGCTGTATCTGGCCGCTCAGGTGCCGGATCTTGAACCGGATGATCCAAACGCAAAAGAAGTGACCTTGCCGGTCATAGCTGATATCTACAAGGCCGGACTACATTACCTATTGCCGATCATCGTGCTGGTTTACTTCCTGATGATCGAGCAGAAGTCACCGGGTCTGTCCGCCTTCTGGGCCACGACGCTGCTGTTTGTGATCCTGCTGACGCAGAAGCCGCTCAAGGCGATATTCCGCGGGCAAAGCAACGTCTACAACACGTTCATTGATGGCGCCGCTGACCTTTGGCAGGGCATGATTGACGGCGCGCGGAACATGATTGGTATCGCGCTGGCCACGGCAACAGCCGGCGTCATCGTGGGCACTGTGACCCTGACGGGTGTCGGACAAGTGATGGCCGACCTGGTTGAGTTCTTGTCAGGCGGCAACTTGATCCTGATGTTGATTATGGTCGGCCTGCTGAGCCTGATCCTGGGCATGGGCCTGCCGACCACCGCAAACTATATTGTGGTCAGCTCGCTGATGGCGGGTGTGGTTGTTGAGCTGGGTGCGCAAAGCGGACTTATCGTTCCCTTGATCGCGGTGCACCTGTTCGTCTTTTACTTTGGGATCATGGCAGACGTGACCCCGCCGGTGGGATTGGCAAGCTTTGCGGCCGCCGCAGTATCCGGTGGTGACGCAATCAAGACAGGGTTCATCGCGTTCTTTTACAGCCTGCGCACCGTGGCCTTGCCGTTCGTGTTCATCTTCAACACCGACCTGCTATTGATCGATGTGACGTGGGTCGAGGGGATAACGGTGGCGATATTTGCGACAATCGCCATTCTCGTCTTCACAGCCGGCACAATGGGTTACTTCCTGACCCGCAGCCGCATCTATGAAAGCATCGCGCTGATCCTGGTGGCGTTCGCGCTGTTCAGGCCCGACTTCTTCATGAACCGCATCGCGCCGCCGTTTACTTCGGTCGAGCCGGCGGCATTCGTGGAAACCATCGGCGAAACACCTCCGGGGACCGAAGTGCGCATGGTCATCAGCGGGCCAGACTTTGACACGCTTGAGATGACGGACACGACGGTTGTTGTTCCCGTTGGCAGCGAAGAGGGAGGCCAAGCGCGCGTAGACGCGATGGGTCTGCTGCTGCTTGAAGAAGACGGACTGGTCAAATTGGAAGAGCCGCTGTTCGGGACACCTGTTGCGGATGACTTGGATATTTTCGACTACTACGGGGATGAGGCGGTGCGCCTGACCTCGGTCAGCTTGCCAGCCAGCCAGCCACCGAAACAGCTGATCTACATTCCGGCAATGCTATTGCTGGGCCTGATCGCTTTCCTTCAGCGCGGCCGTGCCGCCAGACAAGAGGTGACCGCATGACAAACGCTGTTCTCTGCGCCGTCGATATCAGCAACGGCGATCTTGATACGCATGTCCTAAAGAAAGCTGCGAAGCTGGCCGATCAGGAAGGTGCGCAACTGGATGTGGTAACCGTTCTGCCGGATTTCGGAGAAAGCTGGGTGTCTGGCTTTTTCGAAAGTGATTTTCACGACAAGGCGCTGGAAGAGGCGCATACCAAACTGGCCGAGATGTGTGTGTCTACACTGGGGGCGGATCGGAATGAAAAGATCCGCCATGTGGTCGCGACGGGTACTGCCTATCAGGAAATCCTGAAAACTGCGGACAGTGCTGGTAGCGATCTGATCGTGATTGGCGCGCACAAACCAGACTTGAAAGACTATCTGCTGGGCCCGAATGCTGCACGGGTCGTGCGGCATTCAGACGTCTCTGTCTACGTGGTGCGCTAAGAAAACTGGGCGGATCAGTACCCTGTCATCTCAAGATATCCCCGTCCGGAATGGCTGCCGCTGATCTGGACGGGACCCTCCCAGTATTCAAACCGGGTGGCCATCCACGCGTCGGGTGTCAGCGCTGATACCTCGACGTCCAGATCCCGGTCAGGCAATGTGACGCGCCATCGGACAGGTACGTCGCGGCCAGCAACGGGCGCGGTTGTCAGCGGCTCGAACGCGACCGAACCATCGGGGATCGCGGTCGTCGTACCATTGGCGGTGATCCACGTAGCCGCGGTAAAATCTCCTCGGTCGCCGCGTAATCGAAAAGCCATCATCTTGTCGCCATCGTCAAAGCTGAGTGAAAACCAGTCCCAGCCGCTTTGATCTGCGGCCAAAGGTTGTGATGACCATTCGCGGTCCAGCCACCCTTGTCCGGTGACCGGGACGTCGCCATCTGGCAGGCGCAAGACGCCTTCGACTTCGTAAAACGGCTGGGAATAGTAATAGCTGGCTTGCCCGTCGCCGGATTTCACCGAAAGCCCATTCAGGCCGTGAAAAACGAACGGCCCGTTGGCTTCGAGTTTTAGGTCATAGCCGAAATCCGCACCGTTCGCAGAAAGGCTGACCACGTTTGGGTCTGACCCGCGCATGTGCCATTCGTCGATCCACGCCTCGAATGGCGCTGCCGTAACCCCCGCCTGACCGATGCCGCCGCGCGACAGACGCTCCGCGAAATAGTGTTTGTCGGGCGTGGTCACCGCAGCATGGCCCATCCATATCTGCGGACTTTGCCACCCCTCGACCTCATGCGGTTTCAGTGCCGACCGAAACAGCGTCCACTGGATACCATAATCGCGTCCGTCTTCACCTTTGAGATTTGCCGTCAGATACCACCACTCGATCCGGTAGTCCGGGTGGGGGCCGTGATCCCGCGGGAATTGAAACGCATACCCCGGCTGGGGCACAGTGAACCCTTCAGCCGAACCGCCCAGGCCTGCGTATCCCTGCGCGCGGGCAATGCCCGGCACGGTCAGCAGCAAGACGATCAGCCAGATCCTAACGTTCATTGGCAAACACCTTCAGTAGATCCGCAGGCGGCAAGCGCAACAATCGGGCGGCGGGCAGGGCCGCGGCAACGGCTGCCGCAAGCAGGGTCAGACCCAACAGATAGACCCAGTCGACAGGGAACAGGTACATCGGCAACCTCCAGCCAAACGCCTCGACGTTGATGACGGTCAGCAATGCCCAGGCCAAGGCCAACCCCAGTGGCAGCGCCAGCAGAGCCGTCAAAGCGGCCAGCAAGACGCTGCGCAAAAGCTCAAGCCGGGCCAGTTCCGCCCGCGTCAACCCAAGGGCCCAAATGGGCGCAATCTGGGGCAGGCGCTGCGTCCACAACGTCAGCAGGCTGGTCAGAATGGCGAACCCTGCAACCCCCAGCGTCAGGATGTTCAAGGCCGAGGTCACAACGAATGTCTTTTCGAACACCTGCATGGATTGCGCCTTCATTGCGGCTTGCTGGACAACTGCTCTGCGGGGCAGGTCGAATTGGCTGCGTAACGCTTGGGCCAGATCCGTGGCCCGATCAGGCACGACACGAATGCCAAACCGGCGCGCCTCAGCGCCGGGGGCGATCTGATCCAGTTGGGCCATGGAAACGATGGCCTGACCGGTTGGGTTGCCATAGTCCGAATAGACACCTGCGATGGTCATCGTGTCGGCTGGTGTGATGGCCAGAGTATCTCCGGGCCAAAGGTTTTCCCGGCGGGCAAGTTGTTCGTTGATCAGCACGGCGGTTCCGTCATGGATCCTGTCCCAAACACGTTCCGAAGTACTGATCAGTGGCCATTTCTCTCGATAGGTCTGATCGTCGATGATGCCATAGAGAAACAAGGGCCCCGACGAATGCGCCAGTTCAACACTTCGGATCGGCAGGATGGCATCTACCTGCGGGTTCAGCCATTCTGCGATGTCCTGACCCTGCTGATCGGTAGCAGCGGTGACGTAGAGCTCGGATGTCAGGCGCTGATCCAGCCAGCCGGTAAAGGTCAGCCGAAAGCTGGAAACCATCGTGCCCACACCGATATTCGCGGCAAGCGCCAAAAGCAGGGCCATCAGCGCCAAAGATAGGCCCGGCAGTTGGGCGCGCATGTCCGACCAGACCCATTGGGCTATTGGCCCTTTCGCTGAACGCTGAAACAGGATCAGGACGCGCGACAAGGCATAGGGCAATACCAACGCGGACCCGACCAGCATCCCGGCGACCATGACGAAACCGGCCACCAACCCTCCGAACAACAACAGGGTCAGAATGCCACCGACAATAGCGGTGACACCGGCAAGGGCGACGACCCAGCTGCCCGAAGCCGCGCTGCGCCAGGCCTGTAAGCCTGCGCCGCTTAGAATCGGCATTCGCGACAGGCGATACAAGGCGTGTCCGCTGGCCAAAAACGTACCGCCCAAGGCCATCGCCAACCCGGACAGTACCCATTGTGATTGCAATGAGATCTGGCCACTGACCGGTGCGCCGTAAAGTCCGCGCAAACTTGCAGCCACATCCGGCAACAGCGCGCCTGCGAGGAAAAAGCCCAGCACCAAACCGAGTATTCCGCCAACAATCGCCAGCACGGAAAGCTCAGCCATGATCAGCCAAACCAGCCGCCGCATCGAAACGCCCAAAGCACGCAAGGTTCGGATCATGCCGCGCCGTTGGGCAAAGGCGAGGCCCACGGTTCCGTGCACGATGAACAGACCCACCGCAAAGGACAGCAGGCCAAAGGCGGACAGGTTCAGGTGAAAACTGTCGGTCAGTTGTGCGGTATCCAGTTGTTCCTGTGCCGGGATCCGCTCCAGTTCGGGGGCAATAGTCGACAGCGGTGGAATTGAACCGGGCTGATCCGGCAAAATGATCAGGTGCGAAATCTCTCCGGGCCTCTTCAGTAACGTCTCGGCCACACCAATGTCGGTCAGGACCAGATCTGGCGGCAAGGCGTCGCTAATCAGGATCGGAGGCAAACCGGTCTGGCCGGCCAATAGCGGCTCCAAAACCGGAGTCGTCAGCAATCGCCCCGGCGCGGTCAACATATCGGCAGGGTTGGGTGGCGTGCCGCTTTGTTCCATCTGTGTGACAGCGGGCAGGGCGGGATAGGCCACCATATCAACGCCAAGGACCCGTAAGGTCTGACCCTGAACGCGAAATGGGCCTTCCAGTACCGCTGCAACCTGCCAGCCCGCGCGCCTCAGCTCGACGTAACGCGACAGGGGGATTGGATCGGCGGGGTTGTGCACTTCGTCAAACCGACCCAGTGCCAGTTGATCGGCGGCACGATCATAACTGGCGCGGGCCTCGGCATTGATGGCCTGCACCGCCGACCAAAGACCGGTTGCAAGGGCCAGGCCGATCAGCAGGGTCGCCAGTTGCAGACTGTGCGCCCGCCAATGAGAAGCCAGCGCCTGAATGACGGTCAGCGTCATGCGATAAGCCCGCCAGACAGATGCACACGCCGATCCAAACGGGCCGCAATCTCGTGCGAATGGGTGACCAAAAGCAGCGCGGCCCCGGTATCTGCGACAAGAGCCAACATCAGTTCAAGAACGGTGGCGCTGGCGGTTTCGTCCAGGTTTCCCGTAGGTTCATCCGCCAGCAGCAATTTGGGCCGTGCGGCCATGGCACGACCGATGGCAACGCGCTGTTGTTGCCCGCCCGACAGGTTCTCGGGATATCGATCAAGCAGATCGGAAAGGCCCAGCCGCCGGGCCAGATGGGCGCACCAATCGGGGTCGTGGCATCCGGCCAACCGGGCATGAAACGACAGGTTTTGACCTGCTGTCAAAGATGGGATCAAGTTAAATTGCTGAAACACCAGCGACAAGGACGTGCGGCGCAGGGCGGCACGGCCCGGATCATCCAGTTGCGACAGGGCTACCCCGTCCAGTGTGATTTCCCCGCTGTCCACAGTGTCCAATGCAGCAGCAAGGTTCAGCAAGGTGCTTTTACCGCTGCCGCTTTCGCCGGTCAGGGCTAGCGTTTGGCCGCGATCCAGCGACAATGACACGTCGCGCAGGACCGGCCGACCACCGGGATAGGATTTCTGAACCTTGTCGAATACTACAAGCATGTTCGCCCTCATTTTCACAAGGATTTGCAACAGTTTCGCCAACTGTCCAGCGCTGACACGTCATAGGTTCCTTTCGCCGCACTATGAACATGGGTGATCGGGTTGTCTCAGCCGAAAGTGCAGGTCATTGTGAGGCGATCCGTCGTCGGTACAATTCAGGATGCGAAAACATGACCTTGTCACAGCAGATCCTTTGGGGCAGCACGTTTCTCGGGCTTTGCTTTCTGGTCGAAATCTTTCTTCTGACTCTGTGCACGCTGGCCATCAACAGGCTGATCGAGCGTTGGGAAGCCAGAGGCGCCATTTTGGCAACGGCCGGTCCAATTGCAACCGCGCTGGCCTTTATCGTCGCGACCCACACCATTCAGGTCTGGATTTGGGCCATCGTCTGGGTTTTCGGCGATGTATTGCCCGACTGGAATACGGCGCTGTATTTCTCGCTGGTCTCATTCACAACGCTTGGCTACGGCGACATCGTCTTGGGCGAAGACCTGCGGATTTTCGGTACTTTTGCTGCAGTTACAGGCCTGTTGGCCTTTGGGTTGTCCACGGCCTATATGGTCGCCCTTATGACCCGGGTGTTTCAGGAAAGGTTCATGGCTTAAAGGATGGGTGAAAACAATCGCGCCAGCGGAGCGCCGAGGCGTATGTGCACTGGTTGCTGTTCCAGATAGCGCGTCAGCTCATAGCTTTTGGCAAAGTCTTTTTGCAGCATCGCATCGACTGCGGCTGTGGTCTGGGGATCAAAGAACAGGGCCATTGCCTCAAAATTCAACCGAAATGACCGATTGTCCAGATTGGTCGTGCCTACTGCGGCCAGTGAGTCATCCACAACGAAGACCTTTTGATGCATGAAGCCGTCGGTGTAACGCAAGACTTGTGCACCACAGGCGCGAACTTCATCAAAATAGGCGAAAGCCGCCAGCCACGGCAGGCGGTGATCAATGACATCAGGAACAAGAATGCGTACATCGACACCGCGCAAAGCTGCGTGTTTCAGGGCGGTCATGATATCGATGTCGGGTACGAAATAGGGGGACGCGATCCAGATCCGGTTCCGTGCCTCAGTGATGGCGGCGAAGAACATCATTGACCCGGTTTCGGTTTCATCGCCCGGGCCTGTTGCGACTAGCAATGCGTTGATATCCTGATCCGCCTCGGACCCGGCCCAATCCAACTGGTCGATCAGATCTTCTTCATGCGCCCAATGCCAGTCTTCGATGAATATCAACTGCAATTGCCGGACAATGTGGCCGGTCAACCTGACATGGGTATCGCGCCAATGTCCGAAATGCGGGTCCTGGCCCAGATATTCGACCCCGACGTTGTGACCACCGATGAATCCCGTTTCGCCATCGATAACCACGGTTTTGCGGTGGTTGCGATAGTTCAACTGGAAGCGGAATTTTGGTCCGCGTTGTTCATTTGGATCCGAAACCGCGATTCCGGCCTCGCGCATCTCTTCGATGTAGTCATTGGACAGGGCGTAGCTGCCTACGGCATCCATCATGAACCGGACGCTGACTCCGCGTTTGGCTGCTTCGATCAACTTGTCTTTCAGCTTCTGACCCAGCGCATCGGCCCGAACGATATAGAACTGGATCAGGACGTAAGTTTTGGCAGCATCAATCGCCTCAAAAATCGCATCAAAGGTGGCCTGCCCATCAATCAACAGCTCTGCCCCGTTGCCGCGCGACACGGGCATATGCGCCAGCGCCTCGAACGGTTTAGGGTTGATAAGCAATTTGTCGGCATCGGGCGTTGAGTAGTCGGCGAAGGTCTTGATCCCCTGAACCACGCGCTGGCTTTCCTTGCGCGCGATACGGTAGCCCCGAAATCTATGGTGTCCCAAAAACAGGTAAAGCGGCACGCCAAACATCGGGGCCGAGATCAGAAAGACCACCCAACCGACAGCGCCCTGAGGTGTCCGCGCGGTTTGGGCCGCGCGCACAGAAAAGAACACTGCTGTTGTGTAAAGCGCAAAGACGAAGGCGGAAACAAGCAGTGTCCACATAGGGTTATCGGGCTCCGTGGTGGTTCAGTTCGCCCCAGTGTAGATGCGCGACCAGTCTTGCGCCATATCTACAATCACCCAACCCATGTCTGGCCCTTTGTCCAGTCCATCGACCAGTTTGCCGATTGGGCTTTCCCGGTCATAGGCCCATTCACGTTCTGCATCAGTATGGTGAATCAGAACACCTAACCGTGGCCCATCGCCTGCCGTGGTCCATTCCAACATGGCAAAATCACCATCCGAATTTCCCCCGGCCAGAATCGGGCGCCTGCCGATCGTGCGCTCGATGTTGATCGGTTTGCCTTCCTTGTCGTCCACAAAAGCGATGCCATCAGCTTTGGTGATAACCGGTCCACCGTCCGCGCTGTCATAAGTGGTGTCCATGTATGTACCCAGAATCTGTTCGGGCGGGATGCCATAGGCTTCCTCGGCGAAGACGCGCATAAAGTGCACCCCACCGCCTGAGACGATGTAGGTCTTGAACCCTTCGTCTCGCAGATACCGCAATAACTCGACCATCGGCTGATAGGTCATCTGATCATAGGGCAGTTCGGTTTCCGGGTGCCGGGCGGTTTCCAGCCAGTCGGCGACGGCGCTTTGGAACTCGTCGACCGTGACGCCGGAATGAGAGGCATTCAACACCTCGATCAAGGCATCATGGCCACCTTCCGCGACCGTCTTCAGATCGCCTGTCGCAGCGGCCTGCAAAACGGGCGTAGTCAGGATCGAAGGGTCATCCCCGGCCATCTGAGCCAGCCGGTCCATAGCAAAGATCAGTTGAAAATACACAGGCTGTTCGGCCCAAAGCGTGCCGTCATTGTCGAAAACGGCGATCCTTTCTGCTGGCGTCACGTATTCAGGGCGCTGTGGGTCGGTCACAGCGGCGACAAACTCGATGATCCTGTCTTTGCTTTCGGTCTCGGTCCAACTGGGCAGAGGGTCAGCAAGCAGAGACAGAGGGATACAGGACAGCAGGGCGCTTAGAACTAAATGTCGCATGAATTTCTCGTTCAATTTCAAGATGAAAAGGGCCGCCTTTTAAGGGGCGGCCCGATTGGATTTTAGATACGACTTAGTTGTTTGTCGGTGTCGTCAGCTTGTCCATGACCTGATCCAGGTTGAAGCTTGCCGCTTTCTGGCGCGGAGGGAATTCCTGGAAGGTTGCCAGGAAGTTGCCCACGTATTCCTGAGCAGGAACCAGGAAATACGCCCGATCCAACAACCAGTCATAATATGTGTTGGAGGTGCGATAGGCGCGCTCATATGGGTCACGACGCAGGTTCACGATCAGAGGGATACGCAGCTCGGTCCAGGGCTCGATCCAGGCTCGCAGAGTTGCCCATGCTTTCTGCTCAAGGAAGATCAGCTTCCAGTCGTCATAGCGCAGAGCCGTTAGGTCACCATCATCCGAGAAATAGAAAATCTCTGCGCGAGGGCTTTCCATCGTTTCGCCGGTCAGCATGGGCAGGATGTTATATCCATCCAGATGCACCTTGTAGTCACGGCCCATACCGGACGAGCTATAGCCAGTTTTCAGCTTTTCCTTGATGTCCGGATCGCCAGCAACCGCCAGGTATGTCGGCAGCCAGTCCATGTGGTGCACGATCTCATTGGTGATCGAGCCCGCTTCGATCTGACCAGGCCAGCGAACCATCGATGGAACGCGCCAGCCGCCTTCCCAGTTGGTGTTCTTTTCACCCCAGAACGGCGTCGCAGCAGCATCCGGCCATGTGTTCATATGCGGACCATTGTCGGTCGAGTAATGCACGATGGTGTTGTCCGCGATGCCAAGCTCGTCCAGAAGGTCCAGCAGTTGCCCGACATGCATGTCATGTTCGATCATGCCAGCAGTGTATTCGTCAGCAACGCCACCAACGATCTCGTTGGCCTGTTGGCGCATTTCATCTTTGACGTGGGTACGGAAGTGCATCCGTGTGCCGTTCCACCAGACATAGAAGGGCTGGCCTTGTTCATTGGCCCGCTTGATGAAGTCAATCGCGGCTGCGACGGTTTCATCGTCAACGGTTTCCATACGCTTCCTGGTCAGCGGGCCGGTGTCTTCGATGGTTCCGTCCGCTTTGGATTTGATCACGCCCCGCGGGCCATAGGCTTCACGGAAGGTGCGACCATCGGCCAGAACCGCATCGCCCGGATAGTCTTCATTCTCCGGTTCTTCTTCGGCGTTCAGGTGATAAAGATTTCCGAAAAACTCATCAAAACCGTGGTTTGTCGGCAAATGCTCATCTTTGTCGCCAAGGTGGTTCTTACCAAATTGACCGGTCACATAACCGTGGTCCTTGAGCAATCCCGGAATAGTCGGGTCTTCAACCTGCATTCCCAGATCCGCACCCGGAAGACCGACTTTGGACAGGCCCGTACGGAATACAGATTGGCCCATAATGTAAGATGAACGACCGGCGGTGCAGGATTGTTCACCATAATAGTCGGTGAATATCATGCCCTCATTCGCGACACGGTCGATGTTCGGCGTTTGGTATCCCATCAGGCCCATCGTATAGGCCGAGATGTTGGATTGTCCGATGTCGTCGCCCCAGATCACAAGAATATTGGGCTTTTGATCCTGGGCCCAGGCGGGCAGGGCCAGCGCAACCGCGACGGAAGCTACGGCGAATTTGCGCAATGTGCCGCGCCAACTATCTGCAATCAATAGGGGTGGTGACATGGTCTACTCCTGAATTGGCCGGATCTTAATGATCCGTTGATCTAAAAGTAATTGATGGCGGCGACTATCTTTTCCGCCAACAACGTATTGATTCCCGGTAGGAAAAATTCACATTACGTCGAGAATCGAATAGCCTTACCTTAGGCTATGACAATGCTCGGAAACCTATCATATGATGAGATTGATGAATACTAATGTTTGAAAACCCACGTGACCGACAGATGCTGCTTGCCTCAGGGTGGTTCGGGGCGCGAGGCGCAAGCTTTCAATCGGATTTGCTTGCATGTGGGGTCGCAAAATCTTTCGATGAGGGTGAGGCGCTGTATAACTACGGAGATCCCGCCAACGGGGTCTTTGCGGTTCTAGAGGGTTCCGTTCAAATCACTGCACCTGCGGATGATGGACAGGACTTCGTTGTCCACAGACAGGGTGGCGGGTTCTGGATCGGTGATCTTGCGTTGTTAGCCGAGTCCAACCGACTGGTAAGTGTTGTTGCGACACAGAAAACGCGAGCATTGTTTTTTCCGTCTCGGCGCCTGGACCGACTTGTTCGTGACAATCCCGAATATGTTCGAGATTTCTATGCTTTATCGCATGAGAACATGCAAACTGCGCTGCGCATCATGGCAAATCTGGCAGTGACCGGAGCGGAAAAACGGTTGGTTCTGCGCCTTTTGCACCTGGATGAAGGGGCCTCAAAATCCGATGGGTGGATCGTCGTGTCACAGGATGAACTGGCCGAAATGGTGGCCGTATCGCTGCCGACATTGCACCGTAAACTGCACAACCTGGCCGAGCTGGGATTGATCGAGCTTGGGTATGGCCGCGTTCGCCTTAAGGATAGGCGCAAGTTGATCGCCGCCTGCCAGTGCTGACCCTACGGGTTAAGCGGCGGTAGCGGGTTCCGAGCGCGGTGTTCCGCTTGTTTCATAACCTTGAGTTCGGACAATGCCGCAGCCCAAGCCTCCGGTATTGAGCCGGTGCGGGATGAGTATCTTGCGGCCCCAATCCTAGCCAGTTGTTCCTGCAGTCCAATTGCCTTTTCGGGCGCATCGCTGCGCAGCTTCCACAATTCCAAGGCGGAATAAGACAACGAGATATCATGCGCTTGCAAGGCTTTCCTCAATGCATCCAGCGCAAAGTCCGAAGATTTCTGATAATTGTCCCGCCGCGCTTTGTTCCATTTTTTGACACGCGGACCAAGGAACCGTACCAAGCCCCAAATAACCAGCGTCAACGTGGCCGCCAAGGCGAGCAACCTGAAAATCGTATCTGCATCCGGCGGTTGCCACTCCGGTGGCGCAAGCGTTAGTTCAACTGCACCGATATCAATGTTCTCAACCTGATTGGTATCCAGATTGTACCACCGGATCGTGACAGGCGGCAGTTTGGTCTGGCCACCTTGCTGCGCAAGGTAGACGATCTCATCAACGCGCTGCCCGGACAGAACGCCCCGGTCTTCGCTTTCGGTAAAACGCGGCTCTTTCGGATAGGCGCTCAGCAGCGGGTCCTTCATGTCGGGGATCAATTCAGGCACCAGAAGGGGCGTCGTGCCGGCAATTTTTGCGGTCAGGCGTCGGGTGATGGCACCCCCGTTTTCCATATCGGTTGATCCGTCGATCTGCTGGTCGACCGTGAACCCCGTGGCCAGGATCAGCGGGTCCAGATCGCGAGCGCCCTCTGGTACAACGGCGTTCAAGGCCATTTCGGGCAAGGGAACACTGACCGTCGTTGGAGCATTCGTTTCGGGATCGGCAAAGGTCACCAAAACCTCTTGCTTGCCGAATTCAATCGGCCCAGCCTGAAGCGGATACAGACGGTAGCTGCGTTGAACACCGGACCAGGTCTCGCCATCCACAGTTTCGCTGATTGGGCCGGAAGCACGCTCAGGCAGGCGAACAAGCATGTTTTCTTGTTCGAGCGACGGAAACACCGGCGGGGACGGCATGAAAGTGGGGACAAGTACCTTTAACCGTACGATTGCCGGTTGCCCAACAGTAACCGGATCGGTCGGTGCCTCGGCTGTGACCTTCGGTTGAAGACCTGTCTGCGCCCCCAGTTGTATCGGGAAAAACAGCATGAGGAATATGAGGTATCTCATTGCTGTTGCTCCTGATTTTCCAACAGGAAGCGATTTCGCAGAAAGTCCTGCATATCTGTGTCGATCGTGCTGATCCACTGATCGGCAGACATAGCCTGCGCACCTTCGGTCGGGGCCTGAATGGTCGTGTCCTCGCCGCGCCCGGCTTCATTGTCAAAGACTGTGTCATCGGCCCCGATGCCCGCTTCTTCGCCTGTGTCCGACTGCTCCCGGGTTGTTTCAACGAAGTCGAGGATCGCTTTGGAAACATCCAAGTTGTGTTGCGCTTCGGGCCAATTTGGCCGACGCTCCAAAGCCGTTTCAAATGCTGCTATGGCCGGCCTGTACTCGCGGTTTCGAATGCGCGCCATGCCTTCGGAAAAGGCGGCCTCGGGCGTGTCCAGTTCGGCAAAGACTGCTGCCGCATCGGGGTACTGACCTGCTTTCAGCTGCGCATAGCCCTTATGATACGGGTCTACAAACAGCTCTGCCGCCTGAGCATAGCGTTTTTGGTTCATCGCAATTTGCCCCTGTTGATCCGGGGTCAGGAACAAATCCCGCCAACCATCGGCTTTTGCGGATCCTGATGGAGCCGCAAAAATCACAGACAGCAACAACAAACGGATCACCCAACCGCGCCGGAACCAAAGCAACGACAAAAACGCGGCGGGCCAGGCCAACATCCACCCTCTGTCCTGCCAGTCCAATCGATCATCGTCGTCCAGCGCCGCAGTGTAAGCGGATTGAATTTGACGCTCTAAGCGATTGATATCACGTTCATCGTTAGAGAATGGAACAACCGTCGCGGTCCTCAGATCATTTAATTGAGCGATGTTTTGACCGTTCGGCAGCATTGTCAGAAAAAACACCGGTACGGTCGTGTTCTCAAAAGCAGAGAGTTGAGACGGGTCCAGATCGTCCAGAACAAACAAAACTGCGCCGGGTGTATCACTGTCGTTCAGGATCGTTTCGGCAAGGGTCAGTGCGTCTGCGGCTGCATCCCCTTGTTTTGGCATGACTGCTGGCGCGAGGGCCTCCAAAAGCGGGCGCAGGATGTTGGCGTCTTCGGTCAGGGGAGCAACGCTGTGTGGGGTTCCGGCGTAGGCAATCAACGCCGTCTGTGCTCCGACACGCGCATTGATAAGATCAGTCACTTTGAATTTAGCCCGTTCCAGACGGGATGGCGGCAGGTCCGGGTCCTCCATACTGTCCGTGACCTTCAGTGCTATTACCAGCGGTGCCGTGTCCGCGACCAAAGGGTTCGGGGCACGTGACCATGTCGGTCCGGCCGCGGCTAAGTTGACAAGGATTGCTGCGATCATCGCGGCGTCTATCGGATACACACGCTTCTTGTTTTCTGCCCCCAGGGTCAGGGCGGCGGCAAGGTGCGGCGCGATGCCGGTTATGGATTGGGAGTGCGAATTGGGTTTGGGCCGCATCACCCACCAGAGTATCGCAATAGGGATGAGGAACAGCAGCCAAGAGGCTCGCAAAAAATGGAAATCTGCCAACGCGCCGCTCATGCTGCACCTCGGCGCCGCTGGATGACAAGTTGGCCAGTCATGGAGATGAGCATGGTCAGCAATGCCAACGCAAGCGGGTAATGGGCAAGGCTTTCACGTGGTCTATAGCTTTGCGTTTCCACGACCCGGGGGTTGAGTTCGTCAATGCGAGCGTATGTGTCAGCCAATGCTTCTTCGTCGTCCGCAAAGAAGTATTCGCCGCCCGTACGGTCTGCGATGCCCTTCAAGGTATCCAGATCAACCCGGTCCTCGCCCGAGGCGTCTGGGTCACCAACGCCAATCGTATAGATGACGACGCCCTTTTCGGCCGCAATTGCTGCGGCGTTTACCGGCGTCATGCGGCTGGACGTATCCGCCCCGTCGCTTAAAACGATCATCAAGCGCTGGTCGACCTCGCTGGAGTCAAAGGTGCGTATGCCCAGACCGATTGCATCCCCCAATGCGGTATTGGGACCGGCCATGCCAACTTGAGTTTGATCCAGGAACCCATTCAAACTGTTCAGATCTTCGGTGAAAGGGGCTTGGACAAAGGCCCGAGTGCCAAAGATGATTAAAGCCATCCGGTCGCCTTGGCGTTCGGCTATGAACTTACGCAATACATCCTTAACAGCGGCCAGTCTTTGTTTCGGCGCGCCATCCACTGTCGTGAAGTCCCGCTGGTCCATCGATCCTGAAATGTCCACGGCAAGCACCACGTCGCGCGCCGACTTTTCGATAACCAACGGTTCCCCCAATTTTTCAGGGCGGGCCATGGCCGTCACCAAAAGGAGCCAGATCAATGCGATCGCTGCGGTCTGAAATCGCGCGCGGTTTATAATGACGGAACCTGACTTGGGTTCAACCCCAGCGGCCTGTGCGACATGGCGAAAGAATGGGATGCGGATCGAGCTACTTTTTTCGCGATACGGTGGGGCAAGCCGATACACTAAAAATGGCAACGGGAGCAGGAGGAAAACCCAAGGCGCGGCAAAGGAGAACATCACGCTGTCCTTTCCGGCTTATGGGACTTGATCCAATTTCGCGCGAGGATTTCCAGATCAGGATCGGCTTTTACATCTCTGTATGGTGCTTCCACAAGTTGACGGCCTGCGCTATCAGAAAAAATAATATTGTCAGATGTTTGGCTCAGGAAGTTTGTCCATTCTTCTCCATGCAAAGCGGCAACTTTCCGACGTGGATACGCAGCCAGAGCCGTGCGGCGGAGTATTTCGGCGATCTTTGCGGCGTCATTGTCTGACGCGGACAGCTCGGCCAATGCCTCGCGTCGGTAAGCGTTCGTCTGGCGGTGGCGAAGAAAGGCATAAACGCCAAGGATGATAAACCCAGCAAGGATTAGGGCCAAAACAACCCATCCCCAGGTTTGGGGCACCATGGAAATAGGCTCGGGCACCGGGGCAGGTTCCAGCATGTCCAGCAGGTCAACCAGTGATTTGCCTTCGACATCGAAGCTCATCTTCGGCCTCCGGGATGACCAAATAGCTTGAGCAACTGGTCGAGCGTCGGCTCCGCCGTGGTCAGCGGTACTACGGGAAATCCATAGCGGCGCGACCACGTCTGTAGCTGGGCAAGTCGATCTTCCAGCGCTGTTCTTATTCGGTGCGACAAATCGGGGTCCGAGCTGTCGAGTTCAATCTGGCGGTCGCCATCGGACACCGTAAGCTGAAGGTTCGGGGCAAGTTCACGCGAACTGGGATCAGAAATATTGAACAATATCACATCATTCGAGGCAGAAAGTCTGCTAAGTAGTTTCTCTGACACCTCATTCAGCCCATCGAAATCGGAAAAGACGCACACCAAAGTATTGGTATGTGCGATCCGCGCGGCCTGCTTCAGCACATCATTCAACGCCACGGTTGGCTCATCCCGCAACGTTGCGCGTAGGTTTGAATTCAGCGCACCCACGGATGACAGGAATCGCGTCAGGGCAGCGGGTCGGCGTTGGGGTCGGTGTTCGGCCACATCGGAATCGCCAAAGACGATCCCGCCGACCCGGTCGCCTTGCCCCAGCACCCGGTGTGCAGAGATCGCCGCGGCTTCGGCCGCGATGACCGATTTCATGTAGACTTGTGTGCCGAAAAACATCGAAACGCGCTGGTCCACAAGCAAAAGGGCGGGGCGGTCGCGTTCTTCGGTATAGACCCTAACATGGGGTTCTCCGGTGCGCGCGGTCACTTTCCAGTCGATGGTACGGATGTCGTCCCCGGGCAGATAATTCCGCAGTTCTTCAAAGTTCAGACCGCGCCCGCGCAAGCGTGAGGCATGCCGGCCGTTTAGGATCGAACGCGCAGGCTGGTGGGGCAACAGGCTGATCGCGCGGGACTTTGGACCCAGTTTTAACAGGTGGTCCGCATCAACGTGTATGCGTGGGTCGTCGGGATATGCGGCGGTCTGGGACACGCGGCGTTCCTTTGGTTTCAGGGCAGCGCAACAAGCTGCAGGATTTCCGAAATCACATCATCCGCAGATTTGGCGCTGCCTTGTGCCTCGAAGCTCAGGGTGATGCGGTGGCGGAATACATCATGTGCGATGGCGCGAATATCTGCCGGGTCGACATAATCGCGCTGGTTCATCCAGGCATGCGCGCGACCGCATTTGTCCAAGGCAAGCGAGGCGCGCGGGCTGGCACCGATGTCGATCCAACCGGCCAGTTCTTCACTGAGCGCGCCGGGCGTTCGCGTGGCCTGCACCAGATCGGCCATGTAGCGGTCCATTGCGTCGGATACGTGGATCTGACCGATTTCAGAACGCGCGGCGAATACGGCGTCCTGCGGGATTGTCGGCGGCGCTTCATTGGTTGCGCCTTTACCCGCCGCGATTTCTTCGCCCCGAACCAGACGGATCACCTCAACCTCATCCTCAACCGGGGGGTAGGTGATCTGAACATGCATCAGGAACCGGTCCATTTGCGCTTCGGGCAATGGATAGGTGCCTTCCTGTTCAATCGGGTTCTGGGTCGCCATCACAATAAACAGCGGTTCCATTTTATGTGTGGTTCCTGAGACGGTTACCTGCCGTTCTTCCATCGCTTCAAGCAGCGCAGCCTGAACTTTGGCGGGGGCGCGGTTGATCTCGTCCGCGAGAACGATATTGGCGAAGATAGGGCCCGGCTCGAACCGGAATGTGCCACCGTCATCGGTCTGCTGAAACACCTCGGTCCCCGTGACGTCCGATGGCAGCAGATCCGGCGTGAACTGGATCCGGCTGAAACGTGCATCCAGGTTGCGGGCCATTGCCTTGACCGCGCGGGTCTTGGCCAAACCGGGAAGCCCTTCGATCAGCAAGTTTCCGTTGGCCAACATCCCGATCAGCAGGCGGTCGATCACGTCAGTCTGTCCGATAATGGTTTGTCCCATTCGGGCTTTGAGATCATTTATCTGATTAAGTGCATTCATTTGGCGGGTCCAATCGACGTAAATTTTCCAAACTGACTTTGTGATCTTGTGCGGTAATTAGAAAATGTGTCGTAACAGCGGTATGTTAGCAGCCTTTGATTCACCGATCTACTGTGAAATCCGCGCGGTCAGTCGGCGCAAATCTTCCTTCAATTCTTGTCGGATGGGTCCTTGATTTGGCACGTCACGCAACGTTCGAATCCAGTGGGTCGGAGGGTTTCGGCCAGCTGCCCGGTTCCAGGTCAATGCGTCGAGGATGGCCTGCGCGTCCGCTTCCAGAACTTCAGGAATGTCGAAGTCGTTCAAGGTGGCCCAAACACCAGTCCACAAGCGGCCAACTGACCACGGGTTATATCCGCCTCCGCCCAGGACCAGAACGCGGGGCGCGAGACGTTTCAGTGCGGTGACGGCCTTCCAGTGAGAATTGTTGGACAGCGCCAGGCGCGACAGCGGGTCCTCGGCAACCGCATCGGCGCCGCATTGCAAGACAAGGGCTTGCGGTTTGAAGGCCTCTGCCGCGGGCAGGATTAGCTGGTCGAGAATGGCGTCAAATTCATCATCGTTGAGGTTTCTGGACACCGGAAGGTTAAACGCCGCGCCACCCGCGTCATCATCAAGCCTGCCGGTGAACGGCCACCGTCGGGCTTCATGAATGGACACCATCCGAACCGTTTCCGAGCCCTGAAAGGCGGCCTCGACCCCGTCGCAGTGATGGGCGTCGATATCGACGTAGACAATCCGGTCCAAACCCATTCGCAACAGTGTCAGGATCGCCAGCACCGGGTCGTTCAGATAGCAAAAGCCATTGGCACGGTCGGGCAAGCCGTGGTGTGTTCCGCCGGCAGGATTAAACACGATGCCGCCGTCGCGGATCAGTTCAGCGCCCAGCATCGATCCTCCGGCCGCTGTAGCCGGTCGTCGGTACATCTCGGGGAAAACCGGATTGGACAGAGTGCCCAGCGCATAGGTCGTGCGTACGTCATCCGAGACGCATTGAGCTCTTTCCGCGGCCTGCAACGCCTCTATGTAGTCCGGCGTGTGAAAGCGGTGCAGCGCGTCGGGTTTTGCGCGTGGGCTGACCCTGTAATTTTTCGAATTGATCCAGCCCAGCGCGCGGCACAGGTCCATGACGGTGGAGACGCGCGGGATAGCCAGCGGGTGTTTTGAGCCATAAGTCGAATGGCGATAGATCTCGGACCCTATGAAGATCGGGTTTTGCACAGACTATTGGGTCCGTGCAGGCACGTTGTCATCACCAAGGCGGCCATCAAGAGACATCAGAATTGCCACAGGCCTAAGCGCAGGGATATGGCTGAAGATGATCAGAATGCAGACGGTCAACGGAACACTCAGGAACGCACCGATCAGCCCCCAGACGGTGGTCCAGAACGTCAGCGCGAGGATCACCAGAAACGTAGACATATTCAGTGACCGGCCCAGCAAGGCGGGGTCAACAAAATTGCCGATCAGAAACTGGATGGTGCCGCAGCCAAGCACGATGATCAGGAAAGGCCCGATCGTTTCATATTGAACCAGGGCGATCATGGACGGAAAAATCACGGCAATGATCGACCCGATGGACGGGATGAAGTTCAGCGCAAATGTCAGCACGGCCCATGTCTCGGCGTATTCAAGTCCAAGCGCCTTGAAGACCGAGTAACTGATGCCCGCGGTGACCAGACTGATGAAGGTTTTTACCCCGACATAGCGCTGCAGGCTGAATGTGATCGCATCCAGAATTGTGGTGAATTCGGCCCCGGTTTCGGGATTGCCCGCAGCCAGTTGTATCTTTTTGCGAAAGGCCAGACGCTCGGCCATCAGGAAGGCCACGTACAGGCTGATCAGGAAAAACTGGTTCAGGAGCGATGTTGCACTGCTGAGCAACACTCGCGCTACATAGGACATGTCGATACTGACCAGATTGTCGCGGATGAAAGTAGTGACGTCATTGCCAACCAGCCCCGTGACCCGGTTCACCGCGCCGTCGAATTGGGTTTCATACGTGCTGATGGATCGGGCGAACTGCGTAGCCTGGCTGCCGAGGATGTACATGATCACGAACAAACCAGCCAAAACAACTGTGACCGCGGCGATGTTGGCCAGCCAGACGGGCACCCGCGCCATCGAGATAACCCGGTCGCTCAGAGCGATAATCAAAACGTTGATCAACAAAGCCATGGTCAGCGGGATCAAAAAAGCCGAGCCGGCGTAAAGTCCCAGCACAATCAGCGTGGCAACAATTGTCGTATCGCGGACAACCGACAGCCTTAGCCGCGGGCCGCCCGTGTTCTGATCAGGTTCCAAAGTCATCGCTTAGCCCGCCTGTGATGCCGCGTGGCACGTTACAACGATTGGTGGTCGCTCTGGAAGATGATCCTGCACCGCTGGTCGAGATTCTGCAATGTGCCCAAACATTTGGGCCAGATAATTTACGTTCCGAAGGGATTTGCCATTTCAGAGCAAAGCCGAGGCGGGTTAGGCTGAGCGCATGAATGCACGTGTGATTCCTTTCGTTGGTAGACCGTTTCAAGCCCTGTGGCTGGCTGTAGGGCGGTTCAACAACAAAAACGGGTTCGTGATGAGCAGCCACGTCGCCATGTCTCTGATGATGGCCTTGTTTCCATTTGTGTTGTTCACTGTGGCTTTGGCGGGGTCGTTGTCTCAGGGTTATGTCACCGACGAACTGATCGAGCTTGTGTTTGGGGCGTGGCCCAAAGACGTCGCGGGGCCGATCGTGGCTGAATTGCGGGCCGTTCTGCAGGAATCCGGCTCGGGCGTTATAACGCTGGGTGGTCTTTTGGCGATCTTTTTCGCCTCGAACGGCGTGATGGCGGTGCGGGCGGCGATGAACCAAGCTTATCACGACAGCGACGTTTGGCCGTTTTGGAAAACCCGGTTGCTGTGCCTAGGGCTGGTGATTGTTGGTGGTGTTGCCATTCTAGGCATTGCGGCGGTCGAAGTCGTTTTGCCCGCTTACACCCAATTGGTAAGCGAGAAGACTGATGTGAATGTCTCGGACTGGTTGTCGGTGGACAGGTTGCGCTGGACCTTCACGGTCGCGGTTCCGGCGGGCACTGTCCTGTTGGCGCATCTGATCCTGCCAACGCGGCGGCACAAGCTGATGCAAATACTGCCGGGCGTTGTTCTGACGTTGGCCTTGTGGGCGGCCGGCGGGTGGGGGTTCTCGATCTATATCGCGCAATTCGCCAGCTACAGCGCCACGTATGCGGGATTGGCGGGCGTCATGGCGGCGCTGATCTTTTTGTATCTGTGCGCGGCAATTCTGATCCTTGGTGCCGAATACAACGGCGCTTTGATGGATCTGGAAGACAATCAGGATCGGGGTTCTCAGTGAAATTTCTGACGTTGTGCGTCGGGCTGTTTGTGCCTGTGGCCGCCTTTGGCCAGTCTCCGGCCTATGTCGGGTCGGATCAATGTGCCGAATGCCACAAGGACGAGGCGGCGGCATGGTCCAAATCCCACCACGCGCTGGCCTGGACCGAGGTTGAAGAAGGGGCTGTAGTTGCCGATTTTGGCGGAGCGCAATTCGACCATGACGGAATGTCAGTGGAATTCACCGACACCGAAGGCGCGCTGAGCGCAAAAGTCACGGAAAAGGACGGGGTGACCACCGAATACGGCGTACATTCCGTCGTCGGCATTGAACCGTTGCAGCAATACTTGTTCGAAACAGAACCCGGCCGGTTGCAGAGTTTCGATGTTGTTTGGAACACCGAGAACAAGCAGTGGTTTCACCTCTATCCCGATCAGGATTTACCCCCTGATGACGGGTTGCACTGGACCGGACCTTACAAGAACTGGAATGCGCGGTGTGCGGAATGTCACGCGACCGGTTTTGAGAAAAAGTACAACGCTGAAACCAGAACATACGACTCGGTACAGGCCGAGATTGGGGTAGGGTGCGAAAGCTGCCATGGCCCGGGTTCTGCGCATATCGATTGGGTCGGGGGACAAAGTCTGCCGCAGGGTCTGGGCGATACCGGGTTCCTGATGGATTGGGGTAAAGGGCAGACCGAGGCTGAGATCCAACAATGCGCCGGGTGTCATTCCCGCCGTGAGGCGCACGGAGACGGCAATCCGCTGCCCGGAACGCCTTATCATGACGCGTATAATCTGGCAGTCCTGCGTCCCGGGCTATACCACCCGGACGGTCAGATTTTGGATGAAGTCTATGTTTATGGCTCGTTCCTGCAATCCAAGATGTATGACCGCGGCGTGGGCTGCATGGATTGCCACGAGCCGCACAGCGCGAGTCTGAGGGCAGATGGAAACGGGGTGTGTACGCAGTGTCACTCACCTGCCGCAAATCCACGGTTTCCGACACTGGCTGCAAAAGAATACGACGCGCCAGAACATCACAATCACCCAGAGGGCAGTGACGGCGCGCAGTGCAAGTCCTGCCACATGATCGAGCGTGTTTATATGGGCGTCGACGGCAGGCGCGATCACAGCTTTCGGGTACCACGTCCCGATTTGGGGCTGGGTCAGGATGCCTGTACGGATTGCCATTCAGATCAAGATCAGACATGGGCCGCCCAGCAGATCGAAGGTTGGTTTCCGGACAGCGCGCATCGAGAGCCGCATTTCGGGTCGGCCTTTCAGGCAGCAACGCTTGGTCGTGCGGATGGGCCCAAAGATTTGTTGGACATCGCGACCGATCGCAATCAACCCGGCATCGTGCGGGCCACGGCCGCCTATCTGCTGCAACCTTTTGGCTCTGCGGGTGTTGCCGCCGAAACGGCAGAGTTACTGGCGGACGAAGACGCTTTGGTTCGTGCAAATGCAGCTCCGCTGCAGCGTCAGGCCAGCTTGCCCGATCAAATCCAACGGCTTGAGCCGCTGCTGTCTGACCCGTTGCGGAATGTCCGCATTTCGGCAGCGAAAGAGTTTCTGAACATTCCACCGCAGGCCCTGACAGCGGAACAGCAACAATTGTCGGGGCAGGGCATGTCCGAGTGGCAGTCGGCGATTTCCAACCGTCTGGATTTTCCTGAAACGCATCTTGTACTTGGCGGTACGGCCCTGACATTCCGCAATGCGCCAGCTGCTGAACGGGCGTTTCAAGAGGTGGTTACCCTTGACCCACAACGCGCCGAAGCCTGGCCAATGCTGGTGCAACTGGCGCAGATCAATCGTGGACCTCAGGCCGCACGCGATGTTCTGGAGCAGGGGTTAGAGATCATCCCAGAGGACCCAAACCTTTTGCAGTTGAAGCAACAACTGGGCCGCTGAAACGGCACGGCTTGGCCCGGTTTCCGTCATTTTCCCGGCAAATTTCATAGTTACCGATCAAGCTGAGGCAAGAATTGCCCCAGCTTATAGGTGACACATGTTTCTCAAACCGGTCCACACGTCCAAGCTGAAAAAGCCACTGGCTTTGTCGCGACGGATCGAAGAATTGCGGGCCCGACCACCGGAATACATCAATCACGGTGAAGCGTTGCTGCTACAAGGTATTGCCGCCGCTTCACTGCGCGAACAGGTGCTGACCGAGGATAGGATTTCTCTGGACGATTGAGTCAGCCGCGGAACCCAGTTGCGACCACGAACTTCTCGGAACTGTCCGAGCGCGACGCGGGTGGTTTTACATTCGCAACCTTGTCGAATTTCTGCTTCAGCAGCTTTTGCAGATCGCCTTCGGCGCCACCGGCCAGAACCTTGGCAACGAACGTGCCGCCTTCTTCCAGGACATCAAAGGCGAAGTAAGCCGCCGTTTCGCACAGAGCCATAATGCGCATGTGGTCGGTTTGCTTGTGCCCAGATGCCGACGCGGCCATGTCGGACATTACCACGTCAGCCTTGCCGCCCAGCCACTCTTTGACCTTGTCGTCGGCATCGTCTTCCATGAAGTCCAGCACATGTGCCTCGGCACCTGCGACCGGTTCGACCTCTTGCAGGTCGACACCCAGAACTGTGCCGATCCGCTTGCCGGAACGTTCGCCCAGCGCGTTCACACGTTTGACCGCCACTTGTAGCCATCCACCCGGCGCACAGCCCAGGTCGACGACACGTGCACCCGGCACGAGGAACCGGTACTTTTCGTCCAGCTCCAATATCTTAAACGCTGCGCGCCCACGGTACCCTTCGACCTGCGCACGTTTCACATAGGGGTCGTTCAGCTGCCGCTCGAGCCAACGGGTCGAGCTGAGCTTACGCCCGCGTGCTGTCTTTACCTTGACCTTCAGGTCACGCTGCCCGCGCCCCGAGTTGTTTTTGCCACTTGGTGTCTTCGCCATCAGAACGGTCCGTCTTCCAGTACGCCGTCCGCGCTCATCTGCGCATAAAGCAGGCCTTCGCGCAGCCCCCGATCCGCCACGGAAAGGCGATCGGTGGGCCAGCATCTTAACAGCGCCTGCAAAATGGCCGAGCCGGACATGATCAGCGCCTGCCGGTCATCCCCGATCCGGGGATCACGTCGGCGACCCTGAGGGCCGAGTTCTAGATACCCTCGTATGACTTTGTCAATCTGATCGCTGGTCATGCGCAAACCATCGACCTTGGTCCGGTCATAGCGCTTGAGTCCAAGGTGAGAGGCCGCAACGGTTGTTACCGTGCCGCTGGTGCCGACGATCTGGAACCCCAAGCGGGCCTGTTCGTCCTTGTAAGGCGCGAAATCGGCAAGGTTTTCTTCGAAAAACCAACTCATCAGAGCAAAGCGAGCCGAGTCATCTTCGACGTCGTTGAACTGATCGCGCAGCGTTGCAACACCCAGAGGAACGCTGATCCAATCGACGACTTTTGCCGCAGGGAAGGGGCTGTCGGTGGTGTGAAACCCGTGATGCAACCGCATGATCGCCGCCGGACGGTCCCGGCGCGGTACGGATGAGATGTCGATCCACACCAGTTCTGTTGACCCGCCACCAATATCCACGACCAACAATTGATCGGTCTTGGTGGACACAAGCGGCGCGCAAGAGATCACGGCCAAGCGCGCCTCTTCTTCGGGCTGGATAATCTCGAGCGTTAGCCCGGTCTCGCGTTTGACCTGCCGGATGAATTCGCGTGCGTTTTTCGCACGCCGACACGCCTCGGTCGCGACCAGACGCATCCGCCTGACCTTGTTGCGTTTCAGCTTTTGCTGACAGATGCGCAGCGCCTGAATGGTGCGCGCCATCGAGGACCGGGACAACCGTCCGGTCCGTTCCAAACCCGCGCCCAATTGCACAGATTTGGAAAAGCTGTCGACCACATGGAAGCCGCTGCCCTTGGGCTGGGCTATCAACATGCGGCAACTATTGGTTCCCAAATCCAGCGCCGCATATAACGCATCTGGATCGGGTCTTGCCGGCGCGGGGCTTTCGACCGCCTTCGGGAACGCGCCCGCACCTTTGGGACGCTTGGGCGCCATCTTGAACGCCCTCCGATTTTCGAGTTACCCCGACCATAGGTCGCGGACCTGCGTCGTGCAAGACGCTCATTAAAGTGATGAGAATTTTGATATGCGCGTTTGGTTCAGTCTTCGTTACAACCCCGGTATCTCATCGTGGGCAAAAACGTCGCTGGAAATGCGCCGTGTGTCGAAAATCGACCGACTTGCCCCCACATAGACGTTTAGAACCGGTCCATCTGGTTAGGAGGAATCAAACGCAATGCCTGACGTCACCATTGTTTACTGGCGCGACATTCCCGCCCAAGTCATCGTCGGCAAAGGCCGTCGTGGCGCAAAGCGGCAATTAGAGGAACGGTTCGAACAAGCCATCGACCGCGCGGCTATGAAGGTGAACGCCAAGGATAGCGATGCCTATCTGGCCGAATGGCGCAAGGCGGCCCCCTTTGCAGTCGACGGCGACCCGTCCGAGATTGCCGAGGCCGAAGCTGTGCGTTTGGAAACGGAATACGATCAGGACCGCATCAAAGCCCTGATCGCCAATGACGGTTGGGCATGAGCCCGAGACATCTATGGGAGGCCGCAATGGCTTTGCTGAACTTCAAGAAACGTGATGCGGTCGAAAACGGCCCTGTAAACCCGACCGTCGAAGCCTTTTTGCAAGGCTATTCGATCGAGGTGATGCCGCGCACCGCCGAAAAGGTCGAAGATTTCCGCGCGTTGCTGCCCGAAGGCACGCGTGTGTACATTGCCCATATCGAAGGCACGCCGATCGAGGATATGGTCAAGACCGCCAAGAGGATCGCTGACGAAGGTTATCCGGTGATGCCGCACTTTCCGGCGCGGATCATCAAGGACGCCGCCACGCTGGAAAACTGGATTTCCATGTATCAGGGCGAGGCGGGCGTCGATCAGGCATTGCTGCTGGCCGGTGGTGTTACCAACCCGCACGGCGATTTCGACAGCTCGATGCAGTTGCTGGAAAGTGGTTTGTTCGACAAGGCGGGTTTCAAACGCCTGCACGTCGCAGGTCACCCTGAGGGCAACAAGGATATCGACCCAGACGGCTCGACCAAGAATGTCGACGACGCGCTGCGCTGGAAGCAGAAATTCAGCGAAACCACGGATGCCGAAATGGCGCTGGCAACGCAGTTTGCGTTTGAAGCCAAACCGATCATCGAATGGGCCGACGGTCTGAAAGAAGCTGGTATCGATATTCCGATCCATATTGGTATCGCCGGTCCGGCCAAGCTGCAGACGTTGATCAAGTTTGCCATCGCTTGCGGTGTTGGCCCGTCGCTGAAGGTCCTGCAAAAGCGTGCGATGGATGTGTCCAAGCTGCTGCTGCCCTACGAGCCGACCGATGTGATCACCGAACTGGCCAACCACAAAGCGGCCAACCCGGATTTCAACATCACCAATGTACACTTCTTCCCGCTTGGCGGCATCAAGACCAACGCCAACTGGGCCATCAATAACGGCGGCGCTTCGGCAAAGCCTGCAAACTTCTAAGGAACGGACATGACGCGTACAGTCGTAGAATCAAAAACAAAAACTGCCGTTCTGGGCTTTGACGAACCGTTCTGCGTGATCGGTGAGCGGATCAATCCGACGGGCCGTAAGAAACTGGCGGCCGAGCTGGAAGCCGGCGATTTCTCAACCGTTGAAAAGGACGCCATTGCGCAGGTTGCGGCCGGTGCGACCGTTCTGGATATCAATGCGGGCGTTGTCTACAACTCGAACCCCAACCCGAACGAGACCGAACCGCCACTGATGCGTAAGATCGTCGAGCTGGTGCAGGGTCTGGTTGACGTTCCGCTATGTGTCGACTCGTCCGTTCCCGGCGCACTGGAAGCTGGTCTTGAAGCTGCCGAGGGCCGCCCGTTGCTGAACTCGGTCACCGGCGAAGAAGATCGTCTGGAACTGGTTCTGCCGCTGGTCAAAAAATACAACGTGCCGGTTGTTGCGATCTCGAACGATGACACCGGTATTTCCGAAGATCCCGATGTGCGCTTCGAAGTGGCCAAGAAGATTGTTGAGCGGGCCGCCGATTTCGGGATCCCGGCGCATGACATCGTAGTTGACCCGCTGGTGATGCCCATCGGCGCGATGGCAACCGCTGGTCAGCAGGTCTTTGCGCTAGTCCGTCGCCTGCGCGAAGAACTGGGCGTAAACACCACTTGTGGTGCTTCGAATGTGTCCTTTGGTCTGCCAAACCGCCACGGCATCAATAATGCGTTCCTGCCGATGGCAATGGGCGCAGGCATGACGTCGGCAATCATGAACCCGGTGGCGCTGCCTGTGGGTCCCAAAAAGCTGGCCGAGAAAAAGGCCGAGGTCGAAGCCAAGGGGATCATTCTGCCTGCAGACATGGATGACGAAACATTCTGTCAGCTGTTTGGTCTGGGCTCGACCAAGCCGCGTGCCGGTAAGGAAATGGAAGCCATCCGTGCGGCCAACCTGCTGACCAACAATGACCCGCATGGTGGTGAGTGGATTCGGTTCAACAAACCCCCGGAAGAGGCCGGCGCAGCAGGCGCTGCTGGTGGCCGTCGTGGTGGCGGGCGTCGTCGTCGCGCCTGATCCAATCGCTGTTCCAGTGAACAAAGGCCGGACCACGTGTTCGGCCTTTTTCTATTGATGCTGATCGCTGCCGGAACCTGACAAGATCGCTATATTAGTGACGATATCACGATACTCGTCACGTTCGAAGATGCGCCAACATCGTCCACCATCACAGGCACACGCTGACCCAAGTAAGCGTTTGGGAAAAAGGTATATTTCGAGGGACTGGTCGATCTGCAAGCGCAACTGGAGTTGAGCCAGAAGGTATTTCTGTTGCACGGAATCAAGTGCGTTGTCCTGTTCGAAGGCTGTGCTGCGTCAGGACGGAACAAGGCAGCGCCGCTTTTCCGATGATGGGTTCTTGAAGTCGATAAGCCTCTGGTGATATCGGTGAAAAAAGCGGCGGGTATGATGTAATGGTAGCCTGTCAGCTTCCCAAGCTGAACGCGCGGGTTCGATTCCCGCTACCCGCTCCAGAACTCAATTTGTCATCGGAAAAGCTTAGAAATCAGCGCTTTGGGCGTGGTTGCGTCTGTGGTTATTTACTCCGGGCGACGCGCCTGAAATAGGTTGATATCAGCCGGGATGTGCACCGCACCATTTTTGGCAAAGGGGTGAAACGCTTCGGCGACGGCGTGTTGGATCGCAGTCACGTCGTCGGGTTTACCGTCGAAATGGGCAATAACACGGGCGGCGGGGCCAACGCGAGTGCACAGGGCGGCGCAATCCAGCAACGATCCTTGAAAGTGCAACATCAGGTTCACAGAATCGGCGCGAACATTGCTTAGACCTGCCTTTTCCAGCAACCCGGTAACCCGCTCACGATTATGAAACGCCAAGGGGCCCGGTGCATTCCGGTCAACCTTGGGCGGCGTGCCCAGCCGTTCCGTGGCCGCGATATGGGGTACTCGGAACCATGGGTTACCGGGCAATGGTCCCCAGGCGGCAAAGGTCATCGTGCCGCCGGGCCTTAGCGCGCGGGTCATGTTGGCAAAGGCGGCAACCGTATCCTCAAAAAACATGACGCCAAATCGCGAGATCATGGCGTCTCGGTCCGCTGCTTCAAAGGCGTAGGTCTGGACGTCGGCGAACTGGAAGGTGATGTTTTGCGATCCGGCATCGGATGCCCGTGCCGATGCGCGGTCCAGAAATGGCTGCGAGACATCTGCAGCCAGAACGTGGCCTTCTAGCCCCACGGCATTTGCGGCGGCGATCGCGCTTGCACCCGTACCGCAGCCGATATCTAAAACACGCATGCCGGGTTTTAACCTGGCACGTTCCAGCACCAGATCAAGGACCGGGGCCATCAGCTGATCCAGCTGGTCCTCATAGGTCAGCCATTTGGTACCGGACGGGGAATTCCCCCAGTATTCCGCCTGTTCCTCGTTTGCGATCTGAATGTCGCCTCCCTTGTGTCAGAGGTGACTATGACCGCTTGCGCCGTCTGCGACCAGAGCCTTCTTCTCCGCCACCGGCATTGAAGGAGGGCGAGGGCAGAGTGACCACCTTTGCCAATTCCGGGAACGGATCCGTCTTGTGCGGGATGGCATTTGCGGCGACGAAATGGTCCTGAAATTTCGGCTCGATGGCCGTTTCGACCTTGGTGATCTCGCGCACGACACGCTCAATCTCGGACCGGGCACCAATGTTGCACAAGGCAATCCGCGCGCCGGTGCCAGCCGCGTTGCCTGCACTTGAGACTTTGTTCAAGGGCGCATCGGGGATCATACCCAGAACCATCGCATGCTTGGTCGAGATATGCGCGCCGAACGCCCCGGCCAGCACAACGCGATCCACCGTGTCGACGTTCATTTCATCCATCAACAGGCGTGCACCGGCATAGAGCGCGGATTTGGCCAGCTGGATGGCGCGGATATCGCCCTGCGTGACCGTGATGCGCGGACCGCCCTCGGCGCTGGCATCGTGGATCAGATAGGCGTGGGTGCGACC
Organism: Ruegeria sp. CDSB117; assembly: GCF_059611005.1. Taxonomy (NCBI): domain Bacteria; kingdom Pseudomonadati; phylum Pseudomonadota; class Alphaproteobacteria; order Rhodobacterales; family Roseobacteraceae; genus Ruegeria; species Ruegeria sp. CDSB117. Next base: position 312,064 of record NZ_JBXWOS010000002.1, read on the forward strand.
TTCGGGGACGCAGCGTGGGGTGCCGGTCTGGTCTGCAGACCCGATCAGGCCGCTTTCGTCCAAAAGCCCGGCGATGCGCATCTCGGCGACCGCTTCGATAATGCCCGAGCCGCAGATGCCGGTGATGCCGCTTGTGGCAATCTCTTGATCGAAGCCTTCCTCGTCGGACCATTTTTCGGACCCGATCACGCGGAAACGGGGTTCTTTGATGACAGGGTCGATTTCGATGCGCTCAATTGCCCCGGGCGCGGCACGCTGGCCGGAACTGATCTGCGCGCCTTCGAATGCCGGGCCGGTGGGTGAGGAACACGCCAAGACGCGGCTGGTATTGCCCAGCAGGATTTCAGCGTTGGTGCCCACGTCCACGATTAGCACAAGGTCTTCGGACTTTCCCGGTTCCTCCGACAGTGCCACTGCGGCGCAGTCGGCGCCGACGTGGCCCGCAATGCACGGCAAGATGTAGACCTGCGCGCGCGGGTTCATATTTGTCAGGTCCATCTCACGCGCAGGCAGGGACATGCTTTCCGAGGTTGCCAAAGCAAAGGGGGCCTGACCCAACTCAACCGGGTCCAGACCCAGCAGCAGGTGGTGCATCACTGGGTTACAGACGAACACCGTTTCCACGATCAGTTCGGAGTTAATCCCGGCTTCCTCAGAGATTGATGTGGTCAGATCGTTGATCGCCTCACGCACGGCCCTGGTCATCTCCTGATCACCGCCGGGGTTCATCATCGAGTATGAAACGCGGCTCATAAGGTCTTCGCCAAAGCGGATCTGCGGGTTCATCAGGCCCGAGGACGCCTTCACCTCACCTGTTTCCAGATCGGTCAGGTGCGCCGCGATTGTGGTCGAGCCGAGGTCGATGGCCAGACCATAAAGCCCATGTTCATGCAATCCGGGCCAGATTTCGACCACGCGCGCCACTTCATCCTTGTGGCCTTTGTGGAGGGCGACTGTGACCTCCCACTTACCCTTGCGCAGGACGGGCTGCAGCTTGGACATCAGGGAAAGATCGGCGGTGATGGCGCCAATATTCCATTGCTCGCGCAGTGCGCGTTCCAGCCGTTCTAGATCGCCTGTTGGCGAATGCATGTCGGGCTCTTCCACCACCACGAAATACAGCCGGGTTGCCGGGTCCATCGTAATGGCCCGCGCGGTGGCGGCCTTGCGTACAACTTGACGGTGGACCTGGCTTTCGGGTGGGACATCGATCACGATGTCGCCCTGAACTGTCGCCTGACAGCCCAGGCGACGGCCCGATTTCAAGCCGCGTTTGTCATCGTAACGCTGTTCGACCGCGTTCCATTCGCTCAGCGCGTCCTCGGATACGGTTACGCCGTGTTTAGGAAACTCGCCATAGCTGGGTGTGATCTGACATTTCGAACAAATCCCGCGGCCGCCGCAGACCGAATCCAGATCCACACCCAACTGCCGTGCAGCGGTCAGAACCGGGGTACCCACGGGGAAATGCCCGCGTTTGCCCGACGGGGTAAAGACAACAAGGGGATCGGTGGTCATGGTTTGCCTGCCTTTTGTATTCGCGCCTATGTCGCGCAAGATATGGGTTTGTGCGCAAAGGGAAAGGCCATTCCGCGGCACGTTTTGTGCCCGTTGCGTCGTTTTTCACCGCGGCATCGGCCCGCAATCGAAAACTAGTTTAGGTCAGGGGCTTTTCCTTAGCTTGAATCCATGTAATAGGGTCACCGCCAAACGGGCTTTTGCATGGGGTTAACAGATGCAGATTCGTGAGGCACTCACCTTTGACGACGTTCTCCTGGTTCCGGGCGCATCTTCTGTGCTTCCGGCAACGGCGGATACAACCACGCGCGTGACGCGGGAAATCACCATGAACATCCCGCTGCTCAGCTCGGCGATGGACACGGTGACCGAGGCGCGCATGGCCATTGCCATGGCGCAAGCCGGCGGAATTGGCGTTGTTCACAAAAACCTGACGGTGGATGAACAGGCCCGCGAAGTGCGCCGGGTCAAACGATTTGAATCCGGTATTGTCTATAACCCTGTGACACTGCGGGTGGATCAGACGTTGGCTGACGCCAACGCGCTGGTACAGCGCTATAACTTCACCGGCTTCCCGGTGGTTGACGAACAGGGGCGCGTCGTTGGCATTTTGACCAACCGTGATATGCGCTTTGCAACGTCAGACGACACACCGGTTCACGCGATGATGACCTCGGACAATCTGGCGATGCTTCAGGAACCCGCCGATCTGGAAGAGGCCAAAAGCCTGATGAGAGCCCGCCGCATCGAAAAGCTACTGGTGGTTGATGGTGGCGGAAAGCTGACCGGTCTTTTGACGTTGAAAGACACAGAACAGGCCGTCCTGAACCCAACAGCGTGTAAAGACCGGCTGGGACGTTTGCGCGTCGCTGCGGCGACTTCTGTTGGTGATTCTGGTTTCGAACGGTCCGAGCAGTTGGTGGATTCGGGCGTTGATATCATCGTGGTCGACACTGCTCATGGGCATTCGCAGGGCGTTCTGGACGCGGTGCGGCGGGTCAAGACACTCTCGAACGAGGTCCAGATCATTGCGGGCAATGTAGCGACGAGCGAGGCCACCAAGGCGCTGATCGATGCCGGGGCGGATGCAATCAAGGTTGGCATCGGGCCGGGCTCCATCTGCACAACCCGGATGGTTGCAGGCGTCGGTGTACCTCAATTGACAGCGATCATGGACTGCGCGACGGCCGCCGGAGAGGTTCCGGTTATCGCCGATGGTGGCATCAAATTCTCGGGCGATTTTGCCAAGGCAATCGCGGCAGGCGCGTCCTGTGCAATGGTTGGCTCGATGATCGCGGGAACGGATGAAAGCCCGGGTGAGGTGATCCTGTACCAGGGCCGTTCGTTCAAATCTTATCGCGGAATGGGCAGCCTTGGCGCCATGGCGCGCGGGTCGGCGGATCGCTATTTCCAGAAAGACGCGGCCAGCGACAAGCTGGTTCCCGAAGGGATCGAAGGGCAGGTGCCCTACAAGGGATCGGCCAGTGCAGTAGTTCACCAGCTGGTCGGCGGCCTGCGCGCGGCGATGGGTTATACCGGCTGTGCAACCGTCGAAGAAATGCGCAAGAACTGTAACTTCGTCAAAATCACCGGCGCTGGCCTGAAAGAAAGCCATGTGCATGACGTTCAGATCACGCGTGAAAGCCCGAACTACCGGGTAATGTGACGCAACCGAGTTTGCAGCACGGCGCCCCAACGCGGGCGCCGTTTTGCGTTTTTTGGGTTTAGCAGAGAAATCGGAAATATCTTATGACCCCAGCAGCGCGCGTTCAGGCTTCGATTGAAATCTTAGATGACATCCTTGCCGGCGCACCGGTTGAAAAGGCTTTGACAGGATGGGCGCGCCGCAGCCGGTTTGCGGGCTCGAAAGACCGGGCCGCCGTGCGCGATCACGTGTTCGAAGCGCTGCGTTGCAAACGGTCCTTCTCGGCCTTGGGCGGGGCAGAAACCGGGCGCGGGCTGATGATCGGTTCGATTCGGTCAAACGGCGGTGATCCAGAGACGCTGTTTACAGGCGAACGATATACGCCAGAGCCGTTAACCGCCGCCGATGCACCGCGCGCGTTCAGCTCGGATGCCGAGCGGTGCGACATCCCCGAATGGCTCTGGCCGCGTTTTCAAACCTCGCTCGGGGATCAAGCAGAGGCGGCGGCACAGGTATTGCAAACCCGTGCACCTGTTCATTTGCGGGCTAACCTTGCCAAAACCGATCGTGCTGGTGCGATTGCTGCTTTGCGTGCTGACGGAGTCAGCGCGCAACACCATCCGGCGTGTGAAACCGCCCTAGAGGTCACCGAAGGGGCCCGAAAAATTGCGCAAAGCCGTTCCTATTCCAAAGGTCTGGTCGAATTGCAGGACGCAGCCAGCCAAGCCGTTGTTGCAGCGCTCGATCTCCAGCCAGGTCTGCGTGTTCTGGATTATTGCGCAGGCGGTGGCGGCAAGTCTCTGGCTCTGGCGGCCCATTCGGGTGTCGAGGTCTTTGCGCATGATGTGAACGCAGGGCGCATGCGCGATCTGCCGACGCGGGCAAAACGGGCGGGTGTGGGTGTAACCTGCCTGCAGCCTGAAGATGTGGCCCGTCAGGCTCCGTTCGATATTGTCCTGACGGATGCGCCATGCTCGGGCAGCGGTTCGTGGCGGCGTGCCCCGGCAGGCAAGTGGGCGCTGTCCGAAGAGGGGTTGAACACGCTGAATGTACTTCAGTCCGACATCCTGAATTCCGCCGCTCAACTGGTTGGACCGGGTGGAATTTTGACCTATGCGACCTGTTCCATGTTGGATGACGAAAACGGCGATATTGTCGACGGATTTCTGAAGTTGAATCCTGATTGGACCGAAACGCTGCGAAAGTCGTGGCTTGTGACACACGGTGCAGACGGGTTCTTTACGTCGCACTTGACGCGATAGTGCGTCATTGAATAGCAACCTTAGGTAGAGGTTTCCGCTGTCCTTAAGGGGGCGTTAACCAAATTCGGGCTGAGTGTGACAAAGCCTTTTGACCTGAGTTGTTAATGTCCGACACTGCAGAGATCTTTTCTGAGCCGACCTCAAGAAAATCACCGGCCTTCTCGCGCCTTGTGCCACTCGTTGTTTTGGGCGCATTGCTGAGTTTAACACCGTTGACAGACGTTTTGCCGACCGCCTGGAATACGGGTCTTGTTGTTGCTGGTGTGTCGTTACTGGCCGCCGGCCTACTGGTTGTTTTTCGGGGGTTCACGGCCGACAGAGCGGCGCGTAATTCGGCAGAAGTGATGGCCGTCTTCACCGAACAGGACTTGTGTCCGACAGTGATCGCCAACGCAAATGGCGATATTCTGAGCGCGAACACACGCGCAAAGGCACAGTTAAACGCTTTTCCAGGTGCGCGATTGCAGCAATGCCTGAAATCCAGATTCGCTAATCCCGCAGCGATCCTGCTGCGCTTGCAATCCATCGCGGAAATCCACGAACGCGCCCTCGAAGATATCGTGACCGTTGGCTCGACAATCCCGATCTCGGTTTTCAGCGTGGGGCAGGATGTGTTCTGCTGGCGGTTTCATCTGGATGAAGGCGGGCAATGGGATGACGCCCCTGTTCCAGTGCTGACAGAGGGTCGCAACGGGGCAATTCTGCGCGTGAATGGAATGGCAGAGGCCATGATCGGTCACAGGCCCGACGTTATGGGTAAGATATTTCCCAATGACATCCCGCAACCGGGTGAAATCTCGCTGGCTGAAACTTCGGACGGGCGGGTGCCTGTGACCGTGTCCGAGCTGTCCCGCTCGGGCACTGTGCGCGATCTGCTTTTGTTGCCGATGAAATCTGCGGGTCCATCCGGGGGCGATGCCCCGTTCGCTGAGTTGCCAGTGCCGGTGATGTGTCTGTCACCCGAAGGCGAAATTCTGGATGCGAACCGGATGGCGATCAAGCTGATCGGAGAGATCCAGCCGGGCAAGTCGAATGTGGCCGAAATCATGCACGGGCTCGGCTATCCCATCCTGGATTGGTTGACCCGCACCGCGACCGAAGAGAATGCCGTTCCCCGGTCGGAATTTCTGCGCCTGTCACGTCAGGACAAAGAGGTTTTCGTGCAGGTCACACTGAACCGGGTGACGTGCAAGGGGCAGATTTGTCTGATCGCCGTCCTAAATGATGCGACCGAGTTGAAGACACTGGAAGCTCAGTTCGTGCAGGGGCAAAAGATGCAGGCTGTCGGGCAATTGGCGGGCGGCGTGGCGCATGATTTTAACAACCTTCTGACTGCGATTTCGGGGCATTGCGATCTATTGCTGCTGCGGCATGATCAGAATGATCCGAACTATGGTGACCTGGTTCAGATCAACCAGAACGCCAACCGGGCCGCGGCGTTGGTCAGTCAACTTCTGGCCTTCTCGCGCAAGCAGACCCTGCAGCCCGAGGTTTTGGACCTGCGCGACACAATTTCCGACCTGATCCATCTTTTGAACCGCCTGGTGGGCGAAAAGGTTCGCCTGACGTTAAGCCATGATCCCGTGCTGAAGCCTGTGCGCGCAGACAAAAGGCAGCTCGAACAGGTCTTTATGAACCTGGTCGTGAACGCACGGGACGCGATGCCCGAAGGGGGCGAGGTACGTATCGAGACCGAGGTTGTGTCTCTGACCGAACCGTTCCGGCGGGATCGTGCAACGGTTCAACCCGGCGAATACGTCACCGTGAAAGTGATTGATAGCGGCACTGGCATCCCAGCGGACAAGCTGCAAAAAGTGTTCGAGCCATTCTATACGACCAAGCGCACCGGTGAGGGGACCGGTCTTGGATTGTCGACGGTCTATGGCATCGTCAAACAGACCGGAGGGTTCATCTTTGTCGACAGTATTCAGGGCAAGGGAACCGAATTTACCGTGTATCTGCCGGTTTCAACCGCACCGCAGAAAATCGACCAGGATATCGCCAGCCTTCCGGAAAAACCGGCGTCCCGGCAGGGTGAAGGCGTAGTTCTGCTGGTTGAGGATGAGGCCCCGGTTCGGGCCTTTGCCACACGTGCATTGCGATTGAAGGGCTACACCGTGCTCGAATCCGGGTCCGCCGAAGAGGCTCTGCACCTGCTGGAGGATGGGTCGGTGCATGTGGATGCCTTCGTGACAGACGTGGTCATGCCCGGCATGGACGGGCCAACCTGGGTGCGCAAAGCGATGGAGACCCGACCGAATGTGCGGGTGATCTTTATGTCTGGCTATACCGAAGGCGCCTTTGGCGATTCAGGCCCCGAGGTTGCGAATTCTACCTTTTTGCCCAAGCCGTTCTCTTTGACGCAGTTGACCGAGGCTGTGTTTAACCAACTGAACTGATTAACGCGCCGCGTCGTGGCAGGAAAACTCCTCGGCGTGGTGCTTGCGGAACTTCTTTTCCGTTTCCGGCGACAAGAATAGGTCGCGCTTTGGTGAGACATTCTCGCGCTGCAGGGTGATTTCCATGTTCAACCGGTCCTGAAGAAAGCTCAGTATCTTATCTTGATTTTCGTATTTAAATACATTCGTCGCACCGAAACCGTTGTTTCGGGTGCGGAAAAACTGGCTCTGACTGCCGACATCTGCGAATTCCGGGCGGGGGTTTTGCATGTAACCCTGAACAAAATCATCAAAGCTCAAGTCGCGGGTTGAATGCGGGTGCCCAATTCGGTCGTCCCGGCTGCGGTATTTGTACCAACTGCCGAGCCAGCCGATAGGTTCGCGCACGACGGCCATGATTTCCATTTCGGTGTCATACATTTTGCGAAAAATGTTTTGAAAAAACCTGTCATAACGGCGAACAGGCGCATGTTTCAATTCGGGCGGACCCGTGACGACAAAGTCGGCCCGTGCGCTCAGAGCAGTGTGATAGGCCGTGCTGCCTGTTTTTGGGACTGCCAGAAACGCAAGGCGTTCCTTATAGAAAACAAGCATTTATTCGCCCTTCACCGCTAAATTTGGTGGTCGCAGAATGGCGTAAACGATTCTTTAACACAATTGCCGAACAGTAAGTATTGTAAGTTTTAGTTGAAATGTTCTCTTTTTGGTCCCATAAGGAACAAGGGGCGAACAAAGCAGCGATTGCCGCCCGTTCATGGGTGTGACAAAAGAGAAGGCGACAGGACAATGGCGGATCTTCTGACAATGAGCGACAAGAAAAACGCAGACAAGCAAAAGGCGCTTGATAGCGCGCTGGCGCAAATCGAACGGCAGTTCGGCAAGGGCTCGATCATGAAGCTGGGCGAGGATGCCAAGCAGGACATCGATGCAAGCTCGACCGGGTCTTTGGGCCTGGATATCGCGCTGGGTATTGGTGGTCTGCCGATGGGCAGGATTGTTGAGATTTATGGCCCGGAAAGCTCGGGTAAGACCACGCTGACGCTGCATTGCATTGCAGAACAGCAAAAACGCGGTGGTGTGTGCGCATTCGTGGATGCCGAACACGCGCTGGACCCGCAATATGCCCGCAAGCTGGGCGTCGATCTTGATGAACTGCTGATCTCGCAGCCCGACACCGGTGAACAAGCGCTTGAGATCACCGATACGCTAGTGCGTTCGGGCGCTGTGAATATGGTTGTCGTCGACTCAGTTGCGGCTTTGACGCCGAAATCGGAACTCGAAGGCGACATGGGCGACAGCAGTGTTGGCGTGCAGGCCCGATTGATGAGTCAGGCGATGCGTAAACTGACAGGCTCGATCAGCCGCTCGAATTGCATGGTGATCTTTATCAACCAGATCCGGATGAAGATCGGCGTAATGTTCGGCAGCCCTGAAACCACGACCGGTGGTAACGCGCTGAAATTCTACAGCTCGGTTCGTTTGGATATTCGCCGGATAGGCGCGATCAAAGATCGTGATGAGGTTGTTGGCAACCAGACGCGCGTCAAGGTGGTCAAGAACAAGGTGGCGCCGCCCTTCAAGCAGGTGGAATTCGACATCATGTATGGCGAAGGCATCAGTAAGATGGGTGAGCTGCTGGATCTGGGCGTCAAGGCTGGTGTGGTCGAGAAATCGGGTTCGTGGTTCAGTTATGGCGATGAACGGATCGGGCAGGGGCGTGAGAATGCCAAACAATACCTGCGCGACAACAGCCGTATTGCGCTGGATATCGAAGACAAGATTCGCGCCGCGCATGGTCTTGAGTTCGATATGCCACCCGGTTCTGCAGAGGAAGACGACATCCTCGAGGCATAACAGACGCAGTTGGGGGCCGCAAAACCCCCCGGTTTTGCAAGAACTTAGAATACTCGAAATAAGGCGGTCCGCGTGGCCGCCTTAACTCGTTCTGTATACGGTGATCTTGATTATTGGTGTGTACGGATCTTGTTGAGGGGTTTTCCTTGCCCTTCAAAAACAAGGCCGATTTATCTTTGTGGACTATCCTTGGGGACGGGGATAAACCATTTCAGAACACTGAGATTGCGCGCCGAGAGAGCCATATGCCCACGCTGAACGAAATCCGCTCAACCTTTCTGAATTATTTTGCCAAACAGGGGCATGAAATTGTCGCGTCCAGCCCGCTGGTTCCGCGCAATGACCCGACATTGATGTTCGTGAACTCGGGCATGGTGCAGTTCAAGAACCTGTTTACCGGCGTTGAAACCCGTGATTATCAGCGCGCCACGACGGCGCAGAAATGCGTGCGCGCCGGCGGTAAGCACAATGACCTCGATAACGTTGGCTATACTGCGCGGCACCACACATTCTTTGAAATGCTGGGCAATTTTTCGTTCGGCAATTACTTCAAACACGAGGCGATCCCTTTTGCGTGGGAGTTGATCACCAAGGAATTCGGTATCGACAAGAACCGCCTGCTGGCAACGGTGTATCACACGGATGACGAGGCGTTTGAAATCTGGAAAAAGGTCGGCGTGCCCGAAGACCGGATTATCCGCATCGCCACCAGCGACAATTTCTGGCAGATGGGTCCGACTGGTCCGTGTGGACCGTGTACGGAAATTTTCTACGACCATGGCGATCACATCTGGGGTGGGCCTCCGGGATCGCCCGACGAAGACGGCGATCGGTTCATCGAAATCTGGAACATCGTTTTCATGCAGAACGAGCAGTTCGAAGACGGCTCGATGGTCGAACTCGACATGCAGTCGATCGACACCGGCATGGGGCTGGAACGGATCGGCGCGCTGCTGCAGGGCAGCCATGACAACTATGACACCGACCTGTTCAAGACATTGATCGAAGCGTCTGCTCATGCCACCGGGGTTGATCCCTATGGCGACCAGAATGTGCACCACCGGGTCATTGCGGACCACCTGCGCGCGACATCCTTCCTGATCGCGGATGGCGTGATGCCTTCCAATGACGGGCGTGGCTATGTGCTGCGCCGGATCATGCGTCGCGCAATGCGTCATGCGAATCTTCTGGGGGCGAAAGATCCGGTTATGTATCAGCTGGTGCCAAGTCTGGTGCAGCTGATGGGCGCGCAATACACCGAGTTGGGACAGGCGCAGCCGTTGATCGAAGAGACGCTGCTGTTGGAGGAAACGCGGTTCAAGCAAACCCTGGATCGTGGTCTGAAACTCCTCGATGATGAAGTTGCAGGCCTGCCCGAGGGCGCGGCGCTTCCGGGTGATGCGGCATTCAAATTGTACGACACGTATGGGTTCCCGCTGGATCTGACGCAGGATGCCCTGCGCGAAAAGGGTCGTTCCGTGGACACGGACGGGTTCGACGCTGCCATGGCCGAACAAAAAGCCAAGGCGCGTGCTGCATGGGCTGGTTCGGGTGAAGCTGCAGATCAGGCAGTGTGGTTTGATGTGCTGGATACTGCCGGAGCTACGGATTTTCTGGGCTATGACACGGAAAAGGCCGAAGGGCAGATTGCCGCTTTGGTGGTTGACGGTGCGTTGGTCGACACAATTGAAAAAGGGGGATCCGGCTGGGTGATTGTCAACCAGACACCGTTCTATGGCGAAGCTGGCGGTCAGATCGGTGATACTGGTGAAATCCGGCGTTTGGAAGAACGCGATGACATGGCGCGGGTCGAAGACACCAGAAAATTCGCTGATGGCAAAATCTATGCCCACAAAGTGACCGTTGATCAGGGCGCTTTGTCCAAAGGTGACGCGGTCGAGCTTGAGGTCGACCATGCGCGGCGCACGGCAATTCGCGCAAACCACTCGGCCACGCACCTGCTCCACGAGGCGTTGCGTGAAACGTTGGGCGATCATGTTGCACAGCGCGGCTCGCTGAACGCGGCTGACCGGTTGAGGTTTGACTTCAGCCATTCCAAGGCGCTGAGCGCGGATGAGATCCAAAAGGTCGAACGCGATGTAAATGACTTCATCCGTCAGAACTCGACTGTCGAAACGCGGATCATGACCCCTGATGATGCGCGCGAACTGGGTGCACAGGCGCTGTTTGGCGAGAAATACGGCGACGAAGTCCGTGTCGTGTCCATGGGCAAAGCTCCGACCGGTAAAGGTCAGGATGGCGAGACCTGGTCGATTGAACTGTGCGGCGGCACCCATGTACGTCAGACTGGTGACATCGGTACTTTTGTGGTTCTGGGCGACAGCGCCAGCAGCGCGGGCGTACGCCGGATCGAGGCTCTGACCGGTGACGAGGCGCTGCGGCATCTGTCCCAGCAGGATCAGCGTCTGGGTCAGATCGCATCGGAACTCAAGGCGCAGCCAGATGACGTTGTTGGCCGGGTCAAAGCACTGTTGGACGAACGCAAATCGCTGCAAAACGAAGTGGCCCAGCTGCGCCGTGACTTGGCCATGGCCGGCGGGGCCGGGCAGAGTGGCGGCGAAGCGCGTGAGGTGAACGGGGTCGCCTTCCTTGCGCAGGCGCTGAACGGCGTATCGGGCAAGGACTTGCCGGCGTTGATTGATGAGCACAAAAGCCGTCTGGGGTCCGGCGCCGTTCTGCTGATCGCGGATGCGGGCGGTAAGGCTGCTGTTGCGGCCGGTGTGACGGCCGATCTGACCGACAAGGTTTCGGCAGTCGATCTGGTTCGTGCGGCCGTCGCAGAACTGGGCGGCAAGGGCGGCGGTGGACGCCCCGACATGGCGCAGGGCGGTGGCAAGGACGCGTCGAACGCAGATGCGGCGATCAAGGCCGTAGAACAGGTTTTGGGAGGATAAGATGGCAGCACTCTGGATTGCTCACGTCACCGTGACGGATGCGGACGCATATGCGAAATACGCAGAACTCGCAGGGCCTGCGATTGCCAAGCACGGCGGGGCGTTTATTGCCCGCGCTGCACGTTATGTCCAACTGGAAGGCAAAGAGCGTCCGCGCAATGTGGTCGCCAAGTTTCCGTCCGTCGAGGCCGCCGTCGAGTGCTATAATTCACCGGAGTACCAGCAGGCCCTGGACCACGCACGCGGCGCAAGTGAGCGTGAACTGGTGGTCGTAGAAATCACCGAATAAGAATAAGCCAAGTCTGATCGGTGGGTTTCCTGCCAATCAGATCCATTCATGGGCGAAATTCAGCCGAACTGTTTACGAGTGAAGTGAACCGTATTGTGGCAATTTTCCACCCAATCGGAATCTTCGTGATTCCAGTATCTTATTTTATTGGAACGAGAGTTATTAGGTATCTTCCCGCCTAGATTGTGGCGCTTTTTTCTCAATTCCTGCGCGAAATGGTCATATTGAGTGACGAATTTCCGCCTTTTTTCCCCTTCACTTTCGCCAAAGATTGTACAAGCGCTACCGTTTACCATTAGGTTTTTCTAATCGAATACGGTCCTGTTTGTCGTCAATCGTTGCGTAGACAGGGATCGAGGTACGGGCATGAAATCGGAAGATATCGGACTCAAGGCCGCTCTGGGGCGGTTGAAGACATTTTCAGGTCGGGCAGTGGGGATTGCTGCTTTGGTTTACGGGGCCGCGGTTTTCGCGTCTCAGGCGGATGCGAGCGAGGGCAACTTCATCCGTACTCTTGCGGCGACCCCTCCGCCTTCCGGTGCGCAGCAGTTGTGCCGACAGTACGCTTGGGCGTGCTCAAGCAAGACGTCGGTACGCATGACGTCCCAACAGGAAATGCAGATCATTGAGCGGATCAACCGTCAGGTCAACGCAACGACGCGCGCCGTTACGGATCAGACGCAATACCGCACCACCGAACGGTGGGCTTTGCCGACAACGCGCGGCGGGGATTGCGAGGATTTTGCTCTTTTGAAGAAAAGAGATTTGATCAGGGCAGGCGTTGATCCAAACAAATTGCTGATTGCGACAGTGTTGGATACGCGCCGAAATGCACATGCAGTTCTTGTCTATCGCTCCGCTCAGGGGGATTTGGTGCTGGACAATTTGACCAACCGGATCAAACCCTGGTCGGCAACGCGGTATTTGTTCCTTCGGATGCAGGATCCGGCGAAACCCAGCCATTGGGTTGGTGTGTACGGAAGAAGTTAAAAATATCGACTGATCTATCAGGCTATGCATGGCAAAAGGGGCGACACGATAGTCGCCCCTTTGTTTGTCAGGCCGAACGTCGAGACGTTTTCGGCGTTTTTCAAGGCGTCGCCAAAAATTTCAGGCTGCTTTGCGGTTGATCGCGTCAGAGGGTGCCGCCGCTGCCATCGCCGCCGCCGCCACCGGCACCGCCGCCGCTTCCGTCGCTGCCACCGCCACCGGCTCCACCGCCGCTGCCGTCGCTGCCACCGCCGCCGTCGCCGCCACCGCTGCCATCGGCGCCGCCACCACCGGCACCGCCACCGCTTCCGTCGCTGCCACCGCCATCGTTGCCGTCGCCATTGCTGCCGCCATTGCCGTCGCCGCTATTGGAGTTTCCACCGTCATTGCTGCCGCCATTACCGCTGCCGCTGTCGGAGTTACCGCCGCCATTGCTGCCACCGTTACCATCGCCGCTGCTGGAGTTTCCGCCGCCATTACTGCCGCCGTTGCCGTCGCCGCTGCCGGAGTTACCGCCGCCGTTGCTACCGCCATTGCCATCACCGCTGCCGGAGTTTTCGCCGCCATTGCTGTCGCCGTTGCCGTCACCGCTGCCGGAATTACCGCCACCGTTGCCACCGTCGTTGCTACCACCGTTGCCGCTGCCGCCATCACCACCATCGCCGGATTCACCACTTGTGCCGGATACTCCGGCACCGCCGCTGCTTTCGGACGAACCGTTGTTACCACTTGAAGAGCTTCTGTCATCGCCGTCGCTGGTTCGGTTCCTTGCAACGGTTGCCGTCGGGATATCAGTCAAAATCGCTGCGAACAGAGGACAGGCTTGCGATGTGCGGGCCAAGATATCCTCAAAGTCGGCCCGGCGCTGAATGTAGCGCAGCATCCGCTTGTCGACGACTTTGCAACTACAAAGCGTTTCGGTGGATACAGACTGCCGGGCTGTTTTAACTTTGCAAACTTCAGCCGCATGAGCCGCGCTTGTTGCCATCAGTGGGAATGTCGCGGATAAAAATACAAACGAATATAAACGGGATCTTACGCGCATAGCGCTACTCCTTTAAACTCATTACCAACACCTATTAACAAAGTAATTGTGCCACAGTTTGGACAAAAATACTTCCGTATATTGCCTCATTTGTTGGTCGAGTAACAGCGATAAACGCCGGTAGATTTGCAACCTATTGGTGAAACTGTATGAAAAACATAAGAAAAAGCCCGTCAGTACGACGGGCTTTCTTTTGATTTAGATGGTAATTCTAGAAGTAATTTTACCACGAACGGCACATTGTTTAGATTATGTAAACAATGTCACAGACCGGATCAGGCCGATCTTGCCATCCGTTTCCGTTCGTGCGGGTCAAGGTAACGCTTGCGCAACCGAATGGCGTTTGGAGTGACCTCAACCAGTTCGTCATCATCGATATAGGCAATCGCCTCTTCCAGAGAATACTGGATATGAGGTGTCAGGCGGACGGCGTCATCGGAACCGCTGGCGCGTACGTTGGTCAGTTTCTTGCCTTTGAGCGGGTTCACCTCAAGGTCGTTATCGCGTGAGTGCTCGCCGATGACCATGCCCTGATACACGTCGGTTTGCGGGGCAACAAACATCCGGCCGCGCTCTTCCAGGTTCCACAACGCATAAGCCACGGCCTGTCCGTTTTCCATCGAGATCAAAACCCCCGCACGACGACCCGGGATCGGGCCTTTGTGGGCCGCCCAGCCGTGGAACACACGGTTCAGAACACCGGTGCCGCGCGTGTCGGTCAGGAACTCGCCGTGATATCCGATCAACCCGCGCGACGGTACATGCGCGATGATACGGGTCTTGCCAGCGCCGGCCGGACGCATTTCGGCCAGTTCGCCTTTACGCGCGCCAGTGATCTTTTCGATCACCGAGCCTGAATATTCATCGTCGACGTCAATAGTGACCTCTTCGATGGGCTCCATGCGCTGGCCGTCTTCCTCGCGGAACAGAACCTGCGGGCGCGAGATGCTGAGCTCGAACCCTTCACGGCGCATGTTCTCGATCAGAACGCCCATCTGCAATTCGCCACGGCCAGCAACCTCAAAGGCATCGCCGCCAGGTGTGTCGCTGATGCGGATGGCAACGTTCGACTCGGCCTCTTTCATCAGGCGGTCGCGGATAACACGCGACTGAACTTTCTTGCCGTCCCGACCGGCCAGCGGCGAGTCGTTGATGCCGAAGGTCACAGTGATGGTTGGCGGGTCGATGGGTTGTGCGGGCAGGGCTTCGTCAACCTGCGGCGAAACCAACGAGTCGGCCACAGTTGCCTTGCTCATGCCTGCAATGGTGACGATGTCACCGGCTTCGGCCACGTCGATGGGCTGTTGGGCCAGTCCGCGGAACGCGAGGATTTTCGAAGCGCGGAAGTTTTCGATCAGCGTGCCATCGCGGCTCAGCGCCTTGAGGTTGTCGCCCGCTTTCAAAGTGCCGCTTTCCACACGACCGGTCAGGATGCGACCGATGAACGGATCGCTGCCCAGCGTCGTGGCCAGCATGCGGAAGGGTTCTTCTTTGTTTTCGACCTGTTTTGGGGCAGGGACGTGATCGACGATCAGATCGAACAAGGCGGTCAGGTCCTTGCGCGGCCCGTCCAGCTCCATATCTGCCCAGCCGGAACGGCCTGAGGCATACATGGCAGGAAAATCCAGCTGATCGTCGTCAGCGCCGAGGTTGGCGAACAAGTCAAAGCATTCATCAAGTGCACGGTCGGGTTCAGCGTCGGGTTTGTCGACCTTATTCAGCACTACGATGGGACGCAGGCCCAGCGCCAACGCCTTGGACGTCACGAATTTGGTCTGCGGCATCGGGCCTTCGGCGGCGTCCACCAACAGGACAACACCGTCGACCATGCTGAGGATCCGCTCAACCTCGCCACCGAAATCGGCGTGGCCGGGGGTGTCAACGATGTTGACCCGGGTGCCTTTCCATTCGACCGAGGTCGCTTTGGCAAGGATGGTGATGCCGCGTTCGCGCTCCAGATCATTGCTATCCATGGCGCGTTCGGCCACCGCCTGGTTTTCCCGGAACGCACCGGATTGTTTGAGCAGCTCATCCACCAGGGTCGTTTTACCGTGGTCCACGTGAGCGATGATTGCGATATTGCGCAGGTCCATGAGAGGTCAGCCTTTGAACGGGAAGTTGCCGCGCGCATAACGCGGATTGACTGAATAGGCCAGCCCTAACCGGTCGTCAGTGGCCCGCTGTGCTGGAAAACAGGTGAATGATCAGGATTCCGGCCAATATCATCGCCAAACCGAGCACCGCAGGCCAGTCCAGGCGCTGACCAAAAACAATGAAGCCTATGATGGCGATCAGAACGATCCCCAAGCCTGACCAAATGGCATAGACGATGCCGACCGGCATAAATTTCAGGGTGAGGCCCAGTAAGTAAAAAGCAACTCCGTAACCCACGACAACCAAAACAGAGGGCCAAAACCGGCTGAACTGCTGGCTGGCCTGCAGCGCCGTTGTGCCAATTGTTTCGGCGAAAACCGCCAGCAATAGGATGAGATAGGCTTTGGGCACGGCAGGTCTCGATTCAGTTGCAGTTGGGGAGGTTGACCACAAATTCCCAATTCCCGACAAGGGGAATTTGAATGGATATCGGGAAAAGTTCGGTGCCGGAAGCACCGGGCCTGCCTCGCGAAGAGGTCAGGATAACCATACTATTTAAAAGAGAAAAAATTTGATAAGAAACGGGTGGTTTATAGTTTTCTTTTTCGAGTATTTTATGACGAAATTTGCGATATCCGTGATCGTTGCTTCGGCATTCATAGTGGCGCTTGGGTGGCTTGCGGGCGGGGGGTCCGTCGACATAAACGCAGCCAGTGGTGTTGAGCGGTTTGAAAGTTTTCAGGTTTAAGTGCCTGCCGGAACGATTGGAAAAGGGGCCTTTGTGCCCCTTTTTCTAATAGCTCAACCGACAGTGTTTTCTGAAAAATACGTGCTCAGTTGCGGTCGCAACCATGACCACAGCGCTGGTGCGCCGCGATTGATCGGCGTTCCTACACGCTGTTCTATCTGGGCAAAGGTCACGTTGTAGTCCACCCAGGATCCTCCACCCGTTTCAAGGTTTCCGACCGGGGTTTGAAACCGATCGATCGCCTTGGCAAATCGCGCGTCTGGCGTCTCGGCCGCCTCGAACTCCTCCCATAGCGTCCGGAAGGCGTGCTGCGGTGTCTCGGGCAACAACCCGAACAACCTGTCGGCTGCTGCCTTTTCCTCGGCTTCTTGTGCGGCGTGGTCGACTTGTCCGTGGATGGGATGATCTCCGGCATCAATTTCGACGATGTCATGCAGTAGAAGCATTTTCAGGACTTGGTCCAGCGATACACCGGGCTGCGCGTATTCCGCCAAAACCCAAGCAAACAGCATGATGTGCCAGGAATGTTCGGCCGAGTTCTCAAACCGATCGTCAGACAACAGGCGCGAGGCGCGGTAAACGGACTTCAGGCGGTCTGCCTCAGTCAGAAAAGCCAGCCGTTCAGAAAACGCAGTTTCGGGCGTTGACTGCGCGTGCAGCATGGCGCTGGCCAGAGCGTGTGCTTGGGGGAATTCCCGTGCCAAATACGCGGCGCGACCACTGCAGAGGTTTTCCCGCGCTACTTCAACATGATCCGGGTTGGGGGTTGGCGAACACAAGACTTGAAACAGCGGTTGGCATCGGTCCAGATACTTGGCGAATTTCGCGTCCGGCGTCGCGTCGGCCTCGAACTCTTCCCACAGGGCTTGAAACGCAGACGTCTGATCGTCCGGCAAGAGACTAAACAACTCGTCCGCCGCCGCGCGCTCGGCGCGTTCCACGGCGTTCCAATCGGTTTCCAGGTGAATGGGGTGATCGCCGACGATGATCTCAACCAGATCGTGCAACAGCAGCATGCGTATGACGCGGTTAATGTTAACGTCGTCACCCGCCAACGGCTCCATCGTCAATGCCCATAAGGCCAGGTGCCAGCTGTGTTCTGCAGAGTTTTCAGGGCGGGACCGATCCAGGAGCGCATTGGCGCGATCGACCGACTTCAGCCTGTCCGCGCGTTTCAGGAATTCAAGTTGCGCGGACAGTCTTTCAGTCATTTCTTTTCAATCGCTTTCACCTGGGATCGATGTTTGGTCAGTGCGTCGATGACAAACTTGCGCGCTTTGCGTTCAGCGATGCGTACACGCATTTCGGTCAAAAAGGCCTCTTCCAAGGTCTGGGAGGAGGCGCCCAAAAGCTCTCCCACCTCGACAAAGAAACGATCATTGCCGGTTTCGTCCATCACCTTCATTGTGTCCTCGGCCAGTTTGGCCGCAAGCGTTGTGATGGTATTCGACATTAGCGCGTGTTCTCGGTCAGGCGACGCTTCACATAGTCACTGACATCGGTGATCAGCGTGTCCATGTGACGGTCCTGGAAGAAGTGATCAGCACCCTCAACCTCGTTATGGGTGATGGTGATGCCCTTTTGTTCGTGCAGTTTGTTGACCAGCGACGTGGTGTCGGCGGGCGGGGCCACACGGTCGGACGAGCCGTTGATGATCAGGCCGGACGAAGGGCAGGGGGCCAAGAACGAGAAGTCATACATGTTGGCTGGTGGCGACACGCTGATAAAGCCCGTAATTTCTGGGCGGCGCATCAGCAGCTGCATTCCGATCCAGGCACCGAACGAGAAGCCGGCAACCCAGCAGTGCTTGGAGTTGTTGTTCATCGACTGCAGATAATCCAGCGCTGACGCGGCATCGCTCAGCTCACCGATGCCCTGATCGTATTCGCCTTGGCTGCGGCCCACGCCGCGGAAGTTAAAGCGCAACACGGTAAAGCCCATGTTGTAAAACGCATAGTGCAGATTATAGACCACCTTGTTGTTCATGGTCCCGCCGAATTGTGGATGCGGGTGCAGCACGATGGCAATCGGTGCGTCTTTTTCCTTTTGCGGGTGGTAGCGGCCTTCCAGGCGGCCTTCGGGTCCGGGAAAAATCACCTCGGGCATGTGTGCTTTGGTCCTGTCTTTTTCTTCCTGATGCCACGATATACTTGACGGTAATCGTAAGGCACTTTAGAACGGTTCTAATTATGATGCTTTGCGCAAGGCGCTGCCTGTCGGAGATACGCACTGGCGGCGGCGGCGTCAATGTTTTCGCTTATAACCTGCCATGAGGGAAAGACAATGAAGCTTTCGACAAAGGGTCGTTACGCGATGGTTGCACTGGCTGATATTGCTCTACAGCCCTCGGACCGCCTGGTGACGCTTAGCGAAATTTCCGAACGTCAGGACGTCTCGCTTCCTTATCTCGAGCAGCTTTTCGTCAAATTGCGCCGGGCCGAACTGGTATCGTCCGTACGTGGACCGGGCGGCGGGTATCGTCTGGCGCGGCCTGCTTCCGAGATTCGGGTGGTCGAAGTTCTGGCGGCCGTGGATGAAACCGTGGACGCGCTGCAAAAAGGTGCCGGGGCATCTGGGGCATCCTCGGGCAGCCGGGCGCAGTCTTTGACCAACCGTCTTTGGGAAGGTCTTAGTGCGCATGTCTACGTCTTTTTGCACCAGACGCGCTTGTCCGACGTGATCAAGAACGACCTGGCACCGTGCCCGGCAGTTCCCAGTCTGTTTTCCATCGTTGATGAGTAATCTGATGCTGTTTGCCTCTTGGGTTTCTTCCCCGCTTTGCGACCAGGAAAAGATGTATCCATGAATCGTATTTTTCTGGATCATAACGCAACAACACCGCTACGCCCCGAGGCCCGTGAGGCCATGGTGGCAGCGATGGATTTGTGCGGGAACCCTTCGTCCGTTCACGCCGAAGGCCGCGCGGCCAAGGCTCTGATCGAACGGGCAAGGGCGCAGGTTGCGGCCGCATTTGGTGCGGATGGGGCAGACGTTGTATTTACATCGGGTTCGACCGAAGGGGCCGCGCTGACATTGGCCAATCGTGATTTGCACGGGTCCGCGATTGAGCATGACGCGATCAGATCATGGATCAACGAAGACTTGCTCACGTCGCAATCCGGTCAGGTGGATGTGTCAAACCCCGAGCAGTCGACCCTGCAATTGGCGAATTCCGAGACGGGGATTGTCCAATCTTTGCCAAACGGATTGGCCGTGACGGATGCGACACAGGCCTTTGGCAAGTTGCCGGTGGCCTTTAACTGGCTGGGCGTCCAGATGGCGTTGATTTCGGCCCACAAGATGGGCGGACCGAAAGGGATTGGCGCGGTGGTGATGAAACGTGGCACCGAACTGCCTGCAATGATCAAAGGCGGTGGGCAAGAGATGGGCCGACGGTCAGGTACCGAAAATGTCATTGGAATCGCGGGGTTCGGGGCGGCAGCTGAAGCGGTGGCGCGGGATCTTTCTAATGGTATCTGGGAACAGGTTCGTGAATTTAGAAATATTCTAGAAAATGCCCTTGAGGCTGGTTCTAAATCTACTATTTTTGTCGGGAAAGGTCAGGACCGCCTTCCGAATACCTCGTGTTTCGCAACCCCCGGCTGGAAGGGCGAAACGCAGGTCATGCAGATGGATCTGGCAGGTTTTGCTATCAGTGCAGGTTCTGCCTGTTCCAGCGGCAAGGTCCGGGCAAGCGCGGTGCTGACCGCGATGGGTTTTGATGAGGTCACAGCAGCAAGCGCCATCCGCGTGTCTCTGGGACCTTTGACCACTGAAGATGATGTGCTGCGTTTCGCCGAAACGTGGCTTGAAAAAGAAAAGAAGCATCGCGCGCGCGCCGCGTGATCTGACGGAGGTGTCATATGGCCGCTTTGGACCAGACCCAGGTAAAAGAGGGTGTCGATCAGGAAACCGTGGATGCGGTACGCGAGGTCAGTACCTACAAATACGGTTGGGATACCGATATCGAGATGGAGTACGCGCCCAAGGGCGTGAACCCGGATATCGTCCGGCTGATCTCGGAAAAGAATGAAGAGCCCGAATGGATGACCGAATGGCGTCTGGCGGCCTTCGAACGCTGGACCAAGATGGACGAGCCGCACTGGGCTATGGTCCACTATCCCAAGATCGACTTTCAGGACCAGTATTACTATGCCCGCCCCAAGTCGATGGAGGAAAAACCCAAATCGCTGGATGAGGTCGATCCCAAGCTTCTGGCCACATACGAAAAGCTTGGTATCCCTCTGAAAGAGCAGATGATTCTGGCCGGCGTCGAAGGCGCTGAGGATATGCCTGCCGAAGGGCGCAAGGTGGCCGTGGATGCGGTGTTCGACTCGGTTTCGGTTGGCACGACCTTTCAGGACGAACTGGCCAAACACGGTGTGATCTTCTGTTCGATCTCAGAGGCGATCAGGGAACACCCTGAACTGGTTAAGAAGTACCTTGGCACAGTGGTTCCCGTCTCGGACAACTTTTACGCCACGCTGAACTCGGCCGTGTTCTCGGATGGCTCGTTTGTCTACATCCCGCCAGGCGTGCGCTGCCCGATGGAGCTGAGCACCTATTTCCGCATCAACGCGGAAAACACGGGTCAGTTCGAACGCACATTGATCATCGCGGACAAAGGTTCTTACGTTTCCTATCTGGAAGGCTGTACGGCACCGCAGCGCGATACAGCTCAGCTGCACGCCGCGGTTGTTGAGATCATCATCGAAGAAGATGCCGAGGTAAAATACTCGACCGTTCAAAACTGGTTCCCCGGGGATGAAAACGGCAAGGGCGGTATCTACAACTTTGTGACTAAGCGCGCCGATTGCCGGGGTGATCGGTCCAAGGTGATGTGGACCCAAGTGGAAACCGGATCCGCCGTGACCTGGAAGTACCCGTCCTGCATCCTGCGCGGTGATGAAAGCCAGGGTGAGTTTTACTCGATCGCCATTACCAACAACATGCAGCAAGCTGATACCGGCACCAAAATGGTGCATCTGGGCAAGAACACCAAGTCGCGCATCGTGTCGAAAGGGATCAGCGCGGGTAAAGCGCAGAACACCTATCGTGGTCTGGTTTCGATGCACCCGAAGGCGAAGGACAGCCGCAACTACACCCAGTGTGACAGCTTGCTGATCGGTGATAAATGCGGGGCCCATACGGTGCCGTATATCGAGGTCCGTAACAATTCATCGCGCGTGGAGCATGAGGCGACGACATCCAAGGTAGATGACGATCAGCTGTTCTACTGCCGTCAGCGCGGCATGGACGAGGAAGAAGCCGTGGCGCTGGTCGTCAATGGGTTCTGCAAGGACGTCCTGCAAGCATTGCCGATGGAGTTCGCCATGGAAGCGCAGCAGCTGGTGGCCATCAGCCTTGAAGGATCAGTGGGTTAACCCTTATTCCTCCGAATTCAGAATATATCGGGGCCGGATGGCCCCTTGCGGTACGCAAAAGGACAAAAAATGCTGGAAATCAAAAACCTGCACGTGAAACTTGAGGAAGAAGAAAAGCAAATCCTCAAAGGCGTCGACTTGACCGTCGAGGCTGGCAAGGTGCATGCGATCATGGGGCCGAACGGCTCGGGCAAGTCGACGCTCAGCTATGTGCTGTCGGGCCGCGATGGGTATGAAGTGACCGAAGGCTCTGCCACACTGGAAGGTGCAGACCTTTTGGAGATGGAGCCGGAAGAGCGCGCTGCGGCGGGTATCTTTTTGGCGTTCCAGTACCCCGTGGAAATCCCGGGCGTTGGTAACATGACCTTCCTGCGCACAGCCGTGAACGCACAGCGCAAGGCGCGGGGCGAAGATGAACTGTCGGCGGCTGATTTCCTGAAGGAAGTGCGGGCCAAGGCAAAATCGCTGAAAATCGACGCGGACATGCTCAAGCGTCCAGTAAACGTTGGCTTCTCAGGCGGTGAGAAGAAGCGGAACGAAATCCTGCAGATGGCGATGCTGGAACCCAAGATGTGCATCCTGGACGAAACGGATTCGGGTCTGGACGTCGATGCGATGAAACTGGTGGCCGAAGGCGTGAACGCGCTGCGTGATGAAGGCCGTGGTTTCCTGGTCATCACCCACTATCAACGCCTGTTGGACCACATCAAACCTGATGTTGTGCATATCATGGCGGACGGTCGCATCGTTAAAACCGGTGGTCCCGAACTGGCGTTGGAAGTTGAAAACAACGGCTATGCCGACATCCTGGCCGAGGTGAACTGATGGCTTTGCCCGAAGTAAAACAAACCGCGACCGAGGCACGGCTGGCCACGCTGACCATGCCCGAAGCCGGGTGCACCCGCGCCGCGCGCGAAGACGCGCTGGCCCGCGTGCTGGAAATGGGTCTGCCGGGGCGGCGCGACGAATATTGGAAGTACACGCGCCCCGACACCCTTATCTCGGCCGAGCAGCCGCATGCCGCTTTGTTCCACTCAGACGAGCCGCTGCTGTTTGGCAATCTCGACCGATTGAAGATCGTTTTCATCGACGGTGTGTTCAGCGCCGAAGAGTCGGATGATCTGGAACTGGAAGGTGTCAATATCGACCGGATCGAGGATATCTGCTGCAAGGATATCCACTGGGCCAAAGAGTTGTACGGCGTTCTGGAATCGCGCGGGCAATCCCCGGTTCAGCGGCCGTTGGCTGCTTTGAATACGGCCTTTGCCGCAGACGGCGTTGCGATCCACGTCACCGGCAAACCGTCCAAGCCGATCAGCCTGATCTATCGCCATGCATCCGAGACCTCGGACGCCATGCTGCACCACATCATCCGTGTCGAAAGTGGCGCTGAGGTGACGGTTCTGGAAAACGGTCCTGCGGCATCGCGGTTCAACAAATGCATCGAGATCGACATCGCCGATGGCGGTACGCTGCATCACGTGCGTGCGCAGGGCAGGGACCATGAACGTCGCGCTGCGACTCACATGTTCACGCGGTTGGGACGGGAATCTGTCTTTAAGTCCTTCACGCTGACGGTGAATGGAGTTTTGACCCGCAACGAACAGGTGATCGAACTGACCGGCGACGACGCTATTGCTCATGTGGCAGGCGCCTGCGTAGGTGATGGTGATTTCCACCATGACGACACGGTTTTCGTCACCCATGACGCGGTGAACTGCGAAAGCCGTCAGGTCTTTAAGAAAGTTCTACGCAACGGCGCGACCGGCGTGTTCCAGGGCAAGATCCTGGTCAAGGAAGGCGCACAGAAGACAGACGGCTATCAGATCAGCCAGTCCTTGCTGCTGGATGATGACAGCCAGTTCCTCGCCAAGCCCGAACTTGAGATCTATGCCGACGATGTTGCGTGTTCGCACGGCTCGACCTCGGGTGCGATTGATGAGACGGCGCTGTTTTACCTGCGTTCGCGTGGGGTTTCGGTTAAGGACGCCACCAATATGCTGACGCTGGCATTTTTGGCCGAAGCCGTCGATGAGATCGAGGATGAGGTATTGGCTGAGGCCATCGTAAACCGCCTTGAAGGCTGGCTGTCGCGACACATCTGATGCCTTTGACCTCGGATATCGTGGCCACCTATCGGGGGCCGGGTCGTGTCGTGCGGCGGCTTCTTGATCTAGGCCCGCGCGAGGACCGGGCGCTGATGTTTGTCATGGCGTTTTGCATTGTGGCATTCATAGCGCAATTGCCCAGCCTTGCGCGACGCGCGCATATCGAAGGGCTTCAGCTGGATATGCTGATGGGCGGTGCCTTGATGGGCACTGTCATTATTCTGCCTCTGTTTTTCTACCTGCTGGCCTTTGTCTCATACGGTGCGGCCCGATTGGTTGGCGGTCAGGGGACGTCTTATGGCGCTAGATTGGCTCTGTTCTGGGCGCTATTGTCCTCAACACCTCTGGTTTTGTTGAATGGTTTGGTCGGCGGTTTCATAGGATCTGGCCCGGCCCTGACACTCGTCGGGATCGTTTGGTTCGCAGTGTTCCTGTGGTTCTGGCTGGCAGGTCTCAGCCAAGCGCAAAGGCGGCAAGAATGAATCCCACTGGCTTTGTCGATCTTGCGATCTTGACCCTGACACACCCCGCCCAAGCGGCCCGACGCCTTTTGGACATGCGGCCGGGGCGTGAAATCCTATGGCTGGCTTTCTTTCTGGCTGTGGTGCTGAACGGCCTTGTGCAACTGGGTATTGATCACTTGATTCCGGTCCCCAATGGTGAATCCGTACCCCCACCTACGCCGGTGTTCCTGGGTCTGGTCCGATCTGCGGGCGCCATGTTGCTCAGCGTCGGGGCATTCCTGTTCGTGGGGCGGTTACTGGGTGGCCGTGCAACATTCGATGACATTCTGACGCTGACGATCTGGCTGCAATACCTTCAGATCGCTGCGATGGTTATCACGCTGGTCATCACCATCGTGCTGCCGTTTTTGATGCTGATGTTTTTGCTGGCCACGGCGATTATCAGCCTTTACGTCACGCTCCATTTTCTGAATGAAGCGCATCAGTTCGGTTCGCTTGCTAAATCCTTCGGGGTCATCGTGTTATCTGCTTTGATTGCGGTGCCCTTTGTCCTCGCATTAACGCCCGGCGGCCCCGTATAGGGAATAAAAGACCATGTATGACGTGCAGAAAATCCGCTCAGACTTTCCAATCCTGTCTCGGGAAGTGAACGGCAAGCCGTTGACCTATCTGGACAATGGCGCATCGGCGCAGAAACCGCAGGTCGTGATTGATGCGGTGACACGGGCATATTCCGAAGAATACGCGAATGTTCACCGCGGCCTGCATTACCTGTCCAATCTGGCGACCGAAAAATACGAATCCGTTCGCGGAACCATCGCCCGTTTTCTGGGCGCGGCGGACGAGGATGAAATTGTCTTGAACTCAGGCACGACCGAAGGCATCAATCTGGTCGCCTATGGCTGGGCCATGCCGCGCATGCAGGCCGGGGATGAGATCGTGCTGAGCGTGATGGAACACCACGCCAATATCGTTCCCTGGCATTTCCTGCGCGAACGTCAGGGCGTCGTCCTGAAATGGGTCGACGTGGACGCTGACGGTGGCCTTGACCCGCAGGCCGTGATCGACGCGATCGGTCCCAAGACCAAGCTGGTTGCAGTGACGCAATGTTCGAACGTGTTGGGCACGGTGGTCGATGTCAAAGCGATCACAGAAGGCGCGCACGCAAAAGGCGTACCGGTGTTGGTCGATGGCAGCCAGGGTGCCGTGCACATGCCTGTCAATGTCGCTGATATCGGATGCGATTTCTATGCAATTACTGGCCACAAGCTTTATGGCCCTTCGGGGTCGGGTGCGATTTACATCAAATGCGAACGCATGGCCGAGATGCGCCCCTTTATCGGTGGCGGCGACATGATCAAAGAGGTCAGCAAGGACCAGGTGATCTACAACGACCCGCCAATGAAGTTTGAGGCCGGAACGCCCGGTATTGTCCAAACCATCGGTCTGGGTGTTGCGCTGGATTACATGATGGATCTGGGGATGGAAAATATCGCCGCTCATGAGGCCGGGTTGCGCGACTATGCCATGCAGAAACTGACCGGTTTGAATTGGTTGCAGGTTCAGGGCACACGCCCGGACAAGGCCGCGATCTTCAGCTTTACGATGGACGGGGCGGGGCACGCACATGATGTCTCGACCATTTTGGACAAGAAAGGCGTAGCTGTTCGTGCCGGGCACCACTGTGCCGGTCCGCTCATGGATTTCTACGGTGTTACCGCGACTTGCCGCGCTAGCTTTGGTCTGTACAACACCACGGACGAGGTCGACATACTGATCGACGCGCTGGAATTGGCACATGATTTGTTTGCGTGAAACCTGGCCAATCCAGAAAGATTTGCAGTTGCACCCGGATCGGAACAAGGTTAGCTAACGGCCAAGGCACCTGTAGCTCAGCTGGATAGAGCGCTGCCCTCCGAAGGCAGAGGCCAGAGGTTCGAATCCTCTCAGGTGCGCCACTCAATTTTCATAAGTAATTGAATTTATTAGATAATTTTTATTTTCACTTTGAAAAATGTTGCGGAGCCAAAAAATCCCGCAACATTTCCCGCAACATTTCCCGCAACATATAGATCGGGTTGATTTCAGTTGGTGCCCTGCGTGCAGCAAAGCTACGCTAAGGATTGGCTTTAGGTTTTGGCGTTCCTGTAAGAGATCTCTCCAAATTCTTCGGAAAATCGCGTTCGATAGATTCAATTGCTGAGAAAATAAGTGGTCTCGCGGAGTCGCCTACGCCACCTGCAACGATCCTCATCCAACCCGACGGGAAATATCGAACTAACATCCCCAATAAGTAGGACGTTAAGTATAATTTGAAGAATTCATTCATTTTGTCCCCATTGGGGAAATCGCTAAAAATCATCATGTTTTCACCCGAGCCGAAATGTGAAACGGGCATCGTCGAATAGAACTTATCCCTATCCGTACGATCTAAAATAAGCGCGTCACGCGCGCCTTCACCTTGTTTAAATCCCGGGCATGATGCTTGAGAAGAGCCTATTCTGACGCCGTCTAGACCTGACAATCCTGAAAACGCTTCCGGAATTCCAACGAATGGAAACGCGATGTGTAGTCCGTCCGACATTGAAGAAATGCGGGGCAAGGCGTATTGGGCAGTGCGCCCTGTTATCGGTGCGAAACTTGATGCAGTCGACTGCAAGCGTGACAACAGATCACCAAGCGTCAAGCAGCTACGGTCATCCGCAAAGCTAATTTTGCCGAGGTTATGCCCGTCTGAACCAATTGTGCTTGTGGCACCCTGAAAGGAACGGAAAGTCACCAAATTCCAGCAAGTTTCTTCGAGCTCTTGGAAAGTTCCTTTTCCATTACTGCGTATTTTCAAGTCCAAGATGTTGTGAATACCCGACTGGAGTGTCTCACGCCAGTTGACCTCTTCTAGCCCGTGGCTAGGCTTGAGGGATTCTTCTTTCTTTTCTTTATTGTTAAGAAGAATTGCTCCTCGGCAATATGTTAAGACGGAATAGTACAGTAGCAGTGGTTTTACACTAATTCCCACGCTGGACGCGTTCTCGTGTAATTCTCGGGCTTGCACAAAACAGGCATTTATTTGAGAAATCTTGGTAGCATTCGCCGATCCACCGTGGGCCCTTTTGTACCAAGTCTTTACGTAGTCGTGAGATTCAAAATGGGACAAGCGTTTTAACGTGTCTTTCGGCATGAACAACTTTCAGAATTTGATCAATGTGATGGGCGGGACAGTACGTAACACAGTAGATGCAGCCAAGCCCTCAGTTTCCTAAAACCAACGACCACGATCCCGCAACAAATCCCGCAACATTTTTTTGAAGGGATAGGTATAAAGCATTGTAAAATAATAGTAAAAACTCATGCCAGAATCTTCTCAGGTGCGCCATTACTATTAATGGCTTACGGCTAGCTGGGTGATGATTTTGCCCTCTTAAGCCCGCTTTCGCTTCGGCATTCAATTGATCGGGCCGGGAAATGCACCAGCTCAGAACTGCCGCTATCGTGAAAGACCGAATACCTTGCGATACTTTGGGATAAAAAGCTCTTTTCCCTTCATCTTGCGGGTGATCCAATCGCCAACCGTCGCAAAGAGCCAACTATTGCCGACATGAGGTCCCAGCGGAACGAGGATTGGTGCCTTCTTCCAAGGCGCATAGGGCTTTTGATCTTCGACCGCCTGTCCCTTCAACACCTGTTTCAATGTCTTGATCAACCATGGGTTTTGTCTGGTGATCGCGACAATCGTCATACCGTCACCAATGTCGGCGATGTCGCCCGCGATGAAGACATTCGGAAAACCCGACGGGCGCATCCATTTGTCGGTCTTGACCCGACCGGATGGTAGAGCATTCACGCCAGGCAAAGTCTGAATCAAGGCCGAATTTGGTTTTGATCCGACGACCGGAAACACCAGATCAGCCGAGACAACCCGGCCATCCGTCAGTTTCACTGATCCCGCGTAAGGCATATCCATACGCTGTAGATCCTCGGCCCTTTGACCAAGCACGACAGATACACCGGCGCGTTCAAGTTTGCGTTTGATCTGGTTGCCAAACTTAGCGGGATACATCGGGAAAAGGGTGTCGTCCGACGAAATCAAAGTGATGTCCTTGTCCGGTCGTGCCGCAGCAATTTCCCCCGCCAGTTCTGTGCCAACAGCACCAGCCCCGACGATTGCCACCGATTTCGCGGCTGCCAATTGCGCGCTGACATCCGCGCTGGCCCGACGAAAATCATCGATGCTGTCGCCCGATGGTTTGAACGGTGCCGCATAGGACGAACCTGTGGCCACGACGATGAAATCAGCGGGATGGACATTGCCATCTTCCAGGGTCACTTCGGTTTGAGACACCGATACAGCGCGGCCACGCACGACCCGCCCGGTCTTTAGCAGGCGATCATACGGCAGAACGATCTGATCCAGCAAAGCAGGATCCAAGAGCGCCCGGATTGTTGCCGGCGGCTGCACAAAAGCTTCGCGTTGCTCGATCAGTGTGACATCGGCATGCGCATCCAATTCTTTGGCAACTTCAAAGCCGACATATCCGCCACCAACAATCACTACCTTCTTCTTACTCATCCCAATCCTCATTGCATTTGGGTGTTCCGGGCAGTAGTTAGAAATACGTGATCAAAACGACAAGTACGGTCATTTAGGATACTGTCATGACAACTCTCGAATCGAAAGAGAATTGCCTTATCGAGCCGTTGATCGAAGCGATTTCGGGTAAGTGGAAACTTTTGATTGTCTATTGGCTGGCGCAGGAAACCTCGCGGTTCAATCAGCTTCAGCGAAACCTTGGCAGCATAACGCACCGGACACTGACCCGCCAGCTAAGTGAGTTGCAAGAAGCGGGCTTTGTTTCACGCAAAGACTTCAAAACCATCCCGCCCCATGTGGAATACAGCCTGACGCCTTTAGGGCAAAGTTTGATACCGCTGCTGCAGGCGATGCATGACTGGGGGGCGAGCAACGCGGACCTGCTGCGCGATCCGAAATGATGGCACTGCAGTAAGCTGAGCCGCAATAGCGGGCGTACTGCCATTCGTCACAAATAGGTCGAGGAAGGTGCGCTGAGGCAGCGGCATCCAGAAACCCACAAGCGCTGGCGCCCTTCCGCGGAACGAAGCCGCGCGTGCACCCCAATACCAGACGGGGCAGTTATACCAGAACCAAAAGCAGATAGGCGGCAAGGGCCACTACAATGGAAAACAAAACCACCGGCGGCGGTCTATCAGTATCCTTGAGTTCTTGCTGAAACGAACCGGCGTAGTACGCCAGATAAAGCGCGGCAACCAGCAGGAACAAAGCTATGACTTTGGTGACAATCGAAATCATTAATCTTTCCTCTAACGCCGCAATATGACTCCTTTCTCGTAAAAAATCTCTTCATAAAGTCGCGATATTTTTCATCATGTTATGAACTTGTCGGTGAGACACGAATGGTGGCTCACCAAAGAATGATGTTTCCAAGTTCGTGAAATTACTTTTTTGGCCGCCAATTCCGGACTTGTAAGCGCGGCAATTGGCAATCCCGTATCCGGGCAAAACATGTGCGCAGGTCGTCCAAAAAACAAAGAGCGCCCAAGGGCGCTCGTCGTTTAGAAACAGTTTGGGTGTCTTTTAGCCGCCCCAGCTGCGAACCTCGCCGCAATCCATATGGACGAAGTTCGAGCGGTGGTACTTGCCAACACCGCCAGCGCGGCAGGACATGGCTGCTTTGGCCATCTGGGACACGGAACGAGACGACAGGCGTAAGTCAGCAGCCTGACCTTTCATGTGCAGCGAGTTCTTGGCCACACGGCGCGAACGAGACCGCAACATTGCATTGGTTTGGGGGGAGCGGTAGCCGGACAAAAGAGTGTAGGGTTCACTCACGTCCAGAAGATTGTGAGAGGCTGCCATGATGTCGATGGTACGCAGGTCCATGGACTTGGCCTGGTCAGTGCGCCAATCGCGCATGAAGTGGTTCACTTCTTTGACAGCGTCCTTGATGTATTTTCCGTCGACCCAATAGATCATATCGATCCGTTCGCCCGTGCGGCCCGAATACATACGGATACGACGGATATCGCCGCCACCGCGCAAAAAACCTGCTGCATTGGAATAAGTCGGTGCTGCTACAACTGCTGTTGCAGCGAATGCGCCCAATAGGGCACGCCGGGTCAAGCCCGATGTACTGCTCGTGGTCATTTCGTTTCGTCCCGTACTGTTCCTGCCTGCACACGATGTTACGCGCGCGATCTTAATTTTTTCCCATCCCAGATGCGGGATTTATGACACAGTCCGAAAAGCCAGCCAAGAAATCTTTCACATTCATCTTTTCAAGGGGGAATTTTAGGCGAATTTTTGCGCAGGTGATGCAAATCGGTATACTATTGAGGCAATTAGGCGTTCGCGCAACATGGCCGATGCAAACGCGCATCAGGCTCGGATGGATGCTTTGGATTGATGTATTTGTGAATGGACAAAACGTCCAGCTGAAAACCATATTCGTTCGGAACGCGCCTCAGAACGCGCAAAGTATTGAATAATCAAGGTCATCCCATGCGAGCACTTTATCAGTTGCCTAAAAGTCTTATCTTCGCCGCTTGCATTACGGCGTCAGCCTCTGTGGCAAGTGCCCAGTCGGCACCCGGAACGGCATTTCAAATGGCTGTTGCCGAGTTTGCGCCTGCAGGTTCGGGCCTGGCAGAGTTCTATCGTACCAACGCGTTTGCGCCAATCTGGGTCGGAGACACGCCAGAACACGAGGCGCGTAGGGCGCGGTTGATCAAGGCTTTGTCGACTACGAACCTGCATGGTTTGCCAGAAGGGGCTTATGACGTTCAGTCGATTGTTTCAAAGATGCAGGACGCCAGATCGCTGCGGGACTTGGGTGCGGTTGAAATCGAACTGAGCAAGGCGTTTGTCAGCTACGCAAGTAATTTGTTTTCGGGCGCATTGCGTCCTGCGCAGATCGACGATGGGCTGGTCCGGAAGGTGTCGCGTCGGTCAGTCAATGACCATTTGCAGGGCCTGCTTACTGCGGAGGGTGACGGGTATTTCGATCAACTCGCGCCGCAGTCCACCCAGTACCGAGCATTGATGAAACAGAAAATCGCGCTGGAAGCTTTGGTCAACCAAGGCGGTTGGGGTGCCGGTGTGCCCGTGGGTAAGTTGGAGTATGGCGATACCGGACCTAATGTAGTTAAGCTGCGTAACCGTCTGATCACAATGGGGTATCTAAGCCCGACCGCAAGCCCCGAGTTTGATGAGGCAATGCTTGTTGCTATCAAAGACTTCCAGCAAGCGCATGGTCTGGCCACAGATGGTGTCGCCGGAGAGGGCACGATCACCGAACTTAACCGCACGGCGTCCGAGCGTTTGAAGGCCGTGTATGTTGCACTGGAACGCGAACGCTGGTTGCCGCGGGAACGGGGTGAGCGGCACATTCTGGTCAACCAAGCCGACTTTTCGGCCAAGATCGTGGACGATGGCCGGGTTACCTTTGAAACCCGCGCCGTGATCGGCAAGAACGTGCATGACCGTCGTAGCCCGGAGTTTTCGGACGAGATGGAGCATATGGTCATCAACCCCAGTTGGTATGTACCGCGCTCGATCATCACCAAGGAATATCTGCCAAAACTGCAGTCAAATCCAAACGCCGTAGGTCACATCCAGATCACAGATCGCAGCGGTCGTCTGGTTAATCGGGGCGCGGTTGATTTCACCCAGTTCAACACCAGAAACTTCCCGTTTGCTATGCGTCAACCCCCGAGCAAAAGCAACGCGCTGGGGTTGGTGAAGTTCATGTTCCCCAATAAGTACAACATCTATCTGCATGATACACCTCAGAAATCTTTGTTTGCACGTGAGACGCGGGCGTTCTCGCACGGGTGTATCCGTTTGGCGCAACCTTTTGAGTTTGCCTATGCGCTTTTGGCCAAGCAGGAAAAGGACCCAAAGGCGTTTTTCCACCGGATACTGGCGTCCGGCAAGGAAACGACTGTCTCGCTGGAACAGCATGTTCCGGTTCATCTGATCTATCGCACCGCTTATATTGGTCCGAAAGGTGAGGTTCAGTACCGCCGTGATGTCTATGACCGGGACCGGAAAATCTGGGACGCTCTGCAAAAAGCAGGGGTAGCCCTGCCGGACGTTCAGGGGTAATCACCGGGGGCAGGTCCTTAATTCGGGAAGCCCGTCATGCAGTACACTATTCAGCAAATCGCCGAAGCCTTGGGCTCGGACTGTCAGGGTGAAGTTGGCCTTGTTATAGAGCGCGCCGCAGAACCGGTCGATGCCGGGCCGTCTGACCTGGCAATGGCGATGTCGCCGAAATACGCGGACGCGCTTAGCACGGGTGCCGCCCGCGCCGCCGTTTTGTGGGAAGGTGCGGATTGGCAGGCTCTGGGGTTGGAGGCCGCGGTTTTTGTGCCGCGTCCACGCATGGCGATGGCAGGTATCACGGCAATGCTGGATCGCGGGCAGGGAGTTCAGCCGGGCATTCACCCCTCTGCCGTAATCGACCCAACGGCGGAGATAGGCGAGGGTGCCTCGATCGGTCCATTGGTAGTTGTTGGTGCCGGTGCGCGTATCGGTAAGAATGCGGTCATCGGGCCACATTGCGTGATCGGTCTGGATGCCGTTCTGGGTGACCACGCCTTTCTGCGCGAGATGGTGAGTATCGGAGCACGTGCTCAGATCGGTGACCGTTTCATTGCCCAACCCGGTGCGCGGATCGGCAGCGACGGTTTCAGCTTTGTGACGCCCGAGGTATCAGGCGTGGAAAACGCCCGCAAATCCATGGGCGATCAGGGTGAAGCCCGGGCGCAAAGCTGGCTCCGCATTCATTCTTTGGGTGCCGTCGAGATTGGCGATGATGTCGAAGTTGGTGCGAATTGCACCGTGGACAATGGGACCATCAGGAACACACGCATCGGCGATGGTTCAAAGCTCGATAACCAGGTTCATATTGGGCACAACACGCGTGTTGGGCAGGATTGCTTGCTATGCGGGCAATCCGGTGTTTCCGGGTCAGTCGACATTGGAAACAACGTTGTTTTGGGCGGGCAGACCGGCGTGTCGGACAATATCTTTATCGGCGATGGTGTGATTGCGGGCGGGGGCACAAAAATCCTGTCCAACGTTCCCAAAGGGCGTGTGGTTATGGGTTATCCGGCCATCAAAATGGAAACGCATACAGACATTTACAAAGCACAGCGCCGGCTGCCGCGATTGGCGCGTGACGTTGAGGCGCTGAAAAAGGCTGTTTCCAAACAGCCTCCGAGCGATTAAATCAACCACAACATGATAATTAGAGGATCGACATGAGCATCAGCGACCGCGTCATCGCAATCATTGCAGAGCAGGCCGTGCTGGAGCCGTCGGATGTGACACCCGAAAGCACGCTCGAAGATCTTGGCATCGATAGCCTTGGTCTGGTCGAAAGCATTTTCGCCATCGAGGAAGAGTTCGATATCTCGATTCCGTTCAACGCCAACGAGCCGAGCGCCAGCGATTTTGACATCTCGAATGTCGCGGCCATCATCACCGGTATCGAAAAGCTGGTGTCGGAAAAGGTCTGACATAATCCTATGAAACGCGTCGTTATCACCGGGGCCGGTACTATCAATTCACTGGGCCATTCGGTGCCTGATACGTTAGAGGCTATGCGCGAAGGGCGCTGTGGTATCTCTGCGCTTGAATTTCGCGATGTTGAAAGACTGGCCATTCAGATCGGCGGCCAGGTCCGCGGGTTCGAGGCTGAGGGGCGGTTTAATCGCCAGCAAATGACGCTGTATGATAGGTTCACCCAATTCACGCTGACGGCGGCCAAAGAAGCGATTGATCAATCCGGGATCGAATTCCACGGCGACCTCGCGGCCCGTTCCGGCGTTGTGCTGGGAACCGCTGGCGGCGGCGTTTCGACCTGGGATGACAACTACCGTTCCGTTTATGAAGATGGCAAAAACCGGGTGCACCCGTTTGTCGTTCCCAAGCTGATGAACAATGCGGCGGCCAGCCACGTCTCGATGGAGCATAATCTCAAAGGGCCAAGTTTTACGGTGTCGACGGCCTGTGCCTCGTCCAACCACGCAATGGCGCTGGCATTCCAGATGGTACGCAGCGGTGCCGCTCCAGCGATGCTGACCGGTGGGTCAGAGTCGATGTTGTGTTTTGGTGGTGTCAAAGCCTGGGAAGGGCTGCGCGTCATGTCCAAAGACGCCTGCCGTCCGTTCAGCGCGAATCGCAATGGCATGGTGCAGGGCGAAGGCGCAGGTGTCTTCGTGTTCGAAGAATTCGAGCACGCCCGCGCCCGTGGGGCTAATATCCTGTGTGAGGTCGTGGGTTTTGCGATGTCGTCAGATGCGTCGGACATTGTCATGCCCAGCAAGCAGGGCGCCGCACGCGCCATGTCGGGCGCGCTTGCGGATGCAGGGTTAAGCGCGGACAGCGTCGGATATATCAACGCACATGGGACCGGAACCGCGGCCAATGACAAGACAGAATGCGCGGCCGTGGCCGGTGTCTTTGGTCCTCATGCGGACGAACTGATGATTTCTTCGACCAAGTCGATGCACGGCCACCTTATCGGTGGCACCGGCGCGGTCGAACTGCTGGCCTGTATCATGGCACTGCGGGATGGCGTGATCGCTCCGACCATCGGCTATGAAGAGCCGGACCCCGAATGCGCGCTGGATGTTGTGCCAAACGAAGCCCGCGAGGCGAAAGTAGACGTGGCACTTAGCAACGCCTTTGCTTTTGGCGGGCTGAATGCCGTTATTGCCCTGAAACGCATTTAACTTCTGATTTCAAACAAAGACGCCGCCGGTAAATCCCGGCGGCTTCTTTAGTTTAGTGAAACCTCAGTTCTGTAGAACTTTCAATCCTTCAAAACCTGCGGTGAATCCTGACAGCGATAATTCCAGTTGCAGTAGTTGGTTTGGTGCGAGAACCGACACAAGCGACAAGGTCGCTTTGGATCCGACCTTCATTGCGTTCACGTCACCCTCGGTAAAGCCCATCTGCGCGACGCAACCAACTGGGTTACAGTGGTGGTAGTCGTAGCGCTTGCCCGGAGCACCATCGATTGAAAGCGCCAGCTGCGCCTGTAGCATCGTTTCCAGCGGGACAACCACAGTTGCTCCGGCAACCGCAGCCACGCCTTCGGGCAGTTTTTCCAGAGTGATTTCCGCGATCGGCTGGCCTTGCTCGCCGGTCAGGATCTGACGCATCACGCAGGGGTCTTCATCGGTATCGGTATTGATGCACAGGATCGCCCAGTCGCCCTTTTCTTCCTTAACGTATTGTTCGCCGACGCGCGGACCGGTTTCACCCAGGTCCAGATTACTGCCGACCTCAGTTTGCGAGGTCTGGGGCTGTTGTTCGGTTTCCTGCGTCGTTTCCTGTGCGAACGCGGCTCCGCACCACAAAGCAGTGGTCACCAGGCTGATGGATAGGGTGTTCTTGATCATGATTGCCTCGGTCTTATGTTGGATTTTTTATTCGTCTATCACCCTTACCAGACCCTGTCAGGGGCTAAGGTGGGTCAATTCAACATGTGAACGGTTTTTCGCCGGGTTATCGGAAATGTAGCGCGACGTTAAAAAGAACAAAGGGAGCCGGTGGAGCGGCTCCCTTTATATAATTTTCTCCCCGTCGGACTGGCCGACTTATTTATGCGCAGACGTTACGAAAGGCGGGGGCATCGGTCAACTGAAAACCTGAAATTTTAATGTAACGGCCATGATTTGTGAAAAAAACCGCGCCCGAGGGCGCGGTCAGTCGACAGGGAGGAAATATGCCGCCCCGTAACCTTAGCCACAAGGCAGCAATTAGACTTTCGCAGTTAAAGGTTAACTTTGTATGCTGGCCGCAGATCGGTGGAAATAAGGCCTTACATTCATGGACCAAAACATATTCTTGGGCGGCGGTGGCAACGACTACGGCCAACCGCAGTCGCTGACGCTGAAATATGCCAACCGCCACGGCATGATCGCGGGGGCGACGGGAACAGGTAAAACGGTGACACTGCAAATTCTGGCCGAGGGGTTTTCCCAGGCCGGTGTTCCGGTTTTCCTGTCTGACGTCAAAGGGGACCTGTCCGGTCTGGCCAAGGCGGGCAGCGAAGGTCACAAGCTTCACAAAGCGTTTCAGGATCGCGCCCAGCGGATAGGCTTTACCGATTACGCGTATGGCGCGTGTCCGGTCACGTTCTGGGATCTGTTCGGGCAACAGGGACATCCCGTTCGTACAACAGTAACCGAGATGGGACCTCTTCTGCTGTCGCGCCTGATGGATCTGAGCGAAGCACAAGAGGGCATTCTGAACATCGCGTTCCGGGTGGCAGACGAAGAGGGCTTACCGCTATTAGACCTCAAAGACCTTCAGTCCTTGCTGGTCTGGATTGGGGAAAATAGGGCTCAGTTGTCTTTGCGCTATGGCAATGTCTCAACCGCTTCGATCGGGGCTATTCAACGCCGCCTGCTGGTGCTGGAAAACCAAGGCGGCACCAAACTGTTTGGTGAACCCGCATTGGAACTGGCCGATCTGATGCGCGTGGATGAGAACGGGCAGGGCGTCGTGAACATCCTTGCTGCCGACAAGCTGATGGGGTCACCGCGTCTGTACGCAACATTCCTGCTGTGGTTGCTAAGCGAGCTGTTCGAAGAACTGCCGGAAGTTGGCGACCCGGACAAACCCAAACTGGTGTTCTTCTTCGACGAAGCGCATCTGCTGTTCGATGATGCGCCCAAGGTTCTGGTGGACAAGGTCGAACAGGTCGCCCGCCTCATTCGCTCCAAGGGGGTGGGTGTCTATTTCATCTCGCAGAATCCGGCGGACGTTCCAGAAGACATTCTTGGCCAGCTGGGCAACCGGGTGCAGCATGCCTTGCGCGCATTCACGGCGCGGGATCGCAAGAACCTGCGACTTGCAGCAGAAACCTATCGTGAAAACCCAGCCTTCGACACCGAAGAGGCGATCCGTGAGGTTGGTGTCGGTGAGGCCGTGACCTCGATGTTGCAGAAAAAAGGCGTGCCAGGGATCGTAGAACGCACTCTGATCCGCCCGCCGGGAACGCAACTGGGGCCAATCACCAAGGCCGAGCGGAAGGCGCTGATGGATGCGTCAGCGATGAAAGTGAAATACGGGCAGTTGAAGGACCGGAAATCTGCCTTTGAAATCCTTCAGTCCCGCGCAGATGCAGCAGCGCAAGCAGCGGCCGAGGCCGAGGAACAGTTGGAAACGCAATCCACGGCCGAGCGTGAATTTGCGACAGCAAGACGCTATTCCGGCAGCCGGGTTGGGCGGTCATCCTCTCGCGTGATGCGTAAGAAAGACACGTTCGCAACGGCTATGAGTGAGGCCGTGATCAAGGAACTGAAAGGAACAACCGGACGTCGCATTGTGCGCGGCATTCTTGGCGGTTTGTTCAAGGCAAGATAAGGCTAGTGCCGGGCAGGAACCTTCTGCCCGGCACACGTATTTTACTTCAGACGGCGCTGGCCTTCTTGCTTGCAATAGGCGTCCGCTTCGGAGACCGACATTTTGGTGGCCGGGAAGTTGGTCGCTCGATCCCAGATCACACGGTCTGGACGATATAGTTGGCACGTAACTTCACCCTTAGGCGTTTGCACTTTTACCGGGGCCGTTTCCAACTCTTCCGGCGACGGGATACATCCAGCCAGCATGGCGAGCAGCGGGACGGTAAGGGCTATTTTAGTGAAGGAAGTATTCATGTGCACTCTTTTTAAACTCGTAGGTTTCCCGAATGATCGCGGGCCAAGCATCAATTTAGCGTAAATACTGGCCAAAAAGAGGGCTGGATCAAGGCGGTACTGGGATTCGTCTAATCCGTATGCCGTATAAAATCAAGAAACCGCACCAGTCAGTTGGCGCGGTTTCAAGAATTGATGGATTGTGACCTTACTTTTCCGGAATCAAACCCCTTGGACTGAACCTGAGAACAATCAGCAGGATAAGGCCCATGGTGAACAGACGCATATGCGCGGCACTGTCGATCAAATGAGACTTAAGCGCGCTGCCATCCGGCATGCTCGAAGTGATTAGGTTCATGAACCACAATCCCATCGGCTCGACCTGAACCCATAGGAACCAGATCAGGAATGCGCCTAAAACAGCACCGAAATTGTTGCCCGAACCGCCCACAATGACCATCACCCAGACAAGGAACGTAAACCGTAGCGGATTGTATGTGCCCGGCGTAAGTTGCCCGTCCAGAGTTGTCATCATCGCACCGGCGATGCCACAGATGGCCGAGCCGAGCACGAAGATCTGTAGGTGGCGGCGGGTGACATCCTTGCCCATTGCCTCCGCCGCGACCTCATTGTCGCGGATGGCGCGCATCATGCGGCCCCACGGGCTTTTCAACGCCATTTGCGCCATCCACAGCAGGACAAGCAGAACGATCATGAACAGCAGCGAATAGCCCAGTTTGACCGACAGGGTCGACGCGATGACCGGATCCAACCCGAGCCAGTCAGCGCGGGCGACAAAGCTGGGATCGTTTTGCAATTCGACCTCGTAACCAACCACAGGGGCAGGGCGCGGGATGCCGTAGACGTTCTTTACACCTCGGGCCAGCCAATCCTCGTTCTTCATGATCGCAATGATGATCTCGGCAATGCCAAGCGTTGCAATTGCCAGGTAGTCCGAGCGGAGACCCAGCGCCGTTTTTCCGATCAGCCACGCCGCACCAGCAGCCAACAGACCACCCGCAGGCCAGGCCACAAGTACCGGCAGGTTCAAACCGCCGAGGTTGCCGGCAACTGCCGGATCGATTGCTTCAACACCAGCCACGCTGG
The DNA here is from genome assembly GCF_059611005.1 of Ruegeria sp. CDSB117. Lineage (NCBI taxonomy): Bacteria > Pseudomonadati > Pseudomonadota > Alphaproteobacteria > Rhodobacterales > Roseobacteraceae > Ruegeria > Ruegeria sp. CDSB117. The sequence goes on from NZ_JBXWOS010000002.1 coordinate 351,578, forward strand.
GATCGAATACCGCGCGGTAAACAAAGAAGCCTACAATAAGAATGGCGACAATCGTCAAGGTTTGGGCGCGGCCCTTTGGCATCCGGGTCGCCACCAGCACCGCTGCCACAACGGTCGCAGCCCCCAAAAGCAAGGAAAAAACGATGCCGTACCCGCCCGAAGACCACGCACCGGGTGTTGGAGCGGTCGATACCAACACAACAGCCAGACCACCCAGCGCCACAAAGCCCATGACGCCGACATTAAAGAGGCCAGCAAATCCCCACTGGAGGTTCACCCCAATCGCCATGATGGCAGAGATCAGCCCCATGTTCAGGATCAGGATTGCGGAGTTCCAGCTTTGTGTGAAACCGGTCAGCAGGATCAAGCCGCCAACGACAACAAAAAGCAGCGTGTTTTTGACAGACTCGGTCATACCGCTTTCCCTTTAAACAGGCCGGTAGGCTTGAACAGAAGCACGATCAGCAAGATGGCAAAGCTGACGGCGAATTTGTAATCGGTGGATAGGAATTGCACTAGTCCCGAAGGCGCCAGACTTTCTGGCGCGACGTAAGTCAGCACCTTTTTCCACGCATAAGTTACGGTGACCTCGGAAAACGCGATAATGAACCCGCCAGCGATGGCGCCCAGCGGGTTGCCAAGCCCGCCGACAATGGCCGAGGCGAAGATCGGCAGCAGAAGTTGGAAATAGACAAACGGCTTAAAGCTTTTGTCCAACCCATAGAGAACACCAGCGGTGGTCGCCAATGCTGCTACGATGATCCAGGTGATCATCACAACGCGCTCGGGGTTGATACCCGAGAGCAGTGCCAGATCCTCGTTGTCGGAATAGGCTCGCATCGATTTGCCCGTGCGGGTTTTGTTGAGAAACCAAAACAGCAGCGCCACCGCGATAACGGCAACTACCAGAGTGATGCCCTGAGAGGTCTTGATCGCAAGCCCTTCACGCAATCCGGTCATCGCCTTGAAATCACGAGCGGATATGATGAACCGTGCGCCGTCGGAAAACCTTTGGTCATCCGGCCCGATGATAAAGCGAACAAGCCCGTTCATGATGAACATGACACCCATCGAGACGATCACAAGGATCACCGGCTTGGCCTTTTGTTCCCGGTAGAACCGATAGACCAACCGATCGGTTACCAGAACAAGTACGATACAGCCCAGGATCGCAAAGGGCAGGGCCAGCAGCGCGGTGGGTAGCGGGCCAAAACTCACGCCGGCGGCTTGCAGGCCCCAGGTAACCAGCACGGCAATCATCGCACCAAAGGCCATCGTGTCGCCATGGGCAAAATTCGAAAACCGCAGGATGCCGTAGATAAGCGTGACCCCTAGCGCGCCAAGCGCCAATTGGCTGCCGTAAGCAACCGCAGGCACGATGACAAAGTTTGCCAGCGCGACTAACGCATTCAATAAGTCCATTTGATCGTCTCGTTCTTTCGGGTGCGGCTTTATGGCATGCGTTTTGCCATTTGCACAATCATTCCCGCGTCTTTTCCGGCGTTAATTTGGGAAATTTTCAACCCGAAAGCGACAAAATCGGCATTGCTCCGATTGCTGATGACAACGGCGTTCTCTTTGTGCGTGTTCAGGCGGGGCTGACCCGCCAGAACGGTTGTGGTTTGGGACCCCAACGGGGCGTATTGGACCTGGTGTCGTCAGCTGACCGTGCAGGTTCCACGCTCGTTTCGGCTGTTGGCTCCCGTTGCCCGGATCGCGAGCGTACCGCTTTCGTCGATAGTGTAACCGACGCTGCCGCCATTGGTGATTTGCAGAAATTCATAAGAACCAAGCCCTTTGAAAACATGCAGCTCGGCAATATCGCCATCGACGCTCAAGGTTCCTTTGGATGCGCCCTCAACACGTTTCAGCATGATTTTCTTGGGCGCTGTGGCAGGGGAACATTTGCCGGACTTGCAAATCTCTTCAATCTGACACTCGTAAACAAACTCAGCTCCCGGTGTATTCTGCGTTGTGGCCTGCGCGACAGCGGGCAGCAACAAGGCAGCAAGAGCGGCCAGATATTTCATATAAGCTCTCCTAAAAGGTGTTGGCCGACAAATCGGTCCATGTGTTGGTAAACCGGCCATTGAAGGGCGCGATTTCTGGGCCTCACTAGGTGGGAAAAATGGCGAGAATTAATCCTTCTGGGGACGGAATTCTGAATGGTGAATTTTCCAGAAACCTGACGCCACGGAATTTATACATTGAAAACTCAGGAAATAATTCAATGACGATAAGTTCGCGGACCGTTCCAGTGTAAGAATTCGCCTTATTCTGGACAGATTTACTGACCGTCGCTGTAACGTTGTGCAAATCCTTGCGTACCGACATTGAAACAACCAGATTCGGGGATGCTCTCAGTAACCAGCAATTTATGGCGTCCGACGTTACGAACTGTATCACGCAACCTCAAGATGAAGTGATCCGCTTGGCGCAACGCTTTGATGTCGGCGGGATATCCCTAGCTTTCCAGAGCGGCTCGCCAGGAAATGCGAAGCCCAACTTACGGAATACGGATCACGTCATGGCGCAGACCCAGCGGCTCCGGGGAACAGAAAGGCAAGACATGAAAAACGCGGCGATTTTGTTTTTAAGTTTGGTAGCGCCAGGTATAGCGGCGGCTCAGAACGATCCTTTGAACGGTGAGGATTTTGTGGTGAACTGCGTCTCGGACAGCACGGGCAACGCGGTGACGCTGGCGCGGTCAGGAGCCACGGACAAGGGGTTCATTGTGACAGACGAGATCAAGGGCGAGGCCACAATCATAGGCGGGCTAAACTCGCTGACGTTTTTGCACATTAAGGATAAAGACGTGATTACCTTTGTCGTCGACTTCGAGAATCTTGACTACGACATGTCGATCAAGGGCCCGCATGCCGCGCAGGACTTTGGGTCCTGTGGTGATCCGATAGGGTGAGTACGGCCCGACTTTCCGTGGACGAAGGCAGGACCATTGAGATGCGCTCTGCCTTCTTCGCGTAACAACACTAGCTAGTGGATGTTCCCAATCCATCGATTTCAAGCATAGATATTCAGCTTGCGCGCTTACAAGAACATGGACGAAATCGATGAGCACAAAAGGGCGTTGAGGATATCCATTAGTTATCTACCTCGCATCTGCCTAGTCCGGTCAGGCTGATGCCCTTGCCTGTAAATACATGAGTTGTGTACGCGACGATGCCGTCTGAAAAAACGCTGAATGTGTACGAGGCGGAGCGGTCTTCATCCCATCCATGCGCCGTCATGAGATCTTCAGAAACTTGAACCACTTTCAGGAGGGGCAGCCCACCATTTCCAAGATCAATTCGAAGCTGATCGTCGTGTAGTTTTTCAAACTGGAAATCCACGCCTGATCCTGTCTTTGTAGTTTGACATGGATGGGTATTCGCACAGGTGAATTCGAGCGTGCATTTTGTAGCCTCCCCAGCGAGTGCTTGCCCAGCAAGAATTGTTAGGACCGGTGAGGCGACTAAGGCTTTCATTTTATCCTCCCAAGAAGCTCTTCCGAACCTCCGGATCTGCCAACAATTCTTTGCCCGTTCCGGTATATGCGTTCCGCCCTTGCACCAACACGTACCCTTTGTCCGCAATCTCCAGCGCCTGGCGGGCGTTTTGCTCGACCATCAGGATCGGCAGACCAGTCCGCGAAACTTCGATGATCCGGTCGAACAGTTCATCCATCACGATGGGCGAGACTCCTGCGGTCGGTTCGTCCAGCATCAGAACCTTGGGCTGGGTCATCAGCGCGCGGCCGACGGCGACTTGCTGGCGCTGACCGCCCGACAGTTCTCCGGCCGGCTGGTTGCGTTTGTCGCGCAGGATGGGGAAGAGGTCATAGACCTGTTCCATCGTCTGGCTGATGTCGTCGCGGCGGATGAAGGCACCCATCTCAAGGTTTTCTTCGACCGTCATCGACGTGAAGATGTTCGAGGTCTGCGGCACAAAACCCATACCGCGGATTACGCGGTCCTGCGGGGTGAGGTTGGTGATATCCTCTCCATCCAGTCGCACCGCGCCCGAGCGGACATCCAGCATGCCGAAAACAGCCTTCATAGCCGTCGATTTACCAGCGCCGTTTGGGCCGACGATGACAGCGATCTCGCCCTTGTCGACGGCGATAGTGCAGTCGTGCAGGATGTCGGGGCCTTTGCCATAGCCGCCGGTCATGGTGTCGCCGATCAGAAAGGGGCCGCCCTCTACCTTATGCGTTTCGCCGCTTTTCGTATGCGCAGGCGTCATGGCGCCAACCCCGTGGGTATTGGTGATCGAGGCATCCTTGTTGCCGTGATCGTCCTGATAGGGATTGTCGGTTTTGCCAGCGGTCATGTTTGGGCCTCCAGCTTGTCTTTGTTCTTGAGGCCAGTGCCCAGATAGGCTTCGATCACGTGCTCATTGGCCTTGATCTCGTCCAGAGTTCCCTCGGCCAGTACCTTGCCCTCGGCCATACAGATGACCGGGTCGCAAATCTTACCGATGAAATCCATGTCGTGCTCGATGACGACAAAGGTATAGCCGCGTTCCTTATTCAGGCGCAGAATTGTGTCGGCGATGGTCATGAGAAGGGTGCGGTTCACACCCGCGCCGACCTCGTCCAGAAAAACGATCTTGGCGTCAACCATCATGGTGCGGCCAAGCTCTAGCAATTTCTTCTGACCGCCCGAAACCTGACCCGCCTTGTGGTCGGCCAGATGTTCGATGGTCAGAAACTCCAGAACCTCATCCGCTTTAGCCTTTAAGGCACGTTCTTCGTCGGCGATGCGCTTGCGACCAAACCAGGTGTTCCACAGCGATTCACCAGATTGCGCGCCGGGCACCATCATCAGGTTTTCGCGGCAGGACATCGAAGAGAATTCGTGCGCGATCTGGAAGGTGCGCAGCAATCCTTTGTGAAACAAGTCATGTGGAGGCAGGCCGGTGATCTCTTCGCCGTCCATGAACACTCTGCCGCTGGTCGGAGGCAGAACGCCCGCGATCACGTTGAAAAGGGTGGTCTTTCCCGCCCCGTTCGGCCCGATCAGGCCTGTGATCGAACCTTTTTGGATTTCCAGCGACGCCCCATCCACCGCGTGAAACCCGCCGAAATGCTTGTGCACGTCCTCGACGACGATCATCTTTTCCCCTAGCCACCCTTGTCGGTGTTTCTGCTTCCTCGACCCCGAAAGGTGAGGTGCGGCCTTTTTTCATTGAAACAGCCCGGACACAAGGTCCGGGCTGTTTGATTTTATGGTGTTTAACGCCGAATCAACGGAAGTTGACGGTCTTGTTTTCGCCGTCAGTTACTTCGATCTCGCGATACGAACCCGCGCTTTCGCCGGGGCCGATCAGCTCAACGCCCGATGCGCCGACATAGTCGATGTCCTGACCAGCGGCCAGCAGTTCCAGACCTTTGGCCAGCTCACCGGGATAGATTTTCTCACCCGGTTCATTGGCGACGTCCATGATCTTGGCGCCATACTCGGCCGGGTTGGTCGAACCTGCGGCCTGCATGGCCAGCATGAACAGAGCCGCAGCGTCGTAAGATTCAGGCGAATAAGGCGACGAGCCGTCAAAGCCTGCAGCTTCGGCCATGGCAAAGTATTTTTCAGCACCTTCACCGCCCGAACCTGCGATCTGACCAAACGAGCCGTTCAGGTCGGGACCAACGTTGGAAGGCAGCGAGTCACCGATCATGCCGCCCGGCAGACCGAATGTGTCAAACGCACCGCTGTCCAGCGACGACTGGATGATGCCCAGACCGCCCTGGTCCAGATAGCCTGCGACGACCAGAATGTCGCCACCGGCCGATGCCAGTGCGCCAACTTCGGCCGAGTAGTCTGCCTTGCCGTCTTCGTGCGCGGCAACGATTGTCACTTCACCACCGGCTGCTTCGAACGAGGATTGGATCGCGTCTGCCAGACCCTTGCCGTAGTCGTTGTTGGTATAGGTCAGGGCGATCGAGTTGATGCCGCGATCCTTCAGGATGTCAGCCATCACTTCGCCTTCACGCGCATCCGACGGTGCGGTGCGGAAGAACAGACCATTGTCTTCCATGGTCGACAGACCCGGCGATGTCGCCGACGGCGAGATCATGACCATGCCGTTCGGGATCGCAACGTTTTGCAGGATCGCGCCGGTCACACCCGAGCAGTCGCCGCCGACAATACCGGCAACGCCGTCCGCGATCATGCGTTCGCCGTTCGATGTCGCCAGACCGTTGTCGATACAGCCGGTGTCAGCGCGCGACGCGGTGACCTTTGAGCCGTCCAGCAGTTTGCCGGATTCGGTGACTTCGGCCATCGCCATTTCGGCACCCGAACCCATCGCTGGTGCCAGCGATTCAATCGGGCCGGTAAAGCCAAAGAGGACGCCCAAAGTGACGTCTTCGGCCAGTGCCGGACCAGCCAGCAGAGCGGATGCTGCGGTTGCAGTAAGCAGCTTTTTCATATGGTTACTCCCTTATTGGAACGTATTCGTTCTGGGCAAGACCCTAGGCAAGCTGTCTGGAAAAGAAAAGTCCTAACGCAAATGTGTTTTTGCCAAGAATAAACCTATTTGTTTTGATGAGTTTGTCACGTTTTACCAAAGTTGGAGATTCTCATGCTTAGGGCTGCCGCGATTCTGGTCCTGTCGGTTTTTGCCGGCCCCATCAGCGCCGATACCCTTCAAACCTCAGCCGGGACGGTTCAGGTCACGGCGATGGTCACCGGGCTGGATGCACCTTGGGCGATCGGCTTATTGCCCGGAGGCGGAACATTGGTGACCGAACGGGACGGCGATCTTTTGTTTGTCTCGGAAGGCGAGGTCAAACGCATTGCCGGGGTGCCCAAGGTGGCTGCGAACGGGCAGGGCGGGCTGCTCGATATCACCGTGGCACGGGATTTTCCGCAGACCCGCGAGGTGTTTCTCACCTTCTCCAAACCCCAAAGTGGCGGGGCGGGAACCGCGGTGGCCGTGGCGCGCCTGTCGGAAAACGGGAGCCGCTTGAACAACGTACGGATCATTTTCGAAGCAGTTCCGGGCGGTTCGACTGGCCGACATTTCGGTTCGCGCGTGGTCGAGGCGCAGGACGGAACGCTGTTTGTTACGATTGGGGATCGCGGCGACCGTCCGTCAGCGCAAGACAGGTCAAACCACATGGGCACCGTTATTCGCATCAATCGCGATGGCACGGTACCTGCCGACAACCCTTTTGTCGGACAGGCTGGAATTCGCCCTGAGATTTGGTCATTTGGTCATCGCAACCCGCAGGGCGCTGGGTTGGACAGGCAAGGTCGCTTGTGGATTTCAGAGCATGGTGCGAAGGGCGGGGATGAAGTGAACCTGATCCAACCGGGGCGGAATTTCGGCTGGCCGGTGATCTCCTACGGCGTTCACTATTCGGGCCAAAAAATCGGAGAGGGGACCTCGAAACCCGGGATGGAACAGCCGGAACACTATTGGGATCCGTCCATCGCACCGTCCGGTTTGCTGGTCTATTCCGGCAAGCTTTGGCCAGAGTGGCGGGGCGATATCTTTGTCGGGTCGCTCAAGTTTGACTACATCTCGCGCCTTGAAGGAACACCGCTGCGCGAGGTCGAACAGATCAAAGGGCCGGAAACCGAGCGCGTTCGCGATATCGTCGAAGCCCCGGATGGGGCAATCTGGTTTATTTCGGTGGGACAGGGAGCCATCTATCGCATGACCCCCGGATAGGCGTAGATCAGACGGACAACCGCCCGCTTTGCGCACCACGTTCACGATAAGGCGTGGTGTTGTAATGGGCCCGGTAGCATTTTGAGAAATGGCTGGGCGAGGCAAAGCCGCAAGCCAAAGCCACGTTGATCACACTCATGTCCGTCTGCATCAGCAGGTTGCGTGCTTTGTGCAGGCGCAATTCCATGTAGTAGCGTTTGGGTGAGCGGCTGAGATAGCGGCGGAAAAGGCGTTCCAGTTGTCGGGTGGACATGCCCACGTCTTTTGCCAGAATCGATGGCGAGATCGGCTCTTCGATATTCTTTTCCATCATCAGGATAACCTGGCTTAGCTTGGGGTGTCGTACACCAATCCGGGTCGGGGTCGACAGGCGCTGTGTATCCTGATCGGTACGGATCGAGGAATAGATCATCTGGTCCGCCACGGCGTTCGCCAGATCCTCACCATAATCATCGGCAATGATCTTGAGCATCAGGTCGATTGAGGACGTGCCGCCCGCAGTCGTCATCCGGTTTCCGTCGATCTGAAACACTGATTTGGTCAGTTCAACTTCGTCGAACTCTTCGATAAAGCTGTCCGAGTTTTCCCAGTGGATCGTTGCGCGTTTACCGTCCAGCAATCCGGCCTTGGCCAACGTAAAGGCTGCTGTGCACAGACCGCCGATGCGCAAACCGCGCCGCGCTTCGCGGCGGACCCAGTTCAGCACTTTCTTTGTTGTCGCCAGTTGCACGTCGACGCCGCCGCAGATCAAGACCACGTCATCGCGTTGCAGTTCGACCAAGTCGGTTTCAACGTTAAAGGTAGTCCCGGCAGAACAGCTGACCGTATCACCACCTTCACCGGCCAGGGCCCACGTGTAGAGTTCTTTGTCTGCCATACGGTTGGCAATCCGCAGGCTGTCCAACGCCGAGGCAAAAGACAGCAGGGAAAACTTGTCCAAAAGGACAAACACGAAATGCCGAGGATTGGCCTCAGCGCCTTCCACTGTGACAACTTGGCGTTGCTCTTGCATGGCTTGGTGTCCTTGATTCGGCGCGTTGTTACGTCGCGTCCGGCGTCGTTGTTGCCAGCCACCATGATCAAAGCTTGTTTCCGACGTCAAGAGGCGCAAAAGGGATATGGTCAGTCTTCAATGCATTTTGTATAGAGACGACCTGACTACTTCAGCGGAGATCAAAGCTATGACCGAATGGCAAAAAACGAACTGGCGCAACAAGCCCCGGGTTCAGATGCCAGACTATATCGATGCGGCCGCGCTGGCCAAAGTCGAGGCTCAGCTTTCTCAGTATCCCCCGCTGGTCTTTGCTGGCGAAGCACGGCGTCTCAAACAACATCTGGGTGCCGCCGGTCGCGGCGAGGCTTTCCTGTTACAGGGCGGGGATTGTGCTGAAAGCTTTGAACAATTCAGCGCGGATGCAATTCGTGACACCTTTAAGGTGATGCTGCAGATGGCGATGGTACTGACCTATGGTGCCAAGGTGCCCGTGGTCAAAGTGGGCCGTATGGCGGGCCAGTTTGCCAAGCCGCGCAGTGCGCCGACCGAGGTTCTGGACGGTGTTGAGTTGCCCAGCTACCGCGGTGACATCATCAACGAGCTGGCTTTCACGCCCGAAGCCCGCATCCCGAATCCCAGCAAGATGCTGCAGGCCTACACGCAGGCTGCCGCTACCTTGAACCTGTTGCGTGCATTCTCGACCGGCGGATTCGCCGATATGAGCATGGTGCATTCGTGGACATTGGGCTTCACGGATGAACAGGATGTACAGAAATACTCGGAAATTGCTGACCGTATCCAAGACACGATCGACTTCATGGATGCCGCCGGGATCACAGCGGACACTACGCATGAGTTCTCAACCGTGGAGTTTTACACCAGCCACGAAAGCTTGCTGCTGGAATACGAAGAGGCTCTGACCCGTCTCGATTCTACTTCCGGCAACTGGTTGGCAGGGTCCGGTCACATGATCTGGATCGGCGACCGGACGCGTCAGCCAGACGGTGCGCATGTGGAATTCTGCAGCGGGGTACTGAACCCGATTGGTCTAAAATGCGGCCCGACCACGACAGCCGAGGACCTCAAGGTTCTTATGGCCAAGCTGAACCCGGAAAACGAAGAGGGTCGCCTGACCCTGATCGCACGGTTTGGCGCAGGCAAGGCAGGCGAGCACCTGCCGCGCCTGGTCAAGGCGGTTAAGGAAGAGGGCGCCAAGGTCACCTGGGTTTGCGACCCGATGCATGGCAACACGATCAAGTCGGCAACCGGGTACAAAACCCGTCCGTTCGACTCGGTCCTGCGTGAGGTACGCGACTTCTTTGGCGTCCATCAGGCCGAAGGCACGGTTCCTGGTGGTGTGCATTTTGAGATGACCGGTCTGGACGTCACAGAATGCACCGGCGGCGTGCGCGCGGTGACCGAAGAGGACCTGTCAGATCGTTACCACACAGCGTGCGACCCACGCCTGAACGCATCGCAGTCCTTGGAACTGGCATTCCTGGTCGCAGAAGAGCTGACCAACCTGCGCCGCGACCGCAAGAACCGCGCAGCCAGTTAGGGTGATAGACAATAATCGGAAAAGGCGGGCTGCATAGGCCCGCCTTTTTTTGTTTGCGATTTAGTCATCGCGCGACACAACCAGCCTCAGATGTGAACCGGGACGGTCAAATTTTTGCTTTTCTTCTGCGAATCCGGTCTCGACCGTTTGCGACGGTTGTTTGGGAACCTGCACATCCGACACCGGGCGCAAATTGGTTTCTGAGATTGTGAATCGTCGGGGTGTTGCACCGATAGCGCCGTCGCTGACCATTACGCCCAGAATGCGGCTGACATCACCCAAATCGCTTTTCAGCGGTAACAGAAGCATACGGGCCTGTAACTGCACACGCCCCAACCGACCTGATGATTCCAGGGTCAGATTGGCGATAGCTGGTTGTGCGAATACCTGTTCCGACACGGTCTTGATCTGGTCCCGCGCGCCGGGCTCAAAGAAGGAAGTCAGCGGCATACCACGCACTTCCATCCCGGCCAGCTGGTTCAAATGCCTCCCGGCCAGACGGAATCGGGTAAGTCCGGGGGCGATGCGTTCCAGAACGAAAGTGTATTCCAAAATGTTCTCAAGCCCGCGCGGGTCGATTTGCGACCGCATGGGAACCCCATCACCTGTCAGAAGCGCCGTCCAATACGCCTCGGCCTGCCGGATAGGCGAAAGGCTGCGCCCGCTGTTAAAACGATCCATAGAGACGATCTTTCCAAAACTTGACCCGAAACCGTTCCCGAAAAAGGTTTTCATCATTATCACCCTGGCGCCTATCGACCGTCATTTTCCTAAAATGCGAAGTACCGGGGACCTCCATCCGAGGCCAGTGTCCGCAGGTGTAAGACTGACGCAGGTTGATTCAATTTTGGAGCAAATCTTTAACGAATGGTTAACGACTGACGGACAAAGGCAGAGTCAGCAAACTCTTGCCCTGTGCGCGCAGTTCGCATTAGGTGCGCCCAGCAAACTGAAAACGGGCAGCTATGGAAAGGGCAGGCATGATTAAATCCATGACGGGTTTCGCCTCGGGAAAAGGGGCGTTTGGGCCGCATAGCTGGACGTGGGAGTTGCGCGGCGTGAACGGCAAGGGGCTGGACATGCGTCTGCGCGTGCCGGACTGGTTGACCGGGCTTGAGGCTGCGTTGCGCGCCGCGATGTCGAAACAACTCAGCCGGGGCAATGTGACATTGTCTTTGCGCCTCAGCCGAGATGAGACGCAGGCGGACCTGGTCCTGAACGAGACAGCCATGGGTGCCGTTCTTGAGGCTGTGGCGCGAACGCAGGAAATGGCCATTGCGCGGGACGTTACCCTTAGGCCTTCGACGGCCGCTGATCTGATCACGCTCAAGGGTATGTTGGATGCGGGCAGTGACGGGGATGACCCCGGCCCGTTGGTTGGCCAATTGACGACAGAGTTCACTGGCCTATTGGACGAATTCATAGAAATGCGCCAGTCCGAGGGTCGGGCGCTGGCAACTGTTCTGGAAGATCAACTAGGGCAGGTGGCTTCATTGACGATCGAAGCGGCAGAGCTGGCAGAGCAACGCAAGGACAAGATGGCCGAGGCGCTGCGGGATAATCTGGCGCGGGTCATGGACAACGCGCAGGGGGTTGATCCGGACCGCGTCGCTCAGGAATTGGCGTTGATTGCCGTCAAGGCGGACATCACCGAAGAGATTGATCGCCTGAAGGCGCATGTCGTGGCGGCGCGGGATCTGCTGGCGCAGGACGCGGCGGTCGGGCGCAAGCTGGATTTCCTAATGCAGGAATTCAACCGTGAGGCCAATACACTGTGTTCAAAGGCGCAAAGCGCGGAATTGACAGCGGTCGGCCTTGAGTTGAAGGCCGTAATAGATCAGATGCGTGAGCAAGTGCAGAACGTAGAATAACCACAGGAGCGCCCAAATGGCGGATCGACGCGGCCTATTAATCATTCTGTCCTCGCCTTCGGGGGCCGGTAAATCGACCCTGGCGAAACGGCTGATGCAGTGGGATTCCGAGCTTGAGTTCTCGGTCTCGGCCACCACCCGCGCACCACGCCCGGGTGAGGAAGACGGGCGCGAGTATTACTTCCTTAGTGAGGATGCGTTCCGGCAGCAGGTGTCCGAGGGACAAATGCTGGAACACGCGCACGTGTTCGGTAATTTCTACGGCTCACCGGCGGGTCCGGTACGCGAGTCCATTAACAGCGGCAAAGACGTTCTGTTTGACGTGGACTGGCAAGGCGAGGTGCAAATCCGCAATTCGGATCTGGGCAAGCACGCTTTGTCGATCTTTATCCTGCCGCCGTCTATCCCCGAGCTGCGCCGCAGGCTGGAAAGCCGCGGTCAGGACAGTGAAGACGTTATCGCAAAACGTATGCTGAAAAGCTGGGATGAGATTAGCCACTGGGGCTATTATGACTATGTTCTGATCAATGACGATCTGGATGCCACCGAGGAAAAGCTGAAAACCATCGTCAGCGCCGAACGCATGCGCCGCATCCAGCAGCCCAGCCTGCAGAACCATGTCCGCACGTTGCAAAACGAATTTGAGGGCTTGGCATGACCATTTACGCTTTGGGTGACCACGCGCCGCAAATCCACGAAGACACCTGGGTTGCGCCGGATGCCAACCTGATTGGGAAAGTGGTTCTGGAACAGGGTGCCTCGGTCTGGTTCGGCTGCACCATCCGCGCCGACCACGAAGAGATCCGCGTGGGCGAGGGCAGCAACGTCCAGGAAAACTGCGTCATGCATATCGACGCCGGGTATCCGCTGACCATTGGTAAGAACTGCACCATCGGACACAAGGTCATGCTGCATGGCTGCACGATCGGGGAAAACACACTGATCGGAATGGGCGCGATTGTCTTGAACGGCGCAAGGATCGGGAAAAACTGTCTTATCGGTGCCGGCGCACTGATTACCGAAGGCAAGGAAATACCCGATAACTCTCTGGTTATGGGGTCACCGGGCAAAGTTGTGCGGGAACTGGATGCGGCGGCAGCGCAAAAAATCACCTTCAGCGCGCTTCACTATCAGCAGAATATGCGCGCGTTTCGCAAAACTTTGAAACCTGTGTCTTAGGTTGATTCCAAACGCATCAAGAGTGACGGAAATGCCAAACGACCTGCTTGCTGAAATTGTGTCGGCCATTCCGATGCCCACGCTTATGGTTGATCAGACCGAGCGCATCATAGCGGCAAACACCGAAGCCAGAACTATGCTGGGTCAGAACATCGAAGGCCGCCATTTCGCAACGATCCTTCGGCAGCCACAAGTCATCGACGCGATGGAGCAGAGCCTGCGCAGTAAAGGCCCAGCCAAAACGCGCCATTTGTCCAATGATGGTGCCCAGGACACCACTTTCGAAGTGCAATGCCGTTACATGAAGGGTGTGGGCGCGGTGGAGGGTGGTGCCGTGATGGTCGTTTTCCAGGACGTCACGCATCTGGAACAGGCCGGACAAATGAGGCGCGATTTTGTGGCGAATGTCAGCCACGAACTGCGCACGCCTCTGACTGCTCTGATGGGCTTCATAGAAACATTGCGTGGTCCAGCGCGAGATGATGCAGCCGCCCGTGAGCGGTTTCTGCAGATCATGACCGACGAAGCCAATCGAATGAACCGGCTGGTCGGCGATCTGCTATCCCTGAACCGGGTCGAGAGCGAAGAGCGGGTTCGCCCCAGGGAGCAGGTTGATCTGACAGGTCTGATGCAATCAACGCTTACAACGCTGCGTCCCCTTGCTGAGGCCGCAAAAGTGGACCTGACACTGGATGCGTCATCAGGGCCAATCTCGGTGACCGGAGACAGCGACCAATTGCGTCAGGTGTTCACGAACCTGATCGAGAATGCCATCAAATATGGCGGTAGCGGCGGTAGTGTTGATGTGCGCATTCAAGCATCTGAACGCGACACGGCCATGCGCGGCCCTGCGGTTCGGGTACAGATCGCAGACAAAGGCCCAGGGATTGATGCCGTACATCTGCCGCGGCTGACAGAGCGATTCTATCGCGCCGACAGTCACAGATCCCGCGAACTGGGCGGTACGGGGCTGGGCCTTGCGATTGTAAAACACATCGTCAATCGCCACAGGGGGCGGCTACGGGTCGAAAGCGATCTGGGCAAAGGCTCTGTATTTACAGTGATTTTGCCGCGCTGATTTTCGGCCAATGACGCAGGTTCATTTCAGACGCGCGCTGTGTTCCGTACTGTCCTGTTAAGAAAACTTAAGAAAATCGTTACGTGTCATAAAACCGTTACGTACTTGTCACAAAAGGCTTACGCACGGCTTTTAGGAGTTCGCGCAGATCATCATGGGGTGATCACAATTTATCTTTTCAGGGAGACTGAAATGTCCTTTGTAAAACTGTCGGCTTCGGCGCTTACCATTGCTGCTGTATCGGCCACCGCGGCCGCCGCTCGTGATCAGGTTCAGGTTGCGGGTTCTTCAACCGTGCTGCCATACGCCTCGATCGTAGCAGAAGCCTTCGGTGAGAATTTTGACTTCCCGACACCGGTTGTTGAATCGGGTGGTTCCTCGGCAGGTCTGAAGCGTTTCTGTGAAGGTGTTGGCGAAAACACCATCGACGTTGCGAACGCATCGCGCCAGATCCGTGAAAAAGAAATCAAAGCCTGTGCTGAAAACGGCGTTACTGACATCATCGAAGTTCAGATCGGTTATGACGGCATCGTTTTCGCATCCGACATCAACGGCAACTCTTTCGAGTTCACGCCGGAAGACTGGTACAAAGCTTTGTCCGCTCAGATCGTCGTTGACGGTGAACTGGTCGACAACCCCAACAAAACCTGGGCCGACGTAAACCCTGCATTCCCGGCACAGCCGATCGCAGCCTTCATCCCGGGCACCAAGCACGGCACTCGTGAAGTGTTCGAAGACAAAGTGATCCTGGCTGGTTGTGAGCATCTGGGCGACTTTGACGTCTACAAAGCGGCCAATGGCGACGACAAGAAAGCCGCCGAGAAAGCCTGTATCGCTCTGCGTACCGATGGCGTTTCGGTCGACATCGACGGTGACTACACCGAAACTCTGGCCCGTATCGACAGCAACAAAGACGGCATCGGCGTCTTTGGTCTGGCGTTCTACGAGAACAACACCGACAAGCTGCAAGTCGCAACCATGTCTGACGTTGTTCCTTCGACCGAGTCGATCGCAACCGGCGAATACCCGGTTTCGCGCCCGCTGTTCTTCTACGTGAAGAAAGCGCATATCGGCGTGATCCCCGGCCTGAAAGAATATGCTGAGTTCTTCGTCGCCGACGAGATCGCAGGTCCCGACGGCCCGCTGGCAGAATACGGCCTGGTATCCGACCCTGAGCTGGTCAAGGTACAGGAAGCAGTTGCCAACGAAACCGTTCTGGGCGGCGGTTCCTAATCACACATACGAACGGAACCGGGGCGGTTTTTCTCGCCCCGGTTCTTTTTGACTCCATCTCTGCCATCCCCACGGAGTTCTCATGGCGTTATCCTGGCTGTTGCTTATCCTGCTTGCGCTGGCAGTGATCGGATTTTTTGCGGGTCGGTCCCGCGCTCTGGCAAGTGCGGGTGGTAACGTCCGCGATTTGCATTCTTTACCGTCTTACTACGGTTACAACGTTGCGTTGACGGCTCTGGTTCCCGCAGTAGGGGTGCTGATCGTTTGGCTTCTTGCCCAGCCGATGATCGTAAACAGCACGGTATCCAGCCTCATTCCTGATCAAGCAGTGCCCGAAGGGTCGGAGCGTGGCCTGATCATGAGTGAAGTGCGCCGCGTCGCACACGGTCTGGACGGCGCTGTCGCCAGCGGCGCGATGACCGAAACTCAAGCCCAGAACGGCAATGCGGATATTGAAGCGCTGACAAAAACGCTGAAAGACGCAGGCCAGGTTCTGACTCAGGACATCACACAGCCGATTTTGGTCGCGGCACAAAAGTTCCGCAGCATGACGTCCACAGGGACAGTTGCGATGCAGGTCGTGGTTTTGGCCTTGGCACTGCTTGGGGCAGCCTTTGCCTATGTACGTACGCACAAGGAATTTAGGGCCCGTAACGTGGTAGAGCAGGGGGTTCTGGCCTTGCTATTGCTGGCCGCGTCAATCGCGATCCTGACAACCATCGGCATTGTTCTTTCGATGCTTTTTGAGACGATGAACTTCTTTCAGCTGCATTCGTGGAAGGACTTCTTTTTTGGCAGCACATGGGCGCCGAACTTCCGCGGTGGCAGTGAGCTGTCGATCCTGCCGCTGTTGTGGGGCACGCTGTACATTTCAGTGATCGCGCTACTTGTGGCGGTCCCAATTGGCCTGTTTGCCGCGATCTATCTGTCCGAGTATGCCTCGGGTGTGACGCGGTCCATCGCCAAGCCACTGCTGGAAATCCTCGCCGGTATTCCGACCATCGTTTACGGTCTGTTTGCTCTGCTGACCGTGGGTCCGGCGTTGGTGTCGATGTTCGGCGACGGTGGCATGCTGGGAGTGGGTTGGATGGCCAGCTCGAATGCGGTTCTGACTGCCGGGTTGGTTATGGGGATCATGCTGATCCCGTTTGTCTCGTCACTGTCGGACGACATTATCAACGCGGTGCCACAAACCATGCGCGACGGCTCGCTGGGTCTGGGTGCGACGCATTCGGAAACCGTGCGCAACGTGATACTACCGGCCGCGCTGCCTGGTATTGTCGGCGCGATCCTTCTGGCCGCAAGCCGCGCCATTGGTGAAACGATGATTGTTGTGATGGCCGCCGGAGCGATTGCCAAATTCTCGGGCAACCCGTTCGAGGCGATGACAACCATCACCACGCGGATTGTCAGCCAGCTAACAGGTGATACCGATTTTGCCAGCCCCGAGACGCTGGTGGCCTTTGCGCTGGGTCTGACCCTGTTCATCATCACGCTGGGGCTGAACATCTTCGCCCTCTACATCGTACGCAAATACCGGGAGCAGTACGAATGACCGATATTTCCCAAACGCCTGACGCTGCTCCGACCGCGAAGCCCAAAGGTGGTTCGCTGTTCGAAAAGGACGCACGCACCAAGCGCCGCAATGCGGCTGAAAGCCGGTTCAAAATGTACGGCATCGCCGCCATCGGGATCGGCTTGCTGATGCTAATTGTGCTGGTGACCAATATTGTCACGGCCGGAACCGGTGCCTTTCAGCAAAGCTTTCTTGAATTGAATGTCGAGCTTAAGGCCGACAAGCTGGACAAGAAGGGCAACCGCAATATCGAGGATATCAAAAAGGTTTCGACCTTTGGTTATGCCCCTCTGATCGCGTCTGCGCTGGAAAGCGAAGTCGAAAAGCTGGGCATCCAGACAGACTTGAAACCCAAGGAGATGGGCAAGATCCTGTCCAAGGCCGCGCAGGCCGAGTTGCGGAACTATGTGATCGCCAACCCTGATGAGATCGGCAAGACCGTCAGCTTCCGCTTTTTGGTCAACAGCCGTGTCGATGGCTACATGAAAGGCCGCGTAACCCGCGAGTCGATTGCCAACGACAAGAGTATCTCGGTCGAACAGTTGGATTTCGTGGATCAACTACGCGATGCGGGTGTGCTGTACAAAGCCTTCAACCTGGATTTCATTTTCGGTGCAGATGCCTCTGACCAGCGGCCCGAAGCGGCTGGGATCGGTGTCTCCATGCTGGGTTCATTGTTCATGATGTTGGTGGTTCTAGCGTTGGCCTTGCCTATCGGTGTGGCGGCTTCGATTTATCTTGAAGAATTCGCGCCACAGAACCGGCTGACTGACATCATCGAGGTCAACATCTCGAATCTGGCCGCTGTGCCGTCGATCGTGTTCGGTATTCTGGGTCTGGCTGTGTTCATCAACTACATGCACCTCCCAACTTCGGCCCCGCTGGTGGGTGGTCTGGTGCTGACACTGATGACGCTGCCGACGATCATCATCTCGACCCGCGCGTCGCTGAAGGCGGTTCCGCCGTCGATCCGGGATGCGGCGCTTGGGGTAGGGGCCTCGAAAATGCAGGCCGTGTTCCATCACGTTCTGCCGTTGGCCGCGCCCGGTATTCTGACCGGCACCATCATTGGCCTGGCACAGGCGTTGGGGGAAACCGCACCGCTGCTGCTGATCGGTATGGTGGGTTTTATCGCCTCAAACCCGCCCGACGGAATTGTTGCGGGTTTCCTGTCGCCCAACTCGGCCATGCCGGCGCAGATCTATGAATGGTCCAAACGCGCCGACCCGGCCTTTTATGAACGCGCATGGGGGGGCATCATCATCCTGTTGATCTTCCTCGTTACAATGAACACCATTGCGGTACTTCTGCGCCGCCGCTTTGAACGCCGCTGGTAAATGGGGGCTATTATGAATGATATGACACGAGTGGAGAGAACCGTGGACTCCAAAGCCATCAAGATCGCCGCCAACAACGTTCAGGTTTATTACGGCGACACGCACGCTATCAAAGACGTGGACGTCCAGATCGAGGACAAGACCGTAACGGCCTTTATCGGCCCATCGGGCTGCGGCAAGTCCACTTTTCTGCGCTGCCTGAACCGGATGAACGACACCATCGACATTTGCCGGGTCGAAGGCGATATCCTGCTGGACGGCGAAGATATCTATGACAAGCGTGTCGACCCAGTGCAGCTGCGTGCCAAGGTCGGAATGGTGTTTCAAAAACCCAACCCGTTCCCAAAATCGATCTATGACAACGTGGCCTATGGCCCGCGCATCCATGGTCTTGCCAGGAACAAATCAGAACTCGATGATATTGTTGAGAAATCTCTGCGTCGTGCTGCGATCTGGGATGAAGTCAAGGACCGCTTGGACGCCCCCGGAACCGGCCTGTCCGGTGGTCAGCAGCAGCGCCTGTGTATTGCCCGCGCCGTAGCAACGGAACCTGAGGTTTTGCTGATGGATGAGCCTTGCTCGGCGCTGGACCCGATTGCCACTGCACAAGTCGAGGAACTGATCGACGAACTGCGCTCGCGCTATTCGGTGGTGATCGTGACCCACTCGATGCAACAGGCTGCGCGGGTCAGCCAGAAAACGGCGTTCTTTCATTTGGGTAATCTGGTTGAATTCGGCGAGACCGGTCAGATCTTTACCAACCCCGAAGACCCCCGCACGGAAAGCTACATCACCGGCCGTATCGGCTGAGGACAGGTATTTGAACATGACCGAACAACATATTGCATCCGCATTCGACCGCGACCTTGAAGCGGTTCAGGCCCATATCATGAAGATGGGTGGTCTGGTCGAGGCCGCGATCATGAACGCTGCGCGCTCGCTTGAAACCCGGGATGTCGAATTGGCCCAAGAGGTGCGTCAGGGCGACAAAGCCATTGATGCGCTTGAGGATCTGATCAACGAAGAAACCGCGCGGGTGATCGCGCTGCGGGCACCCACAGCGAGCGACCTGCGTCTGGTTCTGTCGGTTCTGAAGGTCTCGGCAAACCTGGAACGTATCGGCGACTATTCCAAAAACATTGCCAAACGCACCACGGTTCTTGTCGACGCCGGCGAGATCAACGGCAGTGCCGCGGCCCTGCGCCGTATGGCGCGCGAGGTTGAGCGGATGCTGCGCGACGCGTTGGACGCTTATATTCAACGTGACGCCGAATTGGCCGCTGACGTGATCCAGCGGGATGAAGAAGTAGACCAGATGTATAACGGCCTATTCCGCGAGTTTCTGACCTTCATGGCTGAAGATCCCCGCAACATCTCGTCGTGCATGCACCTGCATTTCATCGCAAAGAACATTGAACGGATGGGCGATCACGTTACAGCCATCGCTGAACAGGTGGTTTATCTGGTGACTGGGGAACGGCCGTCGGAAGCACGTCCCAAAGCCGATACCACCTCGCAAACCGCCTAGGAGGCAACGATTATGTCCGCTGATCAGCCTACGGTACTGGTTGTTGAGGATGAACTGGCCCAGCGTGAAGTGCTGGCTTACAACCTCGAAGCAGAAGGGTTTCGTGTATCCAAGGCAGCCAATGGCGACGAGGCATTGCTGCTAGTTGATGAAGACAGCCCGGACATCATCGTTCTGGACTGGATGATGCCCAACCTCAGCGGGATCGAAGTGTGCCGCCGCCTTAAAACGCGCCCGGATACACGATCGATCCCCATCATCATGCTTTCAGCCCGGTCGGAAGAGGTCGACAAGGTGCGCGGGCTGGAAACCGGGGCGGATGACTATGTGGTCAAGCCGTATTCGGTTGTCGAGCTTATGGCGCGCGTGCGCACACAGTTGCGCCGTGTTCGCCCTGCGACGGTCGGTATCAAGCTTGAATTTGCGGATATCATTCTGGATTCCGAGACACATAAGGTCAGCCGCAACAGCAAGCCGCTGAAACTGGGCCCGACCGAGTTTCGTCTGTTGAGCACGTTCATGGAAAAACCGGGTCGTGTCTGGAGCCGCGAACAGCTGCTGGACCGGGTCTGGGGGCGCGATATCTACGTCGACACTAGAACAGTTGACGTTCACATCGGCCGCTTGCGCAAGGCGCTGACTCAGCATGGCGGTGAAGATCCCGTGCGTACGGTTCGCGGCGCAGGGTATGCGCTGGGGTAAAAACACGGGGCAGGGCGCACTGCCCTGTTCTATGCGGTTTACTCATGGTTCGTTGCGAAACTGTAGCTGTTATTTGCGGTTACGGCAGGGTATTTTGCGACAAAGCCGACTAGCGGAGAACCAAAATGAACGCCCCGAACACCAAACCAACTTTGCGCGCCAAAGATGCACCTGACATGGGGGCGTTCTCGTGGGACGATCCATTTCGTTTGGCGGATCAGCTAACAGAAGATGAGCGCATGATCGCCGCGAGTGCGCAGGCATATTGTCAGGAAAAGCTGCAACCACGGGTTCTGGAAGCTTTCCAGAACGAGGAAACGGACCCGGAAATCTTCCGCGAAATGGGTGAAATGGGCCTTTTGGGCACCACGATCCCCGAAGAATACGGCGGTCTTGGTGGCGGTTATGTGTCCTACGGCCTGGTCGCGCGCGAGGTTGAGCGTGTGGATTCTGGCTATCGCTCGATGATGTCGGTGCAAAGCTCATTGGTGATGTACCCGATCTATGCCTATGGCAGCGAAGAACAGCGCCGGAAGTACCTTCCAAAACTGGCCAGCGGCGAATGGATCGGTTGCTTTGGTCTGACAGAACCTGATGCCGGCTCGGACCCGGCGGGCATGAAAACCCGCGCGGAAAAGATCGACAGTGGTTATCGGCTGACCGGCAGCAAGATGTGGATCTCGAATTCACCCATCGCAGACGTCTTTGTGGTGTGGGCTAAATCCGATGCTCATGACGGCAAGATCCGAGGCTTTGTTTTGGACAAGGGTCTCAAAGGTTTGAGCGCGCCCAAAATTCAGAACAAGATGAGCCTGCGGGCATCGATTACGGGTGAGATCGTTCTGGACGGCGTCGAAGTGGACGAGGGCGCCTTGCTGCCGCATGTTCAGGGCCTGAAGGGTCCGTTTGGCTGTCTGAACCGTGCGCGCTACGGGATCAGCTGGGGCGTCATGGGCGCCGCTGAAAGCTGTTGGCACGGTGCGCGTCAGTATGGTCTGGACCGCAAACAGTTCAACAAGCCGCTTGCGCAGACGCAGCTGTTCCAACGCAAACTGGCGGACATGCAAACCGAGATCGCTTTGGGCCTGCAAGCCAGCCTGCGCGTTGGCCGCTTGATGGATCAGGCCGAAGCCGCGCCCGAAATGATTTCGATCGTTAAGCGCAATAACTGCGGCAAGGCGTTGGAGATCGCGCGGAATGCCCGCGACATGCACGGCGGCAATGGCATCTCGCTGGAATTCCAGGTTATCCGTCACATGGTCAATCTGGAAACTGTGAACACTTATGAAGGCACGCACGACGTTCATGCGTTGATTTTGGGGCGGGCACAGACCGGACTTCAGGCCTTCTACTAAGAAGTTTCAAGGGTCGTTGCGACGGTTTCCGCTATCTCAATTTCATCAATTCATCTCTAAATGCCTCGGTTGGAGTTTGCCATCCAAGGCACTTTCTAGGTGTCCCGTTTAGGCGGTCGCAAATCG